>DASXOA010000001.1:0-9082 GCA_036494675.1 Rugosimonospora sp.
ATGCCCACCCCCGGGATCAACCACCAACCAGCTTCCCCCCGGAAACCCCCGGTACGCCGCCGCGGCCGGTCAATGCCCTGCACCTACACACCCAGCCAGACTCACGTGACAAACGCCGTCTAAAACCTGCTTACGCACCTCATAACACGCTGAACCCCCAGCAGTTCCGAACCCCGCTGAACTCGATGACGGCCGCAACCGCCTCGCCGATAATCGGCATGTCGCATAGGCGAACCCCGATAGCGGTGGCCACCGCGTTGCCAACGGCGATGGTGGCCGCCGGTACGGGCAGCCGCCGCGCGTGACGAATTACCGTGGCCGCAACCATTTCGGTGCCGCGATGGACCGCCACGACGACCACGATCGGTGCGCTCCACGTGGCGACGGCGGTGTGCGTGGCCGGCGTACCCCGACGCCCGGCCCGATTCCGCCCGGACCCCGGCACTGAACCGGCCGGCACTGCGACCGTGGGTCACCCGACGTCCCGGTCGATGTCCGCCCTGATTTCAGGCCTCGGGCGGCGCGCGGGCCGCGGCGGCGCGACCAGGGGCTTGAGCTGTGCCAGGCCGGCAAGCAGGTTCCAGGTGGCCGTGTCCACCCCGGTGACCCCGATGCCGACCGCCTGCAGTTCGTCGAGAATCGGCACGCCACCCTGCTTCAACCGGGCGAACACCCAGTTGAGGCTGGCCACAGCGCTGTGCGCCTCCCCGATCAGCGTCTGGGTCGCCCGCAGCGCCTGGATCGGCGGCTCGCCGCATCCGTCCCGGAGACACCGGTCGTATCGCTGCGTCACCTGCTGTCCGAGGCCGTCCAGCAGTGCTGTCAGCGAGGCTGCGACGGCCTGCACGTCGTTGGGCGATGGTATCCGTGTCCTTGCCGCTCAGTGCCGCATGCAGCCCCGGTCCGGTGGCGAGCGCCTTCTCCGTCTCCACGATGGCCTCGTAGAGGCCGTGAGACGCAGTGCGGGCCATGGCCGGTCCTGCCTCACGACCGCGACGGTGGCTGGGACCTGCCCGCCGCGGGGCCCGGCGCCTGGTCCGCCAGGGCATCAACCGCCCGGACCAGCCGGCTCAGCGCGTCCGCGGCCGGTACCCCGCCGCTCAGGTCGGCCGCGGCCGCATCCGCGGCCGAACAGCGGTCGCGGAGCCGAGCGATCCGGCTCAGCCCCTCGACACGTACCCGGAACTCCAGCCGCGCCGCGGCCGTCGCCTGTCGCCAATCAGTGAGAAGGCCGTCGATCTCGCGCAGTAACCGTCGCACCTCTGGCAGGAGTAGCGCGAGCAGGCCCGGCGTCGGTGTGGCGCCGAGCATGGCCACCTGTCCCCGTAGCCGACCGACCGCCGCCTTGAGCGCCGCCGGCTCGTCCGCGCCGGTCCGGCGCGATGACGGGTCCTGGGGGTCCGACAGGTCCGGTACCGCGCTCAGGTGACCGCGCACCGCGCCGCGGCGGGATTGCACACCGGAACGCGGGCCGACCTCGTCCGCCTCTGCCCGCCATCTGAACCACTCCTCCACCGGCCTGTGACACACCGCCTTCCTGCCGTCCTCGAGCACCTTCGTCAGCAGCTCACGCTCGCGCTGCGCGGCGACGGCGGCGTCCAGCAGCAGCCGCCAGACCTCCTCCCCGTTCCTCCGGTAGTCGATGCTGCGGAAGTGCGGGGAGACCGACAGGGCCAGGTGCTGCGCGTCCTCCGGCGGGTACACCTGCGACAGGCAGTCGTAGACCTTCCGGCACACACTCTCGTGCCAGGGCCAGAGGGCGCCGTCCGGGTCCATGCACTCCCCTGCCGTACCTGCGTCAGCCGGTCTCGATGCCGAGGGCCGCCAGACCCGCGCGGATCTGGCTGATCCGGACGCCCTCGTTCTTCTTCGTCGGCGGCCTACCGAGCACCTCCTGCGGGCGGCCGCCAGCGTGGTGTACGGCGATCAACGCTGCTTCCTCGTCGAACACCGGGGATCCCGACGAGCCCGTCTCGGTGTCGGTCAGGTACTGCACCACCCGACTGTCCATGTAGGACACCTGATTGCGCACGAAGCCGAGGCGCTTGCGCTGTCCGTCCGGGTGCTGAACGATGTACGCGGGCGAATGCACGCGGGGCGTCGCGGCCGCGGACAGCGCGATCACCGGCCACCGGTCGTCGAGGGGATCCGCCGCCCGGATCACCGCCCAGTCGTCAGCCCGGCCGCCGGCGATACTGCCGGCGTCGCAGCGGACCGCCGTCGCGCTGAGGATCCCGCCCCGGCCGTCGTCCTCGTACCCGAACTCCGCCGTCACCGCCGTGGCCGGCTCGCCCGTCGACTGGCGGTGCACCACGTGCCAGTTGGTCAGCAGCAGGTCGGCTCCGATCCGAAACGCGGTCCCCTCCCGAAGGTTCGTGCCGATCGCGACCGTCAGCTTGCACACCGCCGGGGCCAGTTCCAGCAGGCGTTGCAGTGTGACGATGAGCGCCGGCACCCGGCCGATCTGAAGGGTCAGGTCGTCGTGGTACAGCCTGGCCTCCGGCTCCAGGACCTCGTCGCTGGCGTGGATGAATTGGGGCGCCCCCTGGGCGCCGCGCGGCTCGCCATCGGTACGCACCGGCCCGCCGTCCAGCAGCGCGTCGAGGAACTGGCGGCGCGGACTTCCGGGCGGGAGCAGGTCGCGGGCGGAGGACACCAGTGCTTGCGTCTGTCCTTGCCGGCCGGCCCGGTCGAGGACCTCCCACCAGGCGTACGCGATGGCCTGCTCGGTGTAGACCGTCGTCAGGTCGAAGCCGGCCGGCCCGGCCACCGCGGCGAGCGCCTGGCGGGTCGGGAAGAGCTGGGTCAGCGTGGTGTGCAACTGCTGGGCCCAGCGCTCGGTCCACGGGTAGGGAAAGGCATCCAGCACCGATGTCTCCTTCAGGACTCCTCCAGCGGCAGCCCGGCGACAACGCGGAAGAGCGTCTCCAGCGGGTCGGGGCCCAGCAGGTACAGCAGGATGGCGCGGATGTCGGGCTGTTCGACCTTGCCGAGCCGGTACTTGCCTGTCTGGGGGTCCCGCGCGTTGGCCACCTGCGACAGGTTGAGCAGCTCGTCGGCGAGGCGGCCGCGCGCGTCGTTGCGCGCCGCCAGCACCGGGGTGGCCCGCACGAGGTGCGTGGCGATGATGCTGTCCAGACTTCCGAAGTCGTGGCCGTCCTCGCGCAACACCAGCGGCTGCGACCGGAAGGCCGCCAGCGTTGCGCCGAGGCACCTGCGCAGCGGGTCCGCCCGCTTTCTGCGTACGGTCTCCCGGCAGGCAAGGACCAGCGACAGATTCTGCGTGGCGAGCCGCCAGCGCCGCTCCCCCAGTACCGCCAGGTCCAGGCCCCAGGACACGACTTGGCCGGTCAGCCCGTCAGTTCCCGTTATCTGGGACGCGGGCATCCCGAGGTCCATGGCCCGCCACGGGCCATCGGGGTCGCCGAACGGTGCGTTCAGCCACTCCGTCGTGGCCGGGGAGAACGGCCCGCGCCGCATCTCCCCCAGGTGCGCGCGAAACGGCTCCAGTTGCGCGGGCGTGGTTGGAAGCTCGACGGACTGGGACACGTAACGTCGCCGCATGAGCGTGGCGAGGCCATTCAGCAGCAGGTCGGACGGCGTGAGATAGTTCGACGTCGCTGAGCTGAAGAACCATTTCTCCGTTCCGGGGCCCAGCGCGAGCAGCAGATCCCGTTCGGTCTCCAGGTCAACGGTCAGGCGGACCCGGGCAGCCCACGCCGCCAGCGCCAGCAGGTCCGCGTCCTGCAGGTTCGACCAGTGGCGCGCCGAGCAGAGGCCGACGAGAAGGCGGTCGGCGGCCGGCCGGTCTCCCGCCCGTGAGGCCAGCAGCGCGGCGAGAACCGACCGGTCCCGCTGCACGGTGTCGTCCCCCGGACTCGCGCTCGCCAGCAGATCCCGGGCCGCTGATGGGTCACCGGCGTGCTCCATCATCCAGGCGTCGTAGAGGATCAAGGGCCCGCCGGGGTCCCGGCGCGAGCGCTCGTCGAGGATCTCGGGCACGGCGCGGTCCATGTCCCGGGCCAGGGCGTCGCGGATGCGCAGCACCGCGTCGGCCTCCCAGGCGGCATGCATCACGGACGCGGACTGTCGGCCGGCGACGCGCCGGTGCAGCCAGGCCTGGGCCGGGACGGGCAGTTCGGCCTCGTCACCGGCGAGCAGGGGGCCGCAGGCGTCGCGCCACGCGGCCTCGGCGCCGTCGAGGTCGCCCAGGCGCAGCCGGTGGTAGACCAGCTCCGCGGTGGCCACTGTGCCGCCGGAGCCAAGCGCGGCGTACCAGGCTTCGGCGCGCTCGTCGATGGTCCGCACTCGGCCGGGGTCGTCCCGACGCAGCAGTTCCAGGGTGGCCGCCCGCACGTCCGGGCGCAGCCTCAGCTCGTCGGCGGCGCCGTCCAGCACGATGCCGAGCTGGTCGGCGTCGCCGCCGGCCACCAGCGACAGCTCGCGGGTCAGCCGCTGGAAGGTCCGGCCGGCGTCGAGCCCGTCGGGGATCCGGTCGGCGAGCACGTTGGCGACAATCTCCGCGGTGATCCGCCGCAGCACCAGCGCGTCCCGTGCGATCGGCACGAGCGCGGGTTCCATCACCCGTTCGAGGATCCGGGCGTACAGCAGGCCTTCCACCATCGCCTGGGGCAGGTGCTCGGGCAGCTCGTCGGCCTGTGCCCCGCTGTCGAGGAAGCGTGCGGCCAGGCGCAGTGCCAGTGGTATCCCGTTCGCGAGCGCCAGCACACGGGCCAGCACGGCGGGGTCGGCGATCCCGTGGTCGCGCAGCCAGTCCGCCGCGTCCGCCGCCTGCAGGCCGGCCAGCGGCAACGCCGCCGCGGGCCGGCCGCGCAGCGTGAGGCCGGGTACCGGGGCCCGCCCGCTGATGATGACCCGCAGGCCCTCCACCCGTTCCAGGATCAGCTCCAGCAGGTGCCAGATCTCGCCGTGGCGCCGGACGTACTGCGCGACCTCGAATCCGTCCAGCACGAGTAGCGGGGCCGGCCGTGCCCGGCAGGCCTCGGCGAACGCGGCCGCGAAGGCGCCGGCCCGGTCCTGCCACGTCCCCTTCTCGCCGAGCGGCTCCGGCGCGAACCCGTCAACCTGGGCCGCGAGCTGCCGGTACAGCATCGACAGGACCGAGTCGGCGTCGTCGGGCGCCAGGTCGGCACGGTCGAAGTCCAGCCAGCCCAGTAGCGCCCGCTCGGGTAGTTGCCCGACGAAGCGCGCGACCAGCGCGGACTTGCCGATGCCGCCGATGCCGGAGACCACGATCGGCGCCGGATCCGGCCGCCGGTACCAGCGGCGCAACCGGGACAGCTCGGCGGCCCGACCCCGGAAATCCGCGCCGGCGACCCCGGTGATCCGGCTGCGCAGCCGGCGGCGCTCCAGTGCCCGGGCCACCTCGGCCGGCCCGGGCAGCGCCGGCTCGACGTCGGCGAACCAGTGCACGGCCTGCAGCCAGTACGGCAGGGCCCGCTCCTCGATGTCCCCCAGCCGGTACGGGGGCCCGGCGAGGATCCGGTCGATCACGCGCTGCGGCAGCTGGTCGGCGCTGTCTTCGCCGCGGGCCTCGCGCAGCGGCTGCATCGACCCGGCGGTGGCGATGATCCGGGACCGCTCGGCGGGCCGCAGCGTCCAGGTCGCGGCGGTGGGGTCGGTCACCAGCCGCGCCACCCGGTCGCGGTCGCCGGGCGGCAGCGTCGCGGGATCCACACTCCACCGCACCGCGACCGACCGCAGCAGAGCGTCGCTGACCGGCTGCTCGTGCCTGACCGGCTGTTCGATCCGGCGGCGCGCGGCCGCCACGTCCGCCAGCCGGTGCCGCTCATTGATCTCCTCCCAGCACGGCCCCTCGCGCAGCACACCGAGGATCGCCCCGAGCGACGGTCCGGCGCCGTTGCCGTCAGGGTCACCCAGGGTCGTCATGGCCACGACATCGCCGCGTGCGTCGACGACCGGCCCGCCGCTGGAGCCCGGCGATGTTTCGGCGTCGTGGCGCAGCCACGGCGCGTTCACGCCGAGGATCTGGCCGAAGCTGACCTGCTGCCTCGGCAAGTCGTACGGGTAGTGGAGGACGAAAATCCTGTCCTCGACCTGCGGCTCTTCGGAGGCGAGGCCGAGTGCGGTGACCCCTGGCAGGGCCTCCCGCAGCCGCAGCAGTGCCGGAGCGCTGCCGTCGTACGCCCCGGACACGGACACCACATCGGCGTCCACGGCCGGTTCGGTGTCGCCGAACGCACGGCAGCTGATCCGGGGGGCGTGCGGGTCGATGGAGCGCGCCAACGCATGGGAGGGCAGCACCACGAGCCGATCGGTGATGAGCCAGCCGGTACACACCGCGTGGGTACTGGTCCGCACATGGAGCACGCCGCGCGACGCGCGGTCCAGCGCCCCCGTCAGCTCGGCCAGATCGAAAGTGTTCCGCTTCACCCGGGTCCAGCGCACCTCGGCCGTCATCCTGCCACCCCGACCAGCGACTCGAGCGCTTCGCTGACCAGGTCGTGGATGCGCTGCAACCGGGACGGCTGGTCTCCCTCGTCCTCCGGTACCTTGTCCGCCCTGGCCACGATGTCGGCGGCCAGCGCGTTGATCTCCTCGTCCACGACCGCCCGGCCGTGCCGTACCGACCAGGAGCGCAGCACGTCGGCAACGTGCTCCGCCCGCACGTCCTCGGCGCTGGGCCGCTCCTCGGCCCACACCTCCCGCCGCCATCGCGTGGGCAGCCTGCCCTCCGGGTAGTGGATCAGCATCAGCCGGAACCAGGTCCGGTAGGGCGGGTTGGGGAACGTCACCACGAGCTGGTCGAACAGTTCCCGGATCTCCGCGTCGAGCAGCGGCGCACCGTCGGGATCCACCCCTAGGTCGTCGACGGCGACCCAGAGCGGCCGGTTGCGCTGTTCCGCGATCTCGCGCAGCCTGAGCCAGACCTGGCGGTAGTAGGCGCTGCCGGTGGTGTCCGGCGGCGGGATCTCGCTCGTGGCGCCGAACGCGCCGAACAGCTCGCCGAGCACCTCGTCCACCGTGGCGACCATCCCGGCGCACAGGTAGACCGGCTGCGCACCCTGGTCCTGTGCAGCCAGCTCGAACAGGTGGCGGCCGTGGCTCTTGCCGGTCAGCGGATCACCGCGTACCACGATGACCTTCAGCGGCGCGTTCGCCGGGGTCAGCCGCCTGATCTGCTGCCGCAGGTCGGCTCGGTCGAGGATGACCACGCCGGGATCGTCGTCTTCGCCGACCAGCCGGTCAACGCCGGGCCGCGCGTTCCGGACGCGCTCGATCGCCTCCAGCACCTGCGGGTGCCACCGCTGGCTCAGCAGGACGTCGAAGAGGCTTTCGAGCGCGTGGGCGGCGGCGAGGTGTCTGAGCGCCTCCTCCCACATGAGATCCGCCCGGGCGTCGGTAAGTGGCTTCAGACCGTCGGCCGCGCACTGGTAGTAGTGCACGATGTCATGCTTGTCAGGCAGGATCGTGACGAGGATCCGCAGGAGGTCCCGAGCGTCCGGCCGGTGCAGCGGGTAGGTGGGCCGGTCGAAGAACGGGTGGTCCATCGGAGCCTACCGGGGTGTGGCAGGGCAGGCCGCCACCGGGATCACCTCGGTGGCGGCGGCGAGGTCGCGACCGCCGATCGCGATGCGGTCGCCGTTGCGGACCAGGGTCCCGCAGTACGCCGCGTCGGGGAAGCGGACGAGGAACTTCGGCTGCGAGGCGGCGGCCGGGACCCAGAGCACCACCGCCGAGCCGGCAAGCACCAGCGCGACCGTGACCACGGCGCAGACCTTGCCGATCCTGATGCGCCTGCGGGCCGCGCCGACAGACGCCGTCTCGCGCTCCATGAGGATCTTACCGTTGATGTGCGGCAGGTCGGTCAAATCGAGGCCGCCGGCGGCCCGGGACAGGTACCAGATGGCGACCACCGCCGAGACAGCGGCCAGGGTGGTGAGCGCCTTGACGACGGCGTCCGCCGGGGAGGGCAGCCGCTCGACAGTGTTGAGGCCGCCGGCGAACGCCACGGTGCCGAACACTGCGAGCAGGCCGGCCATCAACGCCGACCAGCGGGTGGCCGAGGTCTGTACAGTCTTGAGCTGGCCGCGGCGCAGCTCGTCCACGTTCGACTCGTAGTGCGCGAGCTCGTCGGCGTACGTCGTCATTCCGTGGACGTCCTCGGCGCCGGCACCCTGATGTAGTCCCCTCGTCCAGCCCCGCATCCACGCCGGCCCTCGCTGTGTCCGGGTTCGCAGCTGCACTCCGCCAGGATCTCGATGAGGTCGGCGGACTCGAACGGCGAGTCGGCCAGTATCACGCCGCTGACCAGTACCGACATGTAATCACCGCAGTGTGGACATTCTCCGTTGAGGTCCCACCGGATCTCGTCGCGGGCGGTCCACCGCAGCCTCGGCTTGGACTCGTCGATCTCGCGGATCGCGGACCGCACCAGCTCCTGCCACTCCTGCGGAGAGGGCACGGGCCCGAGGGGGTTCGGTGTCGGCATCGGCTCTCCGTTCCGTCATCCCACACCGTAGGGCGTCGCCGCCCACGCACACATAGCCCAGTGTGGATTTCAGCCGATTGTCGTGAAGGGTCCGTACCGAAGGTGATCGGGTCCGCACGTTCCGGCGGCCGACCCCGAACCGGTCAGGTCGAATCGGCCGCCGAGCCAGGTCACCGTCGGGCAACCGGCGGGGTGCCGGTGGTGCGCGCCTGAGCGCAGCCGGAGCCGGTTGTGGCGGAGGCGAGCACTCGCCGCGCGGATCGGACTGAGTGCCGCCGCCATGTGCGCCCACCACCCGTCGAAGGAGGAGCTGCGAGCGCCGACGGCGTTCCAGAAGCAGGCCGGGCTGGTCATTCCGGAACCCGACTGACCGAGGAACGGTGGCGAGTCGCTGGTTCCGGCGGCGCCGCTTCGTCGGATCGACCCAGCATGATTTTGAAGTGGTGGCCGACCCACACGCGGTGACGAAGGCGTAGAGAGAACCGCAGCGAGGCGCTGAGGTGCCTGCCGCAGCGGCCGCGCCATCGCTGCGGCGGGCGCGGTCGTGGTGTCAGTACTTGACGGTCATGAAGGTCGCACGCTTGCGGATCCCGCGCTCGATCCCCTGTC
>DASXOA010000002.1:0-28119 GCA_036494675.1 Rugosimonospora sp.
GCAGATCGTTCCACCGGTGTCGATCATGTCGTCCACGATCAGGCAGACCCGGCCCTCGACGTCACCGACCACCCGGTTCGCGACCACGTGATTGGGCTTGAGCGGATCGCGGGTCTTGTGGATGAACGCCAGCGGGCAGCCACCGAGCCGGTCGGTCCACCGCTCCGCCACCCGTACCCGGCCGGAGTCCGGCGCCACCACCGTGATCGGCCGGCCGGCGAACCGGTCCTCGACGTAGCCGGCCAGGATGTCCATCGCGAACAGGTGATCCACCGGCCCGTTGAAGAAGCCCTGGATCTGGGCGGTGTGCAGATCCACGGTGAGGATCCGGTTGGCCCCGGCCGTCCGGTACAGGTCGGACATCAGCCGGGCCGAGATCGGCTCCCGGCCCCGGTGCTTCTTGTCCTGCCGCGCGTACGGGTAGAACGGCAGGACGACCGTGATCCGCTTGGCTGACCCGCGCTTGAGCGCGTCCACCATGATCAGCGACTCGACCAGCCACTGGTTCAGCGGTTGGGACATCGACTGGACCACGAACGCGTCGCAACCGCGCACCGACTCCCGGTAACGGACGAAGATCTCACCGTTGGCGAAGTCGTACGCGTCGGTGGGCGTCGGCGGGACCCCGAGCACCTCGCCGATCTCGTCAGCCAGCTCGGGAAACGCCCGACCGGAGAAGAGCATCAGAGTCTTACGGTTCTCGGCCGTGATACTGCCCATCGGCTCGCTCCCTGTGGGTCGGTCGGTGGTCTGGCGCCCGCCGGTTCCGGCCATCTCACCCGCGACCGTCGCCGGCCCCAGTGGCATCCACTGACCAGCCTATTCGGTTGCGGTGTCGGCCGCCGCTTCCGGGGTGTCCGCGAGGCGCCGCGCCCGTGCCGCCGCCTCTGCCGCCGGCGTACCGGCCCGGTGACTCTCGGTCCAACCCTCGAAGATCCGCTGCGGCCCGTTGGAGACGGCGAGGCTCCCCGGCGGCACGTTGCGCCGCACGACCGTACCGGCGCCGGTGTACGCGCCGTCCCCGACCTCCACCGGCGCCACGAACATGTTGTCCGCACCGGTGCGCGCGTAATCGCCGATGACCGTGCGGTGCTTGTCGACCCCGTCATAGTTGACGGTTACCGAGGCCGCGCCGACGTTCGTGTGCTGGCCGATGGTGGCGTCCCCGATGTAGCTCAGGTGCGGGACCTTGGTACCGGCCCCGATGTCGGCGTTCTTGGTCTCGACAAAGGTGCCGATCTTGCCCTTGGCGCCCAGGACGGTACCGGGGCGCAGGTACGCGAACGGACCGACCGAGGCCCCCGCACCGATCTCGGCACCGGAACCGTGCGTACGCACGACGGACGCGCCCTCCCCCACGCTCACGTCGGTCAGCGTGGTGTCCGGCCCGACCAGGGCGTCCGGCCCGACCACGGTCGCGCCCCGCAGTTGCGTGTTGGGTTCGACCACCGCGTCCCGGCCCAGCTCCACGCTGACGTCGAGCCAGGTGGTGGTCGGATCGATGATCGACACCCCGGCCCGCATCCAGTGCGTGTTGATCCGGTCGCGCAGCACCGCCCGCAGCGCGGCGAGCTGCGCCCGGTCGTTGGCCCCCAGCGCCTCGTCCGGATCGTCGGCCCGGCTGGTACCGACCGGGTGGCCGGCCGCCACCAGCAGGCCGAGCACGTCGGTGAGGTACTCCTCGCCCTGGTCGTTGTCGGTGGAGACCCGGCTCAGCGCGTCGCGCAGCAGGTTGGCGTCGAACGCGTAGGCACCCGCGTTGATCTCGTGGATGGCCCGCTCGGCCGGGGTGGCGTCGCGCTCCTCCACGATCCGTTCCAGGCCCTTCTCGCCGGTGACGATCCGACCCAGACCGCTCGGATCGGCGACCTCGGCGGTGAGCAGGGTCGCCGCGTTGCCGTCCCGCTCGTGCCGCTCGACCAGTTCGACCAGGGTCTGCGCCCGGACCAGCGGCAGGTCGCCGTTGAGCACGACGACGGTCCCGGCGGCCTCGGCCGGCAGCGCGATGCGGACGGCGTGCCCGGTGCCGTGCTGCTCGGCCTGCAGGACCGGCACGGCGTCCGGCGCGGTCTCGCTCAGGTGCGCCCGAACCTGGTCCGCGCCGTGCCCGACGACGACCAGGGTGCGTTGCGCCGCCAGCGGCGCCGCCGCGGCCAGCACATGGCCGACCAGACTCCTGCCGAGCAGGGTGTGCAGGACCTTGGGCAGGGCCGACTTCATCCGCTTGCCCTCGCCGGCGGCGAGGACGATGACGGTGCGTTGCTCGCTCACGCGTGCTCCTAGGCGTCGGAAATAGCGCCGGAGGTCATGTTAGCCATGGGTGATGGGGCGGCGGGCCGGGCATCGCACACTTACCGTAACGGGCATGATTCGGATTCCCCGGCGCACCGCACTGTTCGCGCTCGGCGGCGTCTCCGGACTGGCGGTGGTCGCGGGCACGGGCGTGGCGCTCGTGGATGCGGAGG
Source organism: Rugosimonospora sp. (assembly GCA_036494675.1). GTDB lineage: Bacteria > Actinomycetota > Actinomycetes > Mycobacteriales > Micromonosporaceae > Rugosimonospora. The sequence continues at coordinate 2,466 of DASXOA010000002.1, forward strand.
TGCTGCCCGGCAAGTCCACGCTGAACAGCGCGCTGGGGCGCTGTGACGCGCCCGCGCCGGCCGCGTCGCTGCGGGCGGCGCCGGGTCCGATCGTGACCGGCACGATGCGCTCCGCACGCCGCCGCCGGGAGGTCGGCTTCGCCATCGCGTACCCGCCGGGGTACGGGCCCGGCGCGGCGCTACCGGTGTGCCTGGCGCTGCACGGGTACGGCTCGGACGGCCGCACCGCCGTGGCCACCGGCGGGTACCCGGACTACCTCGCCGGGGCGGTGCGCTCCGGTACGGCCCCGTTCGCGCTGGCCGGAGTCGACGGGGGGAACGGGTACTGGCATCCGCACGCCGCGGACGACCCGCTCGGCATGATCTTCGACGAGTTCCTGCCGTTGCTGCGCTCCCGGGGACTGGACGTGTCCCGCCCGGCGGTGGCCGGCTGGTCGATGGGCGGGTACGGCGCCCTGCTCTGCGCGCTGACGAGGCCCGGGATGTTCGCGGCGATCGTCGCGACGTCCCCGGCGATCTTCCACTCCTACGCGGACGCGGAGCGGGTCAACCCGGGCGCGTACGACTCGTCCTGGGAATGGGCGGCGTACGACGTGACCGCGCGGGCGCGGGAGTTCTCCGGACTGCCGGTGCACATCGCGATCGGGGCGGCGGATCCGTTCGCGGCGGCGGTCACCACGCTGCGGGGACGGCTGGCGGACGCCTCGACGGTGAGGATCGCGACGGGGTGCCACGACGGCCGGTTCTGGGACTCGGCCGCCCCGGATCAGGTGCGGCTGATCGCGGCTGCCCTGGCGGGCAACGCCTGATCTGGCCCGCCTTCGCCGGCCGGTGCCTGATCTGGCCCGCTTTCGCGGGCAAGTCTCTGATCGGGCCCGCTTTCGCGGGCCGGTGCCTGAGCGGCCCGCCGGGGCGGGCCGGGCTCTGCGTGAAGCTCGGCCGCTAGGACTCGAACCTAGAAAACCGCCTCCAAAGGGCGGGGTGTTGCCAATTACACCACGGCCGACCGATGGCTGGATAAGCCTACCGTTTCCTCACCCGTATCGGGCAAGCGCCGGCCCCACCGCCGGTACCCCGACCGGGTTATCCCCCTTGACCAGGTTCAACGTGCCGCCTGGCGCGGTATAACGCGGGAGAACTTCGGCAAACGTCAGCCATGGTCCACTCGCCGAACGAACGGCCTTAAGTTACGGTGACGTAGGCGTAGCCAGCGATCAGTCACGAGGTGCCAGAATGTCCACACCCACCCTGCTCGACCCGCCGACTCCCGCCGCGTCCGGAGCCAAGCCGCTCACCGAGGGCAAGCAACCGCTGGGCATCCTGATCGGGCTCTGGGCCTTTGTCGTGGCCCCGTTCATCGCGCTCATCATCGCCATACCGATCGCCTGGGGCGGCTGGCTGCACTGGACCGACGTGGTGATCGGGATCATCATGTACTTCACCTCCGGCTTCGGGGTGACCATCGGGTTCCACCGGTACCTGACCCACGGGTCGTTCAAGGCCAAGCGGTGGCTGCGTGTCACGCTCGCGATCGCCGGCGGGATGGCCGTACAGGGCACGCCGACCCAGTGGGTCGCCGACCACCGCCGCCACCACGCGTACTCCGACCAGGAGGGCGACCCGCACTCGCCGTGGGCCTACGGCACCGGGTTCTGGGGCCTGACCAAGGGGCTCGGCCACGCGCACATGGGCTGGCTGTTCCACCGCGAGCTGTCCAACCGGGCCCGGTTCGCGCCCGACCTGGTCGCCGACAAGGACCTGCGGAAGGTCGACAAGCTCTTCCCGCTCATCGTCACGCTGTCGCTGCTCACCCCGGCCGCGGCGGGTGGCCTGATCACCTGGTCCTGGCAGGGTGCGCTGAGCGCGTTCTTCTGGGCCGGCCTGGTACGCGTGTCGTTGCTGCACCACGTGACCTGGTCGATCAACTCGATCTGCCACGTGTTCGGCGACCACCCGTTCGAGACCCGCGACGGAGACAAGGCCGCCAACTTCTGGCCGCTGGCGATCCTGTCCTTCGGCGAGAGCTGGCACAACCTGCACCACGCGGACCCGACCTGCGCCCGGCACGGTGTGCTGCGCGGGCAACTGGACTCCACCGCGCGTACCATCTGGATCTTCGAAAAGCTCGGCTGGGTGCACGACGTGCGCTGGCCCAAGCCCGAGCGCGTCGCAGCCAAACTGGCACGTTGAGCCGGGTGAGCGACAGCCCGCGCAACACCGGCAGAGTCCGGATGTCGGCAGCTCAACGCCGAGAGCAGCTCATCGTCATCGGACGTCAGCTCTTCGCCGAGCGCGGGTTCGACGCGACCTCGATCGAGGAGGTCGCCGCCCGGGCGAAGGTGTCCAAGCCGGTGGTATACGAGCACTTCGGCGGCAAGGAGGGCCTGTACGCGGTCGTCGTCGACCGCGAGGTGCGGGCGCTGCTGGACCGGATCACCACCGCACTGACCGCTGGGCACCCCCGTGAGCTGCTGGAACAGGCCGCGCTCGCGCTGCTGGACTACATCGAGAGCGAGACCGACGGGTTCCAGGTGCTGGTGCGGGAATCGCCGGTCATGTCGGCGACCGGCAACTTCTCCAGCGTGCTCAATGACGTGGCCCACCAGGCCGAGCACATCCTGGGCGCGGAGTTCAAGCGCCGCGACTACGATCCGCACCTGGCGGAGCTGTACTCCCAGGCGCTGGTCGGCATGGTGGCGCTGGTCGGCCGGTGGTGGCTGGAGGTGCGCAAGCCGCGCAAGGAAACCGTGGCCGCGCACCTGGTCAACATCGCCTGGAACGGCCTGTCGCACCTGGAGGCCAAGCCCACCCTGATCACCCGCCGCGGCCGCTGAACCCCGTTCGGGCTCAGCGGCCGGCGGATCTGCCGCGGAACGCGTCAGCGGTGGTGGTGGCGGAACGACTCCTCGTCGGCGACGTCCTTGTCCGAGCCCGTCTTGCCGTACAACCCGGCGGCAAAGACCACGATGCCGATGACGAACGAGACGACGCAGTTGACCACCGAGAAGCCGAAGAAGTTGGCATCGGTCTGCAGCAGGCCGAGCATCAGCATGCCGACGATGATGAACGTCAGGCCGGCTCCGATGTCCAGGTAGTGGTCGATGTTACGGCCGATGAAGACGGCGATCATGATCACTATGCCGGCGGCGATCGACAGGATGGCGAACGCCAGGTTGGTCCGCAGGCCGAGCACCCAGTGCAGGTGGTGCTGGTCGAACAGCGACTGCCCGCCCGACTTCGTGGCGCCGACGATCCCGAAGATCAGAATGTAGAGCCCGGCTAACGCGGTCAGCACCCGGTACAACGGACGCAGCGGGTGGTTGATGGGGATGTGGGCCATGGAATTCCCTCTTCGCGTGATCGTCGGTGTTCGCATGATCGCCGGTAACTCAGTCGAATTCTCGCTCACCGGTTCTGCTACCCCGCGACCGGGCTTCAACCGTCGCCCATCCGCTCCGCCAGGGCCAGCCACTCCTCCTCGGTCTCGGCGCGCTCCGCCCGTACGGCCCGCAGTTGGGCGTCGAACTCGGTCACCTTCTCGTAGTCCGTCGCGTGCTCGGCGAGCCGCTCGTGCAGCGCCGCCTCCCGCTCCTCCAACCGGAGGACGAGCCGCTCCAGCCTGCTCAGCTCCTTCCGCCCGGCACGCAGCTCGCCCGCGGACAGCCCGGGGGCGATCGCTCCGGGTGTCGGCGCCGGGGCGCTCGCGTGCGACGGGGTCGCCGTTCCCGCCCCGGCGTCCGCCGCGTTGCCGGCCGCCGTTCTGCCGGCCGCTGCGCTGCCCGCCGCCGCTCTGCCGGCCGCTGCGCTGCCGGTCGGAGTTCTGCCGGCCGTCGTTCTGCCGGTCGGGGCCGTCCCGGCCGCGCCCGCCGTCTCCGGCGCCCCGATGCGCGAGAGGTACTCGTCGACGCCGCCCGGCAGGTGGGTCAGCCGGCGGTCGCCGAACAGGGCGTAGACCGAGTCGGTCACCCGTTCGACCAGGTACCGGTCGTGGCTGGCCACGATCAGCGTGCCGGGCCACGAGTCGAGCAGGTCCTCCATCGAGGCAAGGGTGTCGGTGTCCAGGTCGTTGGTCGGCTCGTCGAACAGCAGCACGTTCGGCTCGGACGCCAGCAGCCGCAGCATCTGGAGCCGGCGCCGCTCGCCGCCGGACAGGTCCGACACCGGAGTCCAGATCCGCTTGTCGGTGAAGCCGAACACCTCGGCGAGCTGGGCGGCGGATATCTCCCGATCACCGAGTACCACCCGCCGGGCCACCTCCTCGACCGCCTCCAGCAGGCGCAGGTGTCCGGGCAGCTCGGTCAGCTCCTGGGACAGGAACGCGGGCCGCACCGTCGAGCCGGTGACCAGCCGCCCGTCCGACGGGGTGAGCTGGCCCGCCAGCAGCCGCAACAGGGTGGTCTTGCCGGCGCCGTTGGCGCCGAGGATGGCGATCCGGTCGCCGGGCCCCACCTGCCAGTCGACTCCCTGAAGGATCGGCTTCGGACCGGCCGACAGCGACACCGAATCCAGCTCGAAGACCTGCTTGCCGAGCCTGCTGGTCGCCAGCCGGTGCAGCGAGACGGTGTCGCGGGCCGGCGGTACATCGGCGATCAGGGCGTTGGCGGCGTCGATCCGGAACTTCGGCTTGCTGGTACGCGCCGGCGGCCCACGCCGCAACCAGGCGATCTCTTTGCGCAGCAGGTTCTGGCGGCGCGCTTCGGTCTCGGCGGCGACCCGTAGGCGCTCGGCACGCGCCAGGGTCCACGCCGCGTACCCGCCGTCGTACGCCCGTACCGTCAGGTCGGCGACCTCCCACGTCCGGTTGGTCACCTCGTCCAGGAACCAGCGGTCGTGGGTCACCACGACCAGCGCTCCCCGCCGCCCGCGCAGGTGCCCGGCCAGCCAGGACACGCCCGCGATGTCGAGGTGGTTGGTCGGCTCGTCGAGTACCAGCAGGTCCGCCTCCCGCACCAGCAGCGCGGCGATGGCGACCCGGCGGCGCTCCCCGCCGGACATCGATCCGACCGCCGCGTCCAGGCCCAGCCCGGGCATGCCGAGCCCGGTCAACACGGTCCGGACGCCGGCATCCCCGGCCCACTCATGCTCGGCCGCGAAGCCCGAGGGCAGCCAGACGTCGCCGATGACGACGTCCTGGACGGTCGCGCCGGGCGGCAGGGACAGGGTCTGCGGCAGCGCCAGCACCCGCAGGTCACGCCGGTGGGTGACCCGGCCCTCATCCGGCTCCTCGGCGCGGGTGAGCAGGCGCAGCAGGGTGGACTTGCCGGCCCCGTTGAGGCCGACCACGCCGATCTGGTCGGCGTCGTCCAGACCCAGCGAGACGTCGGTGAGCAGCTGCCCGGCGGCGCCGTACCCCTTGCTGACCCGGTCCAGGTTGACGATGTTCGACATTCTCTCCCTCGAATGGGACATGCTGCGGCGGTGCCACTACAGGCCGGCGCGGCGCCGCCGGTGGCTATGGTCGGCGCGGTGCCGGCCAGTGCTTTCGGACCGGCTCGGCTGCCGGCCTCGTGGTTTCGGGCCGGCGGGGTGCCGGCCCTGTGGTTTCGACCGGCCAGCAGCCGGCCGGTGACTTCGGGCCGGCGGAGTGCCGGCCGGTGACTTCGGGCCGGCGGGGTGCCGGCCAGTGGCTTCGGACCGGCCCGGCTGCTGGCCAATGACTGCGGTGTGGCCTGCCATCGGGGCCCGGTTTCAGACCGCCCGTGCGCCGGCCACGGGCCCGAAAACCGGCAACGCGATCCGGCACGAGCCCGATGCGTTCAGGTCGGCGGCGATCTCTTCCGCCTGTGCGGCGTTGCGCGCCAGGAATACGCAGCTCGGCCCCGATCCGCAGATCATTCCTGCCAGCGCACCCGCCTTCCGCCCGCGGGCAAGGGTACCGGCCAGATCCGGCCGCAGCGACAGCGCGGCGACCTGCATGTCGTTGCCGAGCGCCTCGGCGAGCACACGCGGGTCGCGCTGCCGGAGCGCGGCCAGCAGCACGTCCGGGTCGCCCAGCGGGGTCGGCGCGGCATCGCCCGCCCGCAGCCGGTCCAGTTCGGCGTAGACGGCCGGAGTGGACAGCCCGCCGTCGGCGGCCGCGATCACCCAGTGCCAGGAGGACGGTCGGACCAGCACCGGGCTGATCACCTCGCCCCTCCCGGTGCCCAGCGCGGTGCCGCCGAGCACCAGAAACGGGACGTCAGAGCCCACGCTCGCGGCGACCTCGGCCAACTCGTCGCGGCCGCGGCCGGTCCCCCACAGCGCGTCGCAGGCCACCAGCGCGGCCGCGGCGTCGGCGCTGCCCCCGGCCAGGCCGGCCGCGATCGGGATCTGTTTGCGCAGGTGCAGCCGTGCGTGTGCGGGCACCCCGGCGTGCTCGGCGAGGGCTCGGGCCGCGCGCAGGACGAGGTTGGACGCGTCCAGCGGCAGCACGCCGGCCCCCTCGCCCTCCATGGTGAGGGTCAGCTGATCGCCACGCCTGGCCGTCACCTCGTCGTACAGCGAAACGGCCTGGTAGATGGTGGTCAGTTCGTGGTACCGGTCGCGGCGCAGCGGCCCGACGCCGAGATGCAGGTTGATCTTCGCCGGTACCCGTACCCGGACCGGTCCAGGGGCACCCATTTTGGGCCGCCCGTCCTCTTCGAAGAGCGCCTCAGTCATGCGCCGACCCTCATCCGGATCATCCCTCTGGGGCCGCACGGCAGGCTGGCGCCCTCGGTGCCCGACCCGCTCACGCTGCCTCCTCCAGCCGCGCCGCCGCGATCGCGGCGAACTGCTCTATGGTGAGCGATTCACCGCGCGCCTGCGGATCCACCCCCGCCCGGACCAGAATCTCGGCGGCACCGCCGGGGCTGCCGGCCCAACCCGCCAGGGCAGCGCGGAGGGTTTTACGCCGCTGGGCGAAGGCATGGTCGATCACCGCGAAGGTCTCGCGCCGGCCGGCATTCGTGGGTGGATGGCGGCTGGTGAACCCGACCAGTCCCGAGTCGACGTTGGGTACCGGCCAGAACACGCTGGGCGGGACCCTCCCGGCCGGTCTGGCGGTCGCATACCAGGCGAGCTTCACGCTCGGCACGCCGTAGACCCGGGAGCCGGGGCCGGCGGTCAACCGGTCGGCGACCTCCTTCTGCACCATGACCAGGCCGTGCCGCAGCGACGGCAGGATGGCGAGCAGGTGCAGCACGACCGGTACGGCGACGTTGTACGGCAGGTTCGCCACCAGCGCCGTGGGTGCCCCGACGTCCTCCGGGTCCACCTTGAGCGCGTCCTGATTGATGATCGTGAGCCGGTCGACGTGGTCGGGTGCCCGTTCCGCCACGGTCGCGGCGAGCCGCCCGGCGAGCACCGGGTCGATCTCGATCGCGTAGACGTGGGCGCTCGCCGGCAGGAGCCCGAGGGTGAGCGAGCCGAGCCCCGGGCCCACCTCGACCACCACGTCGGCGGGGCTGAGACCGGCGGCCCGCACGATCCGCCGCACGGTATTCGGGTCGTGGACGAAGTTCTGACCGAGACTCTTGGTCGGCACGACCCCGAGGTGCGCCGCCAACTCCCGGATCTCCGCCGGGCCCAGCAGACCGGTCATGGTGACCCAGCGTACGGTGCCTACGCCGGACCCGTCGCCGGGCATGGTGCCCGTCACCCGAGGCCGAGCGCCTCGCGCAGTGCGATGTCGACACTGCGCATCACGCTCGAAGACAGCGTGCCGGCCAGGTCGACGAACCGCTCCCGCCTGACCTGCATGACAGTGCCGGCGAGCACGCTTCCGGTGAGCGGCTCCCCCGGCCCGAGCGCCACGACGGTCGGCAGGTGCCGGCGCCGGTCGGCGGTCGAGACCCGGACCGCGACCAGGTGCTCCAGCGCTGCGGTCTGGTTGATTTCGTCGGCCGAGACGATCAGCCACGCCCTCCGGCCCACCCCGGGAACGTCCAGCCAGTAGACCTGTCCGCGACGGGGAGACGCGGGCCGGCGACCGGGTGTCGGACGGGCTTGGGCGGACGGCATCGTGCCGGCGAGGCGATCACGCCGCGCTACACCGGCGACGTCGTCACGTCGCGCCGTGCCGGCCGGATCGCGCCGCCGCATCGCGCCGGTCACCGCGCGACCTGCTTGCCGCCGCCCCCACCCCGGGGGCCTCCGGACCGCTCGCTATCGCTCGGGGCGTCGCCGGCGCTCGGGGTGTCCCCGGCGGACTCGTCCCCGGTGAGCGCCGTGACCTCGCCGGTGATCCCCTCGTCCACATAGACCTCGGCGAGCTCCCCGTAGGCCACGTCGGCCGAGTGCGCGCGAACATGTTCGATGCCCGCGTCGATCAGGAGCCGGACGAGAGCGGCCTCGGCGGGCGAGTCGTTCAGCTCGATGCCCCGGTCCCGCGCCCAGTCCCGCAGCTCGTCCTGATAGGGCCCTGGCTGGGCAAATCCGACCAGCGCGCGCTCCTGGCCATCGGTCAGGGTGATCGTCGTTCGTCGCATGGCCTTTACAGTGCACCCGGATTGTGATGCAGTCAAGTGATGCAGGATCGCGCATCACGCGACTGGAGACCACCCGCCGAAGACGCGTTCGGTGGTCGCGGAGATTCGAGCGCACAGCTCGTCCAGGTCACGGCCGGTGGTCTCGGCCAGCGACCGGACGGTCAGCGGGATCAGGTAGGGCGCGTTCGGCCGGCCCCGGTAGGGCATGGGGGTCAGGTAGGGCGCGTCCGTCTCCACCATCATCTGGTCGGGCGGGGTGACCAGCGCGGCTTCCCTCAGATTGGCCGCGTTCTTGAAGGTCACGGTGCCGGCGAAGGACAGCACGTACCCGCGGCGCACGCACTCCGCGGCGAACGCACCGTCACCGGAGAAGCAGTGCAGCACGACGGTGTCCGGCGAACCCTCCTCGTCGAGCACCCGGAGCACGTCGGCGTGCGCGTCGCGGTCGTGGATCACCAGCGCCTTCCCGAACCGCTTCGCGATCGCGATGTGAGCCCGGAAGCTGCGCTCCTGCGCGGCCCGCCCGTCCTCACCGGTCCGGAAGTGATCGAGACCGGTCTCGCCGACGCCCCGCACCCTCGGCAGCCCGGCCAGGTCCTCGACGGCGCGCAACGCCGAGTCCAGGTCGGCCAGCCGGGGCGCCTCGTTCGGGTGCAGCGCGACCGCGGCGAGCACGGCCGGCTCGGCGGCGGCGAGGTCGGCCGCCCAGCGCGAGGATTCCACGTCGACGCCGACCTGGACCAGCCGGTCGATGCCCACCTCGCGGGCCGCCTTGATCCCGGCGGCCGGGTCTCCCCCGACGATGTCGAGGTGGGTGTGGCTGTCGGGCACCGGCACCGCCAACGGCTCGGGTGGTGGCGGTGGTGTCTCGGCACGCTTCGACTCGGGCTTTCTCATGCTCGCCACTCTGGCAGGTCAACGACCGGACGGGCCCTGCTGGGCCTGGGCACGGTCGGCCGGGTGCAACTCCGTGGAGCCGTCGGTCCGCGTGACGACCAGAAACGGCACACCCTCGCGGACGTCGTGCTCGCGCCGCTCCGCCGGCGACGGCATCCGGGCCCGCACGCGGTCACCCCGGCGCAGTTGCACGGTCTGCACCGGCTTCTGGTTGTTGCGCACGAACGTGCCCCGCGGGGCGTGCACCTCGACCAGGCCCTCTCCCTTGAGGACCTCGATCGCCTTGCGCACGGTCGTCCGGCTCACCCCGTGTTCCTGCCGGAGCTGTTCCTCGCTGGGCACCCGTGCACCATCTGGCAACTCGCCGCTCATGATCGCGAGACGCAGGCTGTCAGCGATCTGCCGGTACTGAGCCCGGTCGGCACTGGGATCGATCATGACGGTGACGGTACGTCGTCACGTAGAGTCAGGTTATTGTATCTACGTTCCTACGTAGGTATGGTAGCTTCCAGCCGGGTGCGGGAATCGGTGTCGGGAGCGGCCAGGTTCCCGCGCCCGTACCGGGAACGGGGTGCGGCGGCTCAGAGGCCCCGGCGACAGCTCAGGGTCGCCACTGTTGACTCGCCGGGATCCGCCGCACCTCGTTCCGCCCACGTTTGGCATCGCGACGGCTGATCCGACGGATACGGATGGCCGTTCCCTGGGGAGGATCACATGGCGAGCGTCCAGTACGACCCCGAAGACCCTCCTGAGCAGCCCCCGCAGGGGTGCACCGATCCGCTGCTGTGGCGCGTGGCACACGCACTCCACCTGGAGCACCAGCCGGAGCCGGACGACCGCTGCAGCTGTGGCGAGATCTTCCCCTGCTCCCGGGCCGGACTCGCGGCACGCGGCCTGCTGACGGCCTGCGTGCGGCGGCCGTCCGACCCGGATCTAGCCAGCGCCCGCTACCCCAGAAGGTGGTCACGCCGCTCGATCTGACCGCAACCGAGGCCGGACTCCCGCCGGCAGTTTCACATCGGCGAAACGGATCTCCCCGCCGAGCCCACCGCGCACTGGCCCGCCACGACGCCGGGCGGCTCCGCCATGCCCGGGACCAGAAACCGGAAACAGAAACAGAACCGGAACCGCGGCACCGCCCCACTGGAGGCGGCCGGGCCGGCCGGCTCCAGACCGACACCCAACCGCGTCGTGGATTTCTCACCGACTCCGAAGGAGACCTGACATGACCAGCCGGACGACACGGACCTACGCCTACGACAACGACAGCGCCGAGGCCACGGCTCATCACGAGGCCCTGGCATCGCTGCTCGATCCGCTCACCAGATGGCGGATCACCGACCTGATCCGGCTGACCGGTGCCCGCTGCCTGGACGTGGGTGCCGGGGCGGGAAGCGTCGCCGCCTGGCTCGCCGACCGGGTCGGACCGGAAGGGTCGGTCACGGCGACCGACACCAAGCCCCGGCTCATCCCGGCCCACCCGCGCCTGCACGTGCTGGAGCACGACATCACCTCATCGCCACCGCCCGGTGGCGAATACGACCTGGTACACGCCCGGGGGCTGCTGAACCATCTGCCGCAACGCCGGCAGGTGCTGCAACGACTCGCCGAGGCGGTCGCGCCCGGCGGCGTGCTGCTGACCGAGGACTTCTGGCCCACGTCGCCGCACGAGACCGTGGCGCACGCGACCAGCGAGGAGGACGCGACGCTCATCCGCCGGTTCCACCTCGCCCACCTGCGGACACTCGCCGAGTACGGCAACGACCGCGGCTGGTCCCGGCGGGCCCTGCTGGCATTCATGGAAGAGGGGCTCACCGACGTCCACTCGGTCGCCTACGGCGGCACGTGGCGCGGCGGCGGCGCCGGGTGCCGGCTGCTCATCGCCGGCTCCGAGCAGCTACGCGAGCAGCTTTCCGCGGCCGGCCTGACCGGCGACGAACTCGACCACGTGCACGCGCTGCTCCGCGACCCGTCCATCGTGCTGCACGGACACCTGCTGTACAGCACCAGCGGTCGGCGACCGTCTACAGTGGATGGTCATCGATGAACCCGACCGTGCCGGCCGGCACCGCTTCGCAACGGCATCGCCCGTCCCGCAACAGCTCGGCCGACGCCATCGCCACGACCAACCGGGTTGCCACCCGGCCGCCGGAGAGCGGCATGTGCGGCTGCCCGACGCCGCTGGTGCGCGACCGCGAGACCGGCGAGTGGCTGCACCTCGCCACCGGGTCCCGCTGCCCCAACCGGCTGGACGGTGCCCGGTGATGCGCCTGATGCGACCCCAGGACGTGACGGACGTGACGTTCCGGCGGGCCCCCTGGTACCGGATCGGCGTGGACGCCGCCGAGGTACGCGCATACCTCGGCCGGATCGCCGACGCGCTCGCCCTCCGCGATCACGTGGAGCGGACGCTGCGTTCCGAGATCGCCCGGCTCCGATCCGAGAATGAACACATCAAGGTGGGCCTCAGCCGGTGGCAGGCCGAACAGCGGTCACACGGCTGGCGCGCGCCGGCGGCCGGGACCGCGGCCGGGACGGGGCAGCAGGACCGCGACCTGCGGCCCCGGCCGTACGGGCAGGGAGCCGGAGAAGTGCACGGGCAGGGCTCCGGGGAAGTATCGCCTTCTCTCGGCCGGTTCGTCCGGTCCGCCGTCGCGACAACCGGACACGACGCGGTAAGTGGGCGCGGCCCGCGCCACAGTGCGCCGGTGCCACGCGGGTACGCACGCGTCACACTCTCACGCGGTACGTGATCGGGCGGCACAGCCGGCGGTTATCGTTGCGGCGTGCACGAGGACATCGCGGTGTTCAGTGGCAATGCCCACCCCGAACTGGCCACCGAGATCTGCGCTCACCTGGGCACTCCGTTGCGCCCGGTGCGGGTCTCCAGATTCGCCAACGACTGCCTGGAGGTGCAGCTCCAGGCCAACTGCCGGGAGCGCGATGTCTTCCTGATCCAGCCGCTGGTGCCACCGGTCCAGGAGAACCTGGTCGAGCTGCTGCTCATGCTGGACGCTGCCAAGGGCGCGTCGGCCGCGCGAACCACCGTTGTCCTGCCGCACTACGCGTACGCCCGCTCGGACAAGAAGGACGCGCCACGCATCTCGATCGGCGGGCGGCTGGTCGCCGACCTGATGGTCGCGGCCGGGGCCAACCGGGTACTCGCGATGACCCTGCACTCTCCGCAGGTGCACGGGTTCTTCAGCGTGCCGGTGGACCACCTGCACGCGCTGCGTGAGCTGGCCGCGCACTTCCGCCAGTACGACCTGGACAATGTGGTCGTCGTCTCGCCCGACCTGGGCAACGCCAAGCCGGCGGCCGACTTCGCCCGGCTCCTCGGGGTACCGGTCGCGGCCGGCGCCAAGCAGCGGTACGAGGACGACCGGGTGAGCATCAGCGCGGTGATCGGCGACGTGGTCGGCAAGGACGTGATCGTCCTGGATGACGAGATCGCCCGGGGCAGTACCGTGATCGAGCTGCTCGACCGGCTGCGCGAACTGAAGGTCAACTCGATCCGGGTGGCGTGCACGCACGGGCTGTTCGCGGATCGTGCGCTGGACCGGATCAGCTCGGCGGACGACGTGCTGGAAGTCGTGTGCACCAACACTGTGCCGATCCCGCGGGACAAGCAGGTACCGAAGCTGAAGGTGCTGTCGATCGCCCCGGCGCTGGCCGAGGCGATGCGACGGATCCACAACGGCGAATCGGTGAGCGTCCTGTTCGACCAGAACAGCTAGCTGCGCACGTCCGGGCCCGCTTGACCGGGCCGCCCACAAACCGGGCGGCCCTGGCGGCCTAGGCGGGCCCTAGATCCAGCGGCTGCCCAACCACATGCGCGCCATCCACTGCGCGTACGGGATGACCTTGCCCACATATATCGGGTAGAAGTACGCGAAGATCACGGCAACGGCCACCACGTACGCCCCGGCGAACACCGTGCCCATGAGCCGCCGGTCGACGGGTTCCAGCAGCTCAACGCCGCCGGGCGAGTGGGTCGTGGCGGCACTGCGGGCCGGACTTCGGATCAGTGCGCCGAGCACGTACACCACGGCCAGGATCAGGAACGGCTCGGCCGGCGCGATGTAGAAGTAGAACATCGTGCGGTCCTTGGCCTCGTACGGGAACCAGGGCAGGATGCTCGCCAGCACGCCGAGGCCGATGGCCAGTGCCCGCCAGTCCCGGCGGCTGATCCCGAACCAGGCCAGTCCGCCCAGCGCCGGGATGAACGACCACCACAGCACCGGCGTCCCCAGCAGCAGGACCTCGGCCGAACAGGTCGCCGCGCCACACGTCCCGTTGCCGTTGTAGTAGAACGCGACCGGCCGCCCCAGCAGCAGCCACTGCCACGGCCAGGACTGGTACGGGTGCGGTTTGTCCAGGGTGTCGTGGAAGTGCAGGGCTTCCTGGTGGTAATGCCAGAGGTTCACCAGCGCGCCGAGGATCGGGGGTTCGGAGTGCCCCTGCGACGCGAGCCAGTGCCGGTCCCAACCCTGACTGCTGAGGAACCAGCCGGTCCAGCTCGCCAGGTAGACGGCCACGATGATCGCGCCGAACACCGCCACCCAGCCGGTCTCGTCGAGGAACGTGTCGCGCCACGGGTGCGGGGCGCCGACGCTCTTACGGGTGCCCGCCTCCCACAAGTAGATCAACAAAACGAACACGATGATGTACCAGAGGGCACTCCACTTGACCGCCATGGCGCAGCCGGTCATCAGGCCGGCCGCCAGCCGCCACCACGGCATCTCGAACGGCGGGCGGCCGGCGCGACCCGGCCGGGTGGGGTCCAGGCCCCGTTCCAGCGCCCGCAGCCACCGGCGCCGCCGATGGTCCCGGTCCATCACCAGGCAGGCGAACGCGGCCAGCACGAACAGCAGCAGGAAGATGTCCAGCAGCGCGACCCGGGACAGCACGAACTGGAGCCCGTCCAGCGACATCAGCAGCCCGGCCGCGCAGCCCAGCACCGTCGAGCGGAACATCCGCCTGGCCAGCCTGATGACGATCAGCACCGCGATGATGCCGGCGACCGCCGACGAGATCCGCCAGCCGAAGTCGTTGTACCCGAAGATCTCTTCGCCGAGCCCGATCAGCCACTTGCCGAGCGGCGGGTGTACGACGAACGAACCGGTCTTCGCGTTGTCGTCCCATTCGACGCCGTGCAGGAGCAGGTGGTGCGCGTCGACGGCGTAGTACACCTCGTCGAAGATCTGGCCCTTGGGCAGACCGAGGCGGACCAGCCGGAGTATCGCGGCGATCGCCACGATCACGGCGGTGGCGACCCAGGACCGCCATCCGTCGGTGGGCATCGGCGGGGCAAGCCGCCGCCTGATGATCTCTGGCACCGCTGGCGCCTGGTCGGCCGCCTCGGGCCCGGGCTCGGTCATCACCGCCGAAGTCACGCCTGCGATCGTAGGCTGCCCATGGCGGCGTGGCACACCCGTCACGCCGCGGCACACGAAGCTCGGAGGGAACTCGGTGGAGGCTCAGGGACGGCTGATCCTGGTCGGAGCGCCGCTCGGCAACGTGGCGGACGCCTCCGAACGGCTGCGTACCGCCCTGGTCGAGGCCGACCTGGTGGCTGCCGAGGACACCCGGCGCCTGGTCCGGCTGGCCCGCGACCTGGGCATCGTGCTGCCCGGCCGGATCGTCTCCTACTTCGAGGGCAACGAGGAGCGGCGCACCCCCGACCTGGTCGCCGCGATGGGCTCGGGCTCCGTGGTCGCGGTGATCACCGACGGCGGCATGCCGAGCGTTTCCGATCCCGGATACCGGCTGGTCCGGGCGGCCGTCGAGGCCGGCGTACCGGTCACCGCCGCGCCCGGTCCCAGCGCCGTGACGACCGCCCTGGCCCTGTCCGGCCTGCCCAGCGACCGGTTCTGCTTCGAGGGTTTCCTGCCCCGCAAGCCGGGCGAGCGGCGGTCCCGGCTGGCCGCGCTGGACGCCGAGGAGCGCACCATGGTCTTCTTCGAGGCGCCGCACCGGATCGCCGCCACGCTGGCCGACCTGGCGGTCGCGTTCGGCGACGGGCGCCCGGCCGCACTGTGCCGGGAGCTGACGAAGACCTACGAGGAGATCGTCCGGCTGCCACTCGGCGAACTGTCCGCCTGGGCGGCGGGCGGGGAGCCGCGAGGGGAGATCACCGTCGTGGTCGCCGGGGCGCCGGCCGCCGCCGCGGTGCGGCCGAGCGACGCGGCAGTACTGGCCGAGGTGGCGGGCCTGGAGGCGGGGGGTACCCCGCGCCGGGACGCGATCGCCGCGGTCGCCCGGTCGCATGGGCTGCCCAGGCGGGAGGTCTACAACCTGGTGGTGGCCGGGTAGGCCGGGACTACGCCCGCACCGGGTATCCGCGGGCCCACTACGCTGGTACCCCATGAGTCACGTTCTCGCCGCGGTCGCCTGGCCATACGCCAACGGCCCGCGCCACATCGGTCATGTGTCCGGTTTCGGAGTGCCCTCCGACGTGTACAGCCGGTACATGCGGATGGCCGGCCATGACGTGCTCATGATCTCCGGTACCGACGAGCACGGCACGCCCATCCTGGTACAGGCGGAGCGCGAGGGCGCCACGCCGCGTGAGCTGGCCGACCGGTACAACCGGATGATCGTCGAGGACCTGCACGCCCTCGGCCTGTCCTACGACCTGTTCACCCGGACCACCACGGGCAACCACTACGCCGTCGCGCAGGAGTTGTTCCGGGGCGTGCACCGCAACGGGTACATGATCAAGGAGATCACCAAGGGCGCCATCTCGCCGTCCACCGGCCGGACCCTGCCCGACCGGTACATCGAGGGCACCTGCCCGATCTGCGGTTACTCCGAGGCCCGCGGCGACCAGTGCGACAACTGCGGCAACCAGCTCGACCCGATCGACCTGATCAACCCGAGGTCCCGGATCAACGGGGAGCCGCCGGCGTTCGTCGAGACCGAGCACTACCTCCTCGACCTGCCCGCACTCGCCGAAGCGCTGACCGGATGGCTCAAGACCAGGACCGACTGGCGCCCCAACGTCCTCAAGTTCTCGCTCAACCTGCTCGACGACATCCGGCCGAGGGCGATGACCCGCGACATCGACTGGGGCATCCCGGTCCCGCTGCCCGGCTGGGAGGACAACCCCAACAAGCGGCTGTACGTGTGGTTCGACGCCGTCGTCGGGTACCTGTCCGCGTCGATCGAGTGGGCCCGCCGCTCCGGCGACCCGGACGCCTGGCGGAAATGGTGGGCGGCCGGTGCCCCGGACGCGCGGTCGGCCTACTTCATGGGCAAGGACAACATCACGTTCCACGCCCAGATCTGGCCCGCCGAACTGCTCGGCTACAACGGCGAGGGGTCTCACGGCGGAGAGCCGGGCGGGTACGGTGCGCTGGCGCTGCCCACCGAGATCGTGTCCAGCGAGTACCTGACGATGGAGGGCCGCAAGTTCTCCTCGTCCCGGTCGGTGGTCATCTACGTACGCGACTTCCTGTCCCGGTACGACGCGGACGCGCTGCGGTACTTCATCGCGGTGGCCGGGCCGGAGACGACGGACACGGACTTCACCTGGGCCGAGTTCCTGCGGCGCAACAACGACGAACTGGTGGCCGGCTGGGGCAACCTGGTCAACCGGTCGGTGTCGATGGCCGTGAAGAACTTCGGCGCCATCCCGCCGGCCGGTCCGCTGACCGAGGCGGACGAGGCGCTGCTGGCCTCGGTGCGCACCGCGTTCGACACCGTCGGGGACCTGATCGGCCGGCACCGCCAGAAGCAGGCGATCAACGAGGCGATGCGGGTCGTCGGCGAGGCGAACAAGTACCTGTCGGACCAGGCACCCTGGAAGATCAAGGACGATCAGGAGCGGCTGGGCACCATCCTGCACGTGGCGCTCCAGGCGGTCAGCGACTGCAACATCCTGCTGACGCCGTTCCTCCCGCACGCCGCGCAGACGATTCATGAGCTGCTGGGCGGGTCGGGGGTCCACGCGCCCATGCCGTCCATCGTGGAGGTCGAGGACCTGGACGGCGGGCCGGGGTACCCGGTGCTGACCGGCGACTACACCGAGGGCGCGCGCTGGGCGTCCGTACCGGTACGGGCGGGTACGGCGCTGGCCGCACCGAAGCCGGTGTTCAAGAAGCTGGACAAGTCCATCGTGGACGAGGAACTGGCCCGCCTGGGCGGCTGACGACCGGTCTGGGTCGTCGCGCGGCGTTTGACGCGCCGAGCCGGACCGGCCGCAAGCTCAACCGGCCGGGTTCCGCAGGTCGTACTCGACGTCGACCTCCCGGTACCCGGCCGTCTCCGCCCGCGGGGCCCAGGCCTCGTAGATGCCGCGCTCGATGCAGCTCGCACCCAGCTGGGTGATCGATTCGATGTCCGGCCGGACCAGCCGCAACCGTAGCCATTCGCCTTCGTCCCGCACGACCGTGCAGGGCACCCGGCGCCAGCTCAGGTACGGCGTCCGCCGGGACAGCGACTCGACCGCGTAACGGGCGGCCCGGGTCTTGGCCAGCACCCGGAACTCGCCGGGCGGGTCGGCGATCGCCTCGTACTCGCTGCCGTGATGGCGTCCCATCAGCCTGGTCGGCGCCGACGGTATCGCGAAGTACTCCTGTTCCGGCGCGATCCCCGGCACCCCGGCGAACAGCCCCCGCCACTGTGGCCCGAACATCCGGCCCCAGACCCGCTGCTCCGGCAGGTACCGGTAGAGCGCCACCTCGGTACCGTCCTCGGTGTAGGCGACCAGTTCGGCGAACGCGGTCAGCGGCAGGTCGGCCAGGTTGGCCGTGACGAACTCCGGGACGATCTGTTGACCGGACGGCGCGAAGCCGGTGCCGAGCACCGGCGACCCGAGCCGGTCACCGGGCGCCATCCTGATCAGCCCGGCGAACTCGGCGGCGAACGGGATCTGGTAGTCGACCGGATCGATCGCCCGCCAGCGCAGCGCGAACACCACCGGGTCACCCCGGCCGTCGTCGCCGTCGCTGCGCAGCACCGCGAGGTCGCTGGGCGTACGCAGGTGGGCGATGTCGAATTCGCGGTAGCAGAAGCCCTGCGGCAGCCAGCCGCTCAGGTGCCCGGCGAGTTGGCGCCCGGAGAGCACCTTGACCATGCGGGTACCGCGGGAGATCCGGGCGCTGAGCCGGATCCGGGCCACCAGGTCGCCGCCGTCGTCGGTGCGCCGCGACTGGCTGAGCCGGTGGACCGCCGACCAGGTCAGGCCCCGGGACAGCGGCGCCGACAGCGGCTGCTCCTGGGGCACCGGGGCGCGGCCCTCGATGACGTTGATCTCGGTGGCCGGGACGAAACGCCGGTACAGCTTGCGGGCACCGGGTCGCGGATTGGGCAGGAAACCGTCCCCGGGTTCGGTGGAAAAGAGCTCGTAGGCCGCACCCTTGGCTACCGGTTCCGCGGAGTAATCGGTCCCGTCATAGCGGACCCGGACGCGCTCGCTACCCGGCTCGGGGCCCGGTACACCGCCATCCGGCCGGCCCGCCGCCACCTGCCCAGCGAATACCACGATTCACAACATTAGGACCGGTCCGCCGAGAATTGGTTAACTGAACGTGAACTTTGCTTCGGTACGCCTGTGACCTGGCCGAACGGCTGATGTGATGTTGCTTTATCGGTCAACTCCAGGCGAGTTTTGGGGTAGCCCGGAGCGATTTACGCAGCCGGGTGGACACCGTGCCGATTGTGTCCTTATCAGGTAGTTATCTATTTCTTTTCCTCTAAGGCGTTCTTGAGATCCACCAGTGCGGCAGTCCGACTCTCGGTGTACTTGTCAATCCATCGATCATGGATAAGCCGGATCGGAACCGGATTGAGGAAATGCAGTTTCTCCCGACCGGACCGGCGGGTGACGAGCAGCCCGGCCTCCTCCAGCACGCGCAGGTGTTTCATCACGCCGAACCGGGTCATCTGGAGGTTCGACTCCAGATCGGTCAGCGTGCGCCCGTCGCGCTCGAAGAGAAGGTCCAGCAGATGTCGCCGGGTGGGGTCCGCGAGTGCCTTGAAGACGCGATCGTCGTCGTCCACGGCTCCCAGGATAGGTGACCCTGAAGTCACCTATCAAGCCGGACCTCCGTCGGAGGGATCCGGGTTCCCGGAAATGCCCGCGAAACCTTGACGCCGGGAAGTGGTGGCAGTTGAATCAAGCCTCGAAGGATGTCAATAAAGAAAGTTGTCTAATCGTCACTGTGAGCAGGTCTGACCCGCTCCTCGGCCAGCGGCGCCGCTGATCAGCGGCGAAGCCCGCCGAACCGGGGCCCGACCGGTTCCCGAGTCAAGGAGTGCGGGGCATGGCAACCGGAGACAGAAGACTGCCACGGGTGCGGCGGCGCACCATGGCGCTGGGTATCGCGACGGCCGGAGCGCTGGTCGCGGGCGGCCTGACCATCGTCGCGATCCCCGACGCGGGAGCCGCGACCCGGGCCGCACCCGCCGCGGTCGTCTCGGGCACCACCTACACGGTGGTCAACAGCACCAGCGGCAAGTGCGTGGATGCCCGGGCGGCGGCCACCGCCAACGGTACGGCCGTGCAGCAGTACGCCTGCAACGCCACCACCGCGCAGCAGTGGACGTTCACCGCCACCAGCGGCGGGTACTACCAGGTCGGCAACGGCAACAGTGCGGCACAGGTCTGGGACGTCACCAACGTGTCCACGGCCGACAGCGCGCCCATCCAGCTGTGGACGTACAGCAACGGCAACAACCAGCAGTGGCAGCCGGTGGCGGAGGCGGCCGGCACGTACCACTTCGTCAACCGCAACAGCGGCAAGTGCCTGGACGTCCCGGCCGCGTCGACCGCGGACAGCGTGCAACTGCAGCAGTACACGTGCAACAACACCGGTGCGCAGTCGTTCACGCTGAACCCCACCGGCGGCTCCGGCCCCACACCCCCACCGAGCAACCCGTCGAACCCGGACCTCGGGCCCAACGTCAAGATCTTCGACCCGTCGATGTCCAGCTCCACGATCCAGAGCCAGCTCAACACGATCGACAACCAGCAGCAGACCAACCAGTTCGGTACCCAGCGGTACGCGCTGCTGTTCCGCCCCGGCTCCTACAACGTGAGCGTGAACGTCGGCTACTACACCCAGGTACTCGGGCTGGGCCTGTCGCCGAACGACACCACGATCGGCGGCGGCGGCATCAACTCCGACGCGCAGTGGGACGGCGGCAACGCCACCCAGAACTTCTGGCGCGGGGTGGAGAACATCACCAACAGCCCCTCGTCGGGCACCATGAAGTACGCCGTGTCGCAGGCCACGCCGATGCGCCGGGTACACGTCAAGGGCAACCTCGTCCTCGACGACAACGGCGGCTGGTCCAGCGGCGGCTTCCTCGGCGACTCGGTCGTCGACGGTCAGGTGAACTCCGGCAGCCAGCAGCAGTGGCTGTCGCGTAACGACCAATGGGGCAGCTGGACCGGGGCCAACTGGAACATGGTCTTCGTCGGGGACACCCACGCCCCGGCGCAGAGCTTCCCCAACCCGCCGTACACCACCGTCGCGCAGACCCCGGCGATCGCGGAGAAGCCGTTCCTGTACGTCGACTCCACCGGCGCGTACCAGGTCTTCGTGCCGGCAGATCGGGCCAACTCCAGCGGTACCAGCTGGGCGAACGGCACCGCGGCGGGCACATCGCTGCCGATCGCCACGTTCTACGTCGCCAAGCCGGGCGACACCGCGGCCACCATCAACGCGGCGCTGGCCGCCGGCAAGAACCTGCTGTTCACGCCGGGGGTCTACAAGCTGACCGACACCATCCGGGTGAACCGGGCCGACACCGTGGTGCTGGGCCTCGGGCTGGCGACACTCGAGGCGGACAACGGCGTCATCGCGATGTCGACCGCGGACGTGAACGGCATCCGGATCGCCGGCCTGCTCTTCGACGCCGGTACGACCAACTCGCCTGTCCTGCTGCAGGTCGGCCCGACGGGCTCCACCGCGGACCACTCGGCCGACCCGACCGTGCTGTCCGACGTGTTCGCCCGGATCGGCGGTGCGGCCGTCGGCAAGGCCACGGTGAGCGTTCAGGTCAACAGCAACAACGTCATCGGGGACGACCTGTGGCTGTGGCGGGCCGACCACACGTACGGGGTCGGGTGGACGTCCAACACCGCGCAGAACGGCCTGGTCGTGAACGGCGCGAACGTCACGATGTACGGGCTCGCCGTCGAGCACTACCAGCAGTACTCGGTGCTGTGGAACGGCAACGGCGGGCGCACGTACTTCTTCCAGAACGAGCTGCCCTACGACGTACCCAACCAGTCGAGCTGGATGAACGGCAGCACGCGGGGGTACGCCGCCTACAAGGTGGCCAACACGGTGACGACTCACGAGGCGTGGGGGCTCGGCAGCTACTGCTACTTCACCAGCGACCCCTCTGTGGTGGCCGACCACGCCTTCGAGGTACCCAACGCGTCCGGGGTCAAGTTCCACGACCTGATGACGTTCTCGCTGGGCGGCGGCAAGGGCACGATCGCCCACATCATCAACAACAGCGGCGGGGCGGCGAACGCGTCCACGAACCTCGCGGACCTGGTCTCGTACCCGTAGTCGACCTCACGAGGCCCCGGTACGGCGAGTCCGCCGTACCGGGGCGCCGCGACCGGAGCGGCCGCCCAGCCGCGGGTCAATGGCGCCGAGTGCGCGACGGTCGGTCTTGCCGTTGCTGTTCAACGGCAGTGGGGTCAGGTCAGGTCAGGTCCTGCAGCCGGGCGATCTGCTGATTGAGGTAGCGCTGCTGCTGGGTGTTGGTGGCATATCGGGCGGCGGTCCGGTAGGCGGCCAACGCGGCTGCGGGCTCGCCGCTCTGTTCGAGCAGGTGCGCTCGCACGGCATGGAAGCGACGGCTGGAGACGATCCTGCTGTCGGCCTCCAGCCCCTGGAGCAGGGTGAGGCCGGCGCGGGGTCCGGCGACCATGCTGACCGCGACGGCATGGTTGAGGGCGACGACCGGGTTGTCGTCCAGCCGGAGCAGGACGCCGTAGAGAGCCGCGATCTGCGCCCAGTCGGTCGCCTGGGCGCTGTCAGCCTCGTCGTGGACAGCGGCGATCGCCGCCTGGAGCTGGTACGGCCCGGTCGGCCCGCATGGCAGCGCAGCAGTGACCAGGGCTACGCCCTCCTGGATGGCGGCCTCGTCCCAGAGGTCACGGTCCTGCTCCGTCATCGGGATCAGCGACCCGTCGGCGCCGGTACGGGCCCGGTGCCGGGCGTGGACGAGGAGCATCAACGCCAGTAGCCCGCTCACCTCGCTGTCGTCGGGCAGGATCGCGTGCAGGACTCTGGTCAGCCGGATGGCCTCGTCCGCCAGGTCCACCCGTAGCAGCCGCGTGCCGGCGGTGCTGGCATAGCCCTCGTTGAAGATCAGGTACAGCACCCGCAACACCGTATCCAGCCGACCGGCGTCTCCGGGCGGCAGCGCGAACGGCACCCCACTGTCCTTGATCGATTGCTTGGCCCGGGTGATACGCCGGGTCACCGTCTGCTCGGAGGTCAACAGGGCACGGGCGATCTCGGTAACACTCAAGCCCCCAACCGCCCGCAGCGTCAGGGCGATCTGTGACGGGACCGACAGCGAGGAGTGGCAGCACATGAACAGCAGAACCAGAGTGTCGTCGATATCCGCTGAACGGCCCTCGTGAGCCCCGGGATCCTCGGTCGGGGTCACCTCCCACTGGGCGACCGTCTCCTCCCGCCGGCGCCGGGCCTGCTCGGCGCGCAGCAGATCGGTCAACCGCCGCGCCGCGACAGTGACCAACCAGGCCTTGGGGTCATGCGGCAGCCCGTCGCGGGGCCACTGCGTCGCCGCCGCCAGTAGCGCTTCCTGGGTGGCGTCCTCGGCCAGGTCGAAGTGTCCGTACCGGCGCACAACCGCACCGAGAACCTGCGGCGTCAGGCGACGCAGCAGGTCCTCGACCTCGGCGGCGATCACCGCTGCCCGCCCGAATCAACCTTCAAAGTCGGGCTGGTGCTCGTCGATCGGCCGCACATCCGCGTACGCCCGCGCCCGCATGTGCTCGGGCCCGGGGCAGCTGGCCAGCCGGGATGCGATCTCCGTCGCCCGATCGAAGCTCACGCAGTCGACGACCCAGTACCCGGCGAGCACCTCCTCGGACTCGGCGTAGGGCCCATCGGTCGCGACCGGGACGCCTTCCTGGAGCCGGACCCGGCGGGAATGCACCGGTGCGCTCAGGCCCCTGGTTTCCACCAGCTCACCGGAGTCGAGCAGTTCCTGGTTGTATCCCCGCATGAACGCACCCAACGCGGCATGGTCCTCCTGCGTCCACGCCGGCTGCCCCGAGGCCTGCCCGGTCATCCCCTGGTAGTCCTGCTGCGACGCGAACACCAAAATCATGTACTTCATCGACGTATCCTTTCCATCAGACACCCCAGCGGCGCCCTTGTCACCCGAGACGTCGAGGCCGCACTCCCCGACCGGACATCGCCGTCCGCAAAAGATGCGTCGGTTGCGTGGTCCATCGTTCCTGCTCGTCCCCGAACCCGCAGCACGGGATGATCGAGGAGTACATGAGGCATCTCAAGGCCAGTTGGAAGGCAGACGAGGCATGCCCGACCTTCTCGGTCTGCTCGTAGTTGCGATTCTCGGCCGCGCCATCCCGTTGCGGGGCTTTACCGCTATACAAGATCAAATAAGGCCATTTCCGATCACCGGAAACGGCCGTATTACCTGCGGTGGAGCTGATGACTGCCTACTTGAACTCTTCGGAGCTGGTCAGCGAGCTACGAACGACGCTCAAACGGCTGGCCCAAGTCTCAGAGCTCGCCAACCTCGTTGCTACCAACCAATCAATAGTTGGTCGCAAAAGATCGAAACGTCCGAGCACAGAGACTCGGTCCAGCCTCTGATGCCGACCGGGTAAGCGCCAACCGTCATCTCGTACGTTCCGGAACGGCTGTCAGCGGTGGGGCACTGTACGTATGGAGATCCTCATATACTGCGCCAGCCCGTCCCGCGGATGCCGGGGACCGTAGGAAATTCGGAGCAGGGATGAGAAGACAGCTATCTTCGAGGTTTCGCGCCTTCACCGTGCTCGCCGTGCTCGCGGGTACGATCGTCGGTGGGTTCGCCGCCGCACAGCCCGCAGCGGCCGGGCACAACGCCGAATCCGCCGCCTGGATTTCGCAGCGCTACACGGATTCACTTGATGCACATGCCTCGAAGGTGCCCGACTTGGAAATTCCGTTGGGGGCGTGGCTCGACGCAGACGGCAAGCACCACATGTCGCGCGTGTATGCGACCTATGATCTGTCCGGCTTCGCCGATAAGAAGATCTTCACCGCAAGCCTGAGCGCGCATGAACAGGAGGCGACCGACTGCGCGGACCGAAAGGTCGAGGTGTGGATCACTCCGCCCGCGACCGACCCGACCTGGGCGGACCCGCCTGCCGAGCGGACCCTGGTCGGCACCATCGGGGGGTCACAAATCTGCCCCGGCTGGTTCAGCATGGACATCACCACAGCCGCTCAGTTGGCGTTGAAGGCGGGTCAGACGAAGCTCGGCGTCGAGTTGCGTGTACCCGCCGACAGTGAGGGCGATAGCAAACTGGGCCGATGGCTGAACGCGCAGTACGGACTGCAGCTGAGGGTGGACGACAACAATCTGCCGGAGGTACCAACGCAGCTCTACGCCGGCGGACACCCCTGCGCTAACCAGGCACCATTCCCCTACTTGCCGAACCGCCAACCAACACTGGCGGCCAGCTTCAAGGACGCCAACCCGGACGATACCCTCACTGGATCGTTCGTCATCTGGCCCATCGATAGCCCTGACGAACGAACGACTATCAACACCACCGGCTACATACGAAGCGGCTGGGTCAGTGCGGTGACAGTACCGGCCGGCGTGGTCAGTGACGGCGGCACATACGGCTGGCAGTCTCGGCTCAACGATGGCACGGACACCTCGGACTGGTCGCAGACCTGCTACTTCAGCGTCGACGCCACGCCACCTGCCAGCCCGCCGCAGGTCACCTCGTCGAACTACCCCGAGGACAGCTATGTCGACGGGGGCACTCCCGCACACTTCACGTTCACCACAAACGCAACCGACGTCATTGGGTACCAGTACTCCTGGAATAACTACCCCGGCGTCGATTGCCTCATCAGCTACGGCGATTACGGAGTGCCGACAGCGTCGGATCCGCTGAAGGCACCCGACGTTGTACCGGCCGACGGTTTGGGGGGCTCCGCCACTGTGGACCTCTCACCGCCCTGGGCGGGCCCCAACCGGTTGTACGTGCGCAGCATCGACCGCGCGTGCAACGCGTCACCGACTGCCGAGTACGACATCATGGTGCGGGACACTTCGCCGAC
>DASXOA010000003.1:0-15354 GCA_036494675.1 Rugosimonospora sp.
AGTACGGGCTCGGACGGCAGCCGGGATCCCACCGGCCAGCGACCGCTGGCGATCTCGCCCCGGATCCACTCGATGGCCTGGTCGACCAGCGAGTCACGGCTGATGACGGGCATCCCGGTCCCTTCGGGTCGACTTCTCGGGCAGCAGACATCCAATGACCCGATGATATACCGGAGCCCGCGAACGGACGCGGGGCGACGGAGTGGCGGTTTCGTTGTTTCATCTAGGGGGCACCGAGGGGCGACGGGGAGTAGGGGTGGGTGGAGTATGGAACGCGGACAGCCGCAGGCGCCGGATCAGCCGGTACCGGGCCAGCCGGTCCAGCAGGTCCAGCCGGGCCAGGGGGGCCGGCAGGTTCAGCAGGTCCAGCCGGTACCGGATCAGCCGGCGCGACCAGACCGGCCGGTGCAGGATCAGCCGGGCCGGGAGCCGGCGGAGGAGCCGGTGACCGAATCGGTGAAGGAGGCGGTGGACGCCGCGATCCAGGAAGCGGCCGAGCTGACCGAGGACAGGGCGGTCTTCGGTGCGCCCGGTCGGCCGATCCGGCGTTCGCCGTTCACTGTCGGGCTGCTCGGCGCCGCCGGGGTCGGGGTCGCGTACGTGCTCGCCCGCATGCTGGTCGACGCCAGCTCCGTCCTCCTGCTGATCGGCCTGTCGCTGTTCCTGGCCATCGGCCTCGACCCGGCGGTCCAGTGGCTGATGCGCATGCGGCTGCCCCGGTGGTCCGCCGTCCTCGTGGTGGCGTTGGTCACGGTCGGGGCGGTGGGCGGCTTCCTCGCCGCGGCGATCCCCCCACTGGTCTCGCAGGCCACCCAGTTCGCGCACGAGCTGCCCGGGTACGCGGCCCAGCTCCGCGACCACAGCACCACACTGGGGCAGCTGGACGTCCGGTTCCATCTCCAGGACCGGCTCAACAAGGCCGTGTCCTCGCTGAACGCGGGTGACGTGTTCGGCGGCCTGCTCGGTGCGGGAAAGGTCGTCCTGTCGGCCACCGCCTCCACCCTGACCGTGCTGGTGCTCACCGTGTACCTGCTCGCCGACCTGCCGCGCATCCGGCGGCTGATGTACCGGCTGATCCCGGGTAGCCGGCGCCCGCGCGCCATCCTGCTCGGCGACGAGATGTTCACCCGGGTCGGCGGGTTCGTCCTCGGCAACGTGCTGACCTCACTGATCGCCGGCGCCGGTACCTTCCTCTGGCTGGTCATCTTCCACGTGCCGTACCCGATCCTGCTCGCCCTCGCGGTGGCCATCCTCGACCTGATCCCGGTCGTCGGGTCCACCATCGGCGGCATCCTCGTCAGCCTGGTGGCGCTCACGGTCTCGGTGCCGGTGGCGGTGGCGACCCTCGCCTTCTACGTGGTGTACCGGCTCGTCGAGGACTACGTCATCGTGCCGAAGATCATCGGCCGTACCGTCCAGGTGCCGGCGACCACGACCATCCTCGCGGTGCTGATCGGCGGCGCGGTGCTGGGGTTCATCGGCGCCCTGATCGCCATCCCGGTCGCGGCGGCCATCGGCATCCTGCTGCGCGAGGTCGCCTTCCCGCATCTGGACCGCTCCTGACAGCGGGTCCGGACCGCTCCTGACCGCGGCGTTCCCGGTCAGTCCCAGCGGGCGCCGAACGCGGCGAGTTGGTCGGCGTACTCGATCCGCGACGCCCACGGGGCGGGCCAGGCGGCCATGCCGTGCGCCGCACCGAGGAAGGCGCCGGCCAGGCACGCGATGGAGTCCGAGTCACCCGAGGTCGCGGCGGCCCGCGCCACGCCACCCACGGGATCCCCGGCGTACCGCACCGCGCACCACAGGCCGGTTGCCAGCGCCTCCTCGGCCACCCAACCCTCGCCGGTGTAGCGGCACGGATCCCCGCCGTCGTCGGGGCCGCCCAGGGCTGCGTCGAGCCGGTCCAGTACGGCCAGGCACTCGTCCCAGCCCCGGGCGATGAACCCGCTGGCGGTGTCCATGCCCGGCACCTGCCACAGCGGCCCCAGCCACTCCTGCCGGTAGACCGTGCGCTGGTCGTGGCAGCGGGCGCGCAGCAGGCCGGGGACCTCGCCCAGCCCGGCGCCGTCCCGCAGGACCCGCACCGCGTACGCGGTCAGTTCGCTGGCCGCCAGCGCGGTCGGGTGCCCGTGGGTCAGCCCGGCCTGCAGTTGAGCCACGCCGGCGAGGGTGTCCAGGTCGTACCCGGAGACGAGACCCACCGGCGCCACCCGCATGTTCGCGCCGCAGCCCTTCGACCCGGCGACGGAGGCCTCCTGCCACGGCACTTCGCGGGACAGCGCGGCGCAGGCCCGCAGGCAGGTGTTGCCGGGCGCGCGGTTGTTGTCCGGGCTCATTGCCCAGTCGAGGAAGCGCCGCCGCAGCGACTCCGCCAGTGCGCCGGGCTCCGGCTCGGGCGTGTCGCACAGCGCCCACGCGACCGCCAGCGTCATCTGGGTGTCGTCGGTGACCAGGGCAGGATCGCCATCGAGTTCACGCGGGCCGCCGCGCCCGTAGCGCCGCTCGATGTCGACGTACCGCAGGAACTCCGTCGGCTTGCCCAGCGCATCGCCGTACGCCAGCCCGAACAGGCAACCAGAAGCCTTCACCGGGACGTCCAACTCCTTCGTGCCGAGGGGAGGCCAGCGTACCGGCGGGCATCACACGGCCGGTGGTTGACAGTAGTTATTGTATGGCGATTCAATAACTGCGTGGCGCGGCCCAGGACGATCACGGATGAGCGGTTGCTGGCGGCGGCCGGCGCCGTCATCGCCCGGGTCGGGCCCGCCTTCACGCTCGCCGACGTCGCGGGCGAGGCGCGGGTCAGCGCCGGAACGCTCGGGCACCGGTTCGGCTCCAAGCACGGCCTGCTGCAGGCCATGCTGCGGGTCGCGATCGATGACGCCCGGCGGGAGATGGCCGCGGCGCGTGCCGGCGGCGGCGACCCGGTCACCGCGGTCCGGCGGGCCCTCGTCGAGCGCTACGCGCCGCTCGA
The DNA here is from genome assembly GCA_036494675.1 of Rugosimonospora sp. Lineage (GTDB taxonomy): Bacteria > Actinomycetota > Actinomycetes > Mycobacteriales > Micromonosporaceae > Rugosimonospora. Next base: position 2,975 of record DASXOA010000003.1, read on the forward strand.
CGATCCCGTGTCGGCGGCCAACAATCTGGCCCAGCTCGCGGCCGACCTGTCCGACGAGCGGCTGCGGGCCGGGATGGCCGAGTTCTACGCCGCCGTACGGGCCGGCACGCGCGCGCTGCTGCACCGGGCGGTCGACGCCGGCGCGCTGCCCGGGGCGCCCGCCGTTCCCGTCGCGGCACGGATCCTCGCCGCGGTCGCGGACGGCGCGGCCCTGCACTGGTCCACCCGCCCGCACGGCAGCCTGCGCGCGCGCCTGGCCGCCGATCTCGACGCGATCCTGGTGGGCTGGCGCCGCCCGCCCGCCGACAGCCGAGGGGAAGACGATGCCGACAGCCGAGGGGGAGACGATGCCGACAGCCGAGACCATGCCGACACCCGAAGGGCAGGCCATGCCTGAGAAACCGGGGTCGCACCCGCTGCGCGGGCACGTCGCGCTGGTCACCGGCGCGACCCGCGGCGCCGGCCGTGGCATGGCGGTCGAGTTGGGGGCGGCCGGGGCGACCGTGTACGTCACCGGGCGCTCGACGCGTTCCGGCCGCAGCGACCTCGACCGCCCGGAGACCATCGAGGACACCGCCGACCTGGTGACGAGCGCCGGCGGCACGGGCATCGCGGTGCGCTGCGACCACACGGTACCGGCGGATGTCCGCGCACTGGTCGCGCGCATCGAGGCCGAGCAGGCCGGCCGGCTCGACGTCCTCGTCGACGACACCTGGGGCGGCGATCGGTGGATCGAGTGGAAACCGATCTGGGAGCACGACCTCGACAACGGGCTGCGCGCCCTGCGCAACGGGCTGGAGACGCACCTCATCACGCTGCACACCGTGCTGCCCCTGCTGGTACGGCGGGGGAAGGGCCTGGTCTGCGAGATCACCGACGGCGACGACCTGTTCAACGACCGCTACCGGGGCACCATGTTCTTCGACATGATCAAGGTGGCCATCACCCGGCTGGGCAGGATGCTCCACGACGAGGTCGCCCCGCACGGCATCACCTCCGTGTCGCTGACCCCCGGCTTCCTGCGCTCGGAGGAGATGCTGGAGCACTTCGGGGTGACCGAGGAGACCTGGCGCGACGGCATCGCCGCGGACAAGTGGTTCGCCATCTCGGAGACGCCGCACTACATCGGCCGGGCGGTGGTCGCGCTGGCGTCCGACCCGGACGCGTCCCGGTGGTCCGGCCGGGCGCTGTCGGCCGGGCAACTCGCCACGCACTACGGGTTCACCGACCTGGACGGCTCCCGGCCCGAGGCGAGCCGTTTCTTCGCCGACGCGTACTTCGGCGACAAGCCCGACGCCGACGTCGCGGACTACCGCTGACACAGCGTCCGGCCAGGCTATCCGCAGGTGAGCACCGGGTCGGCCCAGTCGCCGTGGTCGTTGCCGTTGCCGTCGCCCCCGTCGCCGACGACGAGTTCGAGCACCTGGCCGCCGGTCACCGGAACGTCGAGGTTCACCGCCGCCGACGATCTCCGCAGGACCGGCGTGGTGACGAGCACCTTCCCGTCGAGGATGACGCTGAACGTGAGCGTCCCGGCGGTGCCGACTTCGTGGTCCACGCCGACGGTCGCGGTGAACTCGCCGCACCGGCCGGCGAGGTACACCTGCACGTCGCTGGGGGAGTTGGTACCCAGACCCTTGGCGTACCCGGTGCCGCCGATGGTCAGCGGCCCGCCGTCGCCCGCCTGGTTGCCGCCCACGCTCTCGTCGCGCTCCACCGGACCCCAGCCGTTGGTCGCGGACAGGAACGGCAGGTCGCTGACCTGACTCCGGCCGCTCGGCGGTGGCGCCGGGACGGCACCGACGATCCGCTCGTCGCGCGGCTTCGCGGCGTGCCCCTGCTGCGTGAGCCGTGCCGTGGCGGTGAGGGCGTTCGCCGCGGGTACCGCCGTGGCCGGCGCGGTGACCGTCCAGGTGAACGTCGCCGAGCCGCCGCCGCGGATCTCGGCGACCGACCGGGGTGTGGAGTGCGCGCTGGCGGTCCAGCCGGCCGGTACGTCCAGGGCGGCGGTGACCGGGACGAGTGTTTGGCTTTGGTCGAGCTCGTCGAATTGTGTCGATGATGTTACCGCCCGCGCGGCGACCGGGTCAGTGCCAGTCGCGCGACGGTGGCCGGACCGGAAGCCGCAGCGGCTCGAACTTGTCGGCGATCAGGTTGATCACGCCGTCGGCCTTTTCCAGGATGCCGCGCACGAGCAGTGCCGAACTGGTCCGCACGACCTTCCTGCTGCGCAGGTACAGCCCCGGCGAGCAGGTGACGTTGAGCATGCCGGTCTCGTCCTCCAGGTTGATGAACGTGACGCCGGCGGCCGTACCCGGGCGCTGCCGGTGGGTGACGAGCCCGCCGACCAGGACCCGGGTCCGGTCCTCCACGCCGGGCAGGGCGGTGACCGCCACGGCGCCGAGGCGGTCGAGGTGCGCGCGGGCGAACGCGACCGGATGGGTGTCCGGCGACAGGCCGGTGGCCCACACGTCCGCGACGAGTTCGTCGATGGCGTCCATTCCGGGCAGCGTGGGCGCGTGCACGCCGGTGACGGTGCCGGGCAGCCGGTTCTCGCGCTCCTGCGCGGCCGCGCCGGCAGCCCACAGCGCCTGGCGGCGGGTGAGGCCGAGGCAGGCGAACGCGTCCGCGGTCGCCAGGGCCTCCAGGTGCGCGGTGGACAGCCGGGTGCGCCGGGCGAGGTCGACCAGGCCGCGGTACGGGCCGTGGTCGCGCCGCTCGTCCTCGATGCGCCGGGCGAGGCCGTCGCCGAGGGTACGCACGCTGGACAGGCCCAGCCGCACGACGGGGCCGCCCCGGCCCCACGCGCCCGGTGGCTCGCCCGGTGCCGCCGCCTTCCTGGTCTGCGGGGTGGTCTCGAGAACCGCCGCGGCGTCGCTCGCGTTGATGTCCGGCCGCAGTACGGTGACGCCGTGGCGGCGGGCATCGTCCACAAGGGACTGTGTGGAGTAGAAGCCCATCGGCTGCGCGTTGAGCAGCGCGGCACAGAACGCGCCCGGGTGGTAGCGCTTGAGCCAGGCGGACGCGTAGACGAGGTACGCGAAGCTCATCGCGTGCGACTCGGGGAACCCGTACGACGCGAACGCGGACAGCTTGAGGTACAGGTCCTCGGCGAGCGTACCGGTGATGCCCCGCTGCGCCATCCCGTCGTACAGGCGGCCCTTCAGCCGTGCCATCCGCTCCGCGGAACGCTTGGAGCCCATGGCCCTGCGCAGTTGATCGGCCTCGGACGCGCTGAACCCGGCCACGTCGATGGCCAACTGCATCAGCTGTTCCTGGAACAGCGGGATGCCCAGGGTCTTCTCCAGCGCGGGGCGCATCAGGTCGTGCGGGTAGGTGACCGGTTCCCGGCCGTTGGCGCGGCGGATGTAGGGGTGGACCGAGTTGCCCTGGATCGGTCCGGGCCGGATCAGGGCGACCTCGACGACGAGGTCGTAGAACACCGCCGGTTTGAGCCGGGGCAGGGTGGCCATCTGCGCGCGGGACTCGACCTGGAACACCCCGACCGAGTCCGCGCGGCAGAGCATCTCGTACACCTCGGGGTCGTCCAGCGGCATGCGGGACAGGTCCAGCTCAGAGTCGATCATGTCGAACGCGTAGTGCAGGGCGGAGAGCATGCCGAGCCCGAGCAGATCGAACTTGACCAGGCCGACGGCGGCGCAGTCGTCCTTGTCCCACTGCAACACCGACCGGTCCTCCATGCGGGCCCACTCCACCGGGCACACCTCGATGACCGGCCGGTCGCAGATCACCATGCCGCCCGAGTGGATGCCCAGGTGCCGGGGGAACGTCTGGAGCCGGTTGGCGTACTCGACGACGTGGTCGGGGATGTCGTCGACGTCGGTCACGCCGGCCCCACCCCACCGGTCGATCTGCTTGCTCCAGGCATCCTGCTGACCCGGGGAGAACCCGAATGCCCGGGCGATGTCGCGCACCGCGGAACGGGGCCGGTACGAGATGACGTTGGCGACCTGGGCGGCGTGGTGCCGGCCGTACTTCTCGTAGACGTGCTGGATGACCTCCTCCCGCCGGTCCGACTCGATGTCCACGTCGATGTCGGGCGGGCCGTCGCGTTCCGGGGCGAGGAACCGCTCGAACAGCAGGCCCCAGCGCACCGCGTCGACGTTCGTGATGCCCAGCGCGTAGCAGACCGCCGAGTTGGCCGCCGATCCCCGACCCTGGCAGTAGATGTCGTTGTCCCGGCAGAACTCGACGATGTCGTGGACGATCAGGAAATAGCCGGGGAACCCCAGGGCATCGATCATGTTCAGCTCGTGGTCGATCTGCCGGTACGCGGCCGGGTTGCTCTCCCGGTTGCCGTACCGGTGCCGGGCCCCCTCCTCGGTCAGGTGGCGCAGCCAGCTCATCTCGGTGTGCCCCGCGCCGACGTCGCAGTCCGGCAGTGCCGGGGCGACGAGGTTCAGGTCGAACGCCAACTGCGCGCCCAGCACGGCGGTGTGCTCGACCGCGCCGGGGTAGGCGGCGAACCGCGCGGCCATCTCGTCCCCGCCGCGCAGGTGCGCGACCGCGGCCGGCGGCAGCCAGCCGTCCATGTCGTCCAGCGAGCGGCGGGCCCGCACCGCCGCCAGCGCGGCCGCCAGCCGGTGCCCGCCGGGCCGGGCGTAGTGCACGTTGCCGGTCGCCACCGCGGCCAACCCGAACCGGCGGGCCAGCCCGGCCAGGGCGTCGTTGGCCTCGCCGTCGCCGGGGTACCCGTGGTCGGTCAACTCCACCACCACGCCGTCGCGGCCGAACAGGGCCACGAGCCGGTCCAACTCGCCGGCGGCGGCCGGTACGCCCCCGGTGGCGAGGGCGGCGCGGACGTGACCCTTGCGGCAGCCGGTCAGCACCACCGCGTGGTCGCGCAGGGAGGCGGCGGCCCCTTCGAGGTCGTAGGCCGGCCGACCCTTCTCGCCGCCGGCCAGTTGGGCCAGGGAGATCGTCCGGGCCAGCCGGGCGTACCCGGACCGGCCGCGGGCCAGCACCAGCAGGTGCCGGCCGAGTGGATCGGGCTCACCGCTGCGCGGGGCCGCGGGGCGTGGGGGGTGCTCGCCTCCGCCCCCACCCGGCTCCGGCTGCGCCTCCCCGGGCGGCCCCAGCGACAGCTCCGCGCCGAAGATCGTGGACAGGTCCAGGTCCCGTGCCGCCTCCGCCACCCGGACCACCCCGTACAGGCCGTCGTGGTCGGTGACCGCCAGCCCGGCCAGGCCCAGCCGGTACGCCTCGTGCACCAACTCGTCCGGGTGGCTCGCCCCGTCCAGGAAGCTGAAGTTGGTGTGGCAGTGCAGTTCGACGTAGTCCACCGACGAGGTGCCCCGTACCAGCGCGGGGGCCTGGCCGGCGGCCGGCGGGTCGGGTACCAGCGGACCCGCGCCGGGGAGTCCGGACAGCACCGCTTCCAGCCGCGACCACGGCACATCCGGATTGCCGAACCCCATCACACACCCGCTGACCTGCTAGAACTCGCTGTACCACCCGATTAGAACACGTGTACGATTCGGGTTTCGCGCGGGGCTACGGATCCGTGCCGTGGGCCGGACCCGGAGCGCCGCATCGGCGCGCCTCGGCGCAACGAGCCGGCGATCGGACCCCGGTAGGGTGAGGCCCGTGTGGTGGACGACGCGCTCCCGTGACGTGCTGTTGATGACCGATCATCCGGCCGCGCCGGGCCTGCGCGGGGGAGCCAGGCCCGCCCCGGGCGGCGGCGCGCACCTCCGACGCGCGCACCTCCGCCACGCGCACCTCCGACGGTCTGCCGGGGAAGCGCGGTGACCGTCGTCGGCGTCCACAGCGCCGGCCACATGGGCGCGGGTCTCGGCTGGGCGCTGAGCTCCGGTGGATCCACCGTGATCACCACGACGGACGGGCGGTCCGGCCGCACCGCCCGGCTGGCGGCCGACGCCGGCCTGACCCTCGTCGACTCCCTCGACGACGTGGTCCGCGAGGCGGCCGTCATCCTGGTCGTCGCGCCACCCGGCGCGGCCCGGGCCGCCGCCGGCGACCTGCGGGCTGCCGCGATCCGTACCGGGGCCACTCCGCTCATCGCCGACCTGAACGCCATCGCTCCGTCCACGGTGGACGATGTTGTCGGCATCCTGGCGCCGCTGGACTTCGTGGACGGCTCCATCTCGGGGCCGCCCCCGACGGTCCGGCCGGGGGCCCGGCTCTACTTCTCCGGCCCGCGGGCCGCGGAGCTGGCCGGGCTGCCCTGGCGGCACATCGACGTGACGGTCCTGGGCGACCGGCCGGGCACCGCGAGCGCCCTGAAGATGTGCACGGCGAGCGTGTACAAGGGAACGGTCGGGCTGTACGCCCAGGCGATGCGCGCGGCGGCGGCCCACGGCGTACTCGCGGAGGTCCTCGCCGACCTGTCCGGCAGCGGCGGGCACGAGCGGCCTCAGTACGACGTCGCCCTGGCGGCCAGCAAGGCGGCCCGGTACGTGCCGGAGATGCGGGAGATCGCGGTCACCCAGCGTGGCGCCGGGCTGACCCCGGCGCTGTTCGAGGCGTTCGCCGAGGTGTACGCGGGGATCGCCGGCACCGAACTGGCGCGGGCCGACCCGGAGTCGGTCAGCCGGACGATCGCCCCGGACGAGGTGACCCGCGGCCTGCTCCCGCGACCGGACGCCGGCCGCTGACGGCAAGCGCGCGGCGGCAGGCGCGGGCCCGGGGCGTTCAGCCCGCGGCGAGCCGCGCGCGGGCGTGCATCAGCGCGAACCCGAGCAGGTTGAGACCGCGCCACCGCGCCGGGTCCGAGGCGCGCGGATCCGTGGCGGCCAGGCCGATCCCCCAGATCCGGTCCACCGGGCTCGCCTCGACCAGCACCCGTTCTCCCGTACCCAGCAGGTAGTCGCGCAGGTCGGGATGCTGGCCGAACTTGGCCACGTTGCCGTCGGTCACCAGGTCGAAGCGGTGCGCATCCCAGACGGACTCGTCGAATCCGGATACCTGCCGGCCCAGGGCCTTGACCGCGCCCGGCCCCGGTACCGTCAGCATCCGGTCGGCGAGCGACTCGTCACCGAACAGCCGGGCCTTGCCGACCATCATGTAGTGCTCGGCCGAGGCGTACCTGACCCCGTTCACCGTGAACGCGGCCGGCCACCACTGGCTCATACGCCACGGCCCGATGCTTGCGGCGCGCTGCGCCCGGTGCCCCCAGAAGTAGAGGTATTTGACCCGGGCACCCCTGTCTGCCAACGCTCGCAGGTCAGCGACGCCCCGCGGCGGGGAAGCGGTCACGGACATGCGCAAAATGGTGGCAGATGCCGGCGTCGGGGGCCACCGGGTTTGACGGCGCGATTCGGTGTCGGGCACGGTGACCGGTAGCGTAGGGTCCCGCAATCGGGGATGCGTGGGAGGGACGAGGGCATGCTGGGGATGGGCAAGCGGTACCGGGTGGTCGTGCGCGGTGAGGGCGGCGGTCTTCGGGCGTGGTCGGCGCAGACGCGTACCCAGGCGCTGGCGCGGTTCGGTCAGCGGGTGGCCGCCGGCGGGTTCTCGCCGCTGAGTGGGCAGCGGTTGATGGTGCTGTCGGAGGAGGAGTGGACCCGGTTGGGTGGGGCGGAACTGGTGGTCGACGGCGGTGGTGAGGAGCTTGTGGGTGCCGCGGTGAGCGGCGGCTCCGACGGCGCGTCGCGACCCGGTGCCGCACCGCGGCGGTTGTTCGGGTTGTTCTCGCGGTCGAAGTCCTGAGCGCTGCGCGGTTCCCGCGCGGCTACCCGTCCCCTTCGGCCACCGCGCCCCTGGCTACCGGAACACGAGCCGGCTGAGCAGGTAGACCAACCCCTCGGCGACCGCCCCGAGCAGCGTCAGAGGGACGAGCGCGGCCAGGCCGCGCAGCCGGTCGGCGGCGGACCGGCCCAGCAGCGGCGGCATCACCACACCGAGGGCGACCATGAGCGCGGTCTCGCCGGCCTGGTGCAGCGCCACGGCCAGGTACAGCCCCTCGGCGATGAAGACGGCGCCGAGCGCGCCGAGGGCCACCGCCCGGTAGGTCGGCCGGTCACCGCGGGACAGTGCTCCGGCGGTACCGAAGATGGGGCCGGCCACGGCGGCGACGCCGATCCACAGGGCCGGGCCGAGCAGGGTGCTCCCGTTGACGTCGTCGTGGTGGAACAGGGTGGTCGACCCGTAGTACCCGATCACCGCGCAGGCCAGCAGCAGCGTACCGGCGACGGCCGCGCGCCAGCCCCGGACCGGAAGGATGGCGCCGGCCCCGAACGCGGCGAGCGACCAGACCGCCCCCGAGTTGCCGAGGTGGTTGAGGACGCCGGGCAGCGTGCCCTGCATCCCCAGCGTCACACCGCCGACCGCGAGACCGGCGACGGCGGCGATGGCGACGGACACGGAAAACGGGAGGGTGCGGCGCCGGGGGAGCGAGTCGATCACCGACCGATAGTGCCTCGCGACGGGCAAGCGTGCCATGGGGAAGGGCCTTAAGATCGCGGCAGGCCCGCCGGCAGGGGCGGGACCAGGGCCGGGACCGGTGTTGTGGACCGGCCCGCGGGCCGGGGCTGGGCCGGCGGCCCGCGCGTCAGTAGGGTGCGGGTCATGACCGCGTTCGTGCTCTGTCTCGTCATTCTCGCCGGAGTCTGCGCCGCCGTCTGGCTGGTGTCGCTGGTGACGAACGAGCACTCCTGGGTCGACCGGATCTGGTCGATCATCCCGGTGGCCTACGTCACCGTGTTCGCCGGTGCCGCCGGATTCGCCGACGCCCGGCTCGACACGATGCTGGCGCTGGTCGCGCTCTGGGGGATCCGGCTGACCTTCAACTTCGCCCGCAAGGGCGGGTACGCGCCGGGCGGCGAGGACTACCGCTGGGTCATCCTGCGCGACCGCATGCCCCGCTGGCAGTTCCAGCTGTTCAACCTGTTCTTCATCACGATCTACCAGAACGTGATCCTGTTGCTGATCTGCCTGCCGGCGCTGACCGCGCTGCACCATCGCGGCTCGTTCGGGCCGGTCGACATCGTCCTGACCGCGGCCTTCCTCGCCTGCCTCGCCGGCGAGACGATCGCCGACCAGCAGCAGTGGAACTTCCAGGGTTGGAAGAGGGCCGAGGCGACCGCCGGCCGCGAGCCTTCCCCCCGGTTCGTGCGCACCGGCCTGTTCCGGTACTCGCGGCACCCGAACTTCTTCTTCGAGCAGGCGCAGTGGTGGCTGGTGTTCGGGTTCGGTGCCGCGGCGGCCGGCTCGCCACTGCAGTGGACGGTGGTCGGGGCGGTGCTGCTGACCCTACTGTTCGTCGGCTCTACCCGCTTCACCGAGAGCATCAGCCGCTCCCGGTACCCGGAGTACGCGGAGTACCAGCAGGTGACCTCGCCGGTCGTCCCGTGGTTCCCGGGGCGGTCGCCGGAGCCGCGGCGCGCGATGCCCTGAGGACGCGATGCCCTGAGCGACGCGATGCCGTGAGCGACGCGCCGGCTACCGGCGGGTGGCGAAGCTGTCGGTGGCCGCCACGAGCGCGCCGTTCATGCCACCGTTGCCGTCGTGGCCGGCGTCGTTGAACAGGACGAGTTCGCTGCCCGGCCAGGCGTGTGCGAGCTCCCACGGGGTACCCAGCAGGTTGCCGAGGTCCAGGGCACCCTGGACGATGACACCCGGGATGCCGGCGAGCAGCCCCGCCTCCCGCAGCACGATGCCCTCCTCCAGCCACGACCCGTGGCTCCAGTAGCGCGTGACGAGGCGGGCGAACGCCATCCGGAACTCCGGGCTCTCGAAGCGCGGGCTCGGGGGAGCGGTCGGCACGATCGCGTCCTCCCAGTCGCACCAGTCCCGGGCGGCCTTCTCCCGGACCAGGGGATCGGGGTGTTCGAGCAGCCGGTTGTACGCCGCGGCGAGGTCGCCGTCGCGCTCGGCCTCGGGTACGCCGTCCCGGAACCGTGCCCACGCCTCCGGAAACAGCCGCCCCAGACCGCGGGTCAACAGGTCGGTCTCGGACCGGCGACCGGTCGGCACGCTCACGAGTACCAACTCCGAGACCCGTCCCGGATGGCGCTGCGCATACACGAGCCCGAGGACCGCTCCCCACGACCCGCCGAACACCAGCCACCGTTCGATGCCCAGGTGCCGGCGCAGCGACTCCAGGTCGGCGACGAGATGGTCGGTGGTGTTGGCGGCCAGGTCGGTGCCCGGGTCGCTGGCGTGCGGGGTGCTCCTGCCGCAGTTGCGCTGATCGAACAGGACGATCCGGTACGCGGCGGGGTCGAAGTTGCGGCGTGCGCCGGGTGTGCGGCCGGAGCCCGGGCCGCCGTGCAGGACGACGGCCGGCTTGCCGTCGGGGTTGCCGCAGACCTCCCAGTACACGGCGTTGCCGTCGCCGACGTCGAGCATCCCGCTGTCGTACGGCTCGATTTCCGGATAGCGGCGCGCCATGCCACGTCCCCCCGTGAGGTTTCCGCGACGATAGCGGACCCCGGGCGATGCACGCCACCGCGATGTCGGGGACGGCGTTGGCGCATCCGGTTGCGAGCGCCCGGACGGCGGAGGTACCGTCGGGCCATCGCGGCTCGTTCCGCGGTCAGAGTCGAGAGGCGCTGCGACGGACCGAAGTCCGCCACGCTCGATCCTGACTAACCCGTTAAAGGGCGCCTCCTGTCACCAAGGAGGCGAGTTTCCTGCCACCGGTCACCGTTCGCCGGCTCTCCGCGATCCTTCGTCGCGGGTAACCCGCTCCATCCGCCGCATCGCCGGCACGGTCAGGTCGTGACCGTGCGGGTCGTTCGCGCGTCGGGTCGGTGAGCCGCGTCCAACGGCACGGGGGTGGGAACCGCCATCCGGGAAGCGAGAAAGACGCATGAACGTCACGTACCAGAAGGTGAACGGCCTGGAGTTCGCGGTCGCGGACCTGTCACTGGCGGCGTACGGCCGCACGCAGATCCGCCTCGCGGAGCATGAGATGCCGGGGCTCATGGCCATCCGGCGCGAGTACGCCGCGGCGCAGCCGTTGCGCGGTGCGCGGATCGCCGGTTCGCTGCACATGACCGTACAGACGGCGGTCCTGATCGAAACGCTCGTCGCGCTCGGAGCGCAGGTGCGGTGGGTGTCCTGCAACATCTTCTCCACCCAGGACGAGGCCGCCGCCGCCGTCGTGGTCGGGCCGCACGGCACCGTCGACGAGCCGGCCGGCACGCCGGTGTTCGCGTGGAAGGGCGAAACGCTCGACGAGTACTGGTGGTGCACCGATCAGCTGTTCCGTTTCGGGGACGGTCTCGGACCCAACATGATCGTCGACGACGGCGGCGACGCCACCGTGCTGGTGCACCGGGGCGTGGCGGTCGAGGCGAAGGGTGAGGTGCCGGAGCCGGCCGGGAGCGACCCGGAAGACTACGTGTGCATGCTCGCGACGCTGGCGCGAAGCCTGCGCGAGGACGACCGGCGGTTCACCCGGATCGCGGCCGGCATCCGCGGTGTCAGCGAAGAGACGACCGCCGGGGTGACCCGTCTGTACCGGATGGCGCGTGACGGCGAGTTGCTGTTCCCGGCCATCAACGTCAACGACTCGGTCACGAAGTCGAAGTTCGACAACAAGTACGGCATCCGGCACTCGCTCATCGACGGCATCAACCGGGCCACCGACGTGATGCTCGGCGGCAAGCTCGCGGTCGTGTGCGGGTACGGCGACGTCGGCAAGGGGGCCGCCGAATCGCTGCGCGGCCAGGGCGCCCGGGTCGTGGTCACCGAGATCGACCCGATCTGTGCGCTGCAGGCCGCGATGGACGGCCTGGAGGTGGTACGCCTGGAGGACGTCATCGAGCGGGCCGACATCGTCATCACGACGACCGGCAACACCGGCATCGTGCTGGTGGAGCACATGGCGAGGATGAAGCACCAGGCGATCCTCGGCAACGTCGGCCACTTCGACGACGAGATCGACATGGCCGGCCTGGCCCGGGTGCCCGGCATCGTCCGTACCCGGATCAAGCCGCAGGTCGACGAGTGGACATTCCCGGACGGGCACGGCGTCATCGTGCTGTCCGAGGGGCGCCTGCTCAATCTCGGCAACGCCACCGGCCACCCCAGCTTCGTGATGTCCAGTTCGTTCACCAACCAGACGATGGCGCAGATCGAACTGTTCACGAAGCCCGGTGACTTCGACCGTGAGGTGTACCGGCTGCCCAAGCACCTGGACGAGAAGGTCGCGCGCCTGCACCTGGACGCTCTCGGTGTGCGGCTGACCGAACTGCGGGACGACCAGGCCGACTACCTCGGCGTCGACGTCGCGGGGCCGTACAAGGCCGAGCACTACCGGTACTGATCCCGCCCCGGCCGGCCGGCCCGACTCGCGGGCCGGCCGCCGGCGGGAGACGATCATGACGAGATGCGCATCGGTGCCCGCCGATGCCCTGTCACCTCACACGGAGCGGAGTGCGATGACACCG
>DASXOA010000004.1:0-35618 GCA_036494675.1 Rugosimonospora sp.
GTTCGGCGTGTCCGGCGCGGCGGTTGGCACTCTCCTTGACGGAGTGCTAGATCCGGGCATAACCTGCGGTTAGCACTCTCGCATCGAGGGTGCTAGTCGGTTGGCCGTTGGCCGGCCGGTTGTACGCCCGGCGGAGCCGGCACCCGCGACGACGGAGCCGCTGGAAAACGCTGTCTTGCTGGTCCAGCCCAGTGCTGGACCACGAGTGGTATGTGGCAGATAGAAGATCCAGTACCCCAGGAGGGTATGCCCGTGACTACCGCGACCAAGGTTGCGATCAAGCCGCTCGAGGACCGCATCGTGGTCCAGGCGAACGAGGCTGAGACGACCACGGCGTCGGGCCTGGTAATTCCCGACACCGCCAAGGAGAAGCCGCAGGAGGGCACCGTCCTCGCTGTGGGCCCGGGTCGCTTCGACGACAAGGGCAACCGGATCCCGATCGACGTACAGGTCGGCGAGACGGTGCTCTACTCGAAGTACGGCGGCACCGAGATCAAGTACGCCGGCGAGGAGTACCTGGTGCTCTCCGCCCGTGACGTCCTCGCTGTCATCGAGAAGTGAGCTGGGTGGGTCGTCGTCGGCGCCATCGTGGCGCCGGGACGCGGCGACCCGAGCGTTAACGGTCACGACCGCCGGGGTCCGGCGGTCGGGATCAGATGATCGATAGTGCCGTCCCGGCGCCCGGCATGCCGGGTGGCGGTCCCGAGGGTTTGACGGCGCATTTTGTGCCGTCCTGACGCCCGGCCCGCCGGGCGTCAGGACGGCATTTCCTTGTGAAGGGATAGAGATGGCGAAGATCCTGAGCTTCTCGGACGACGCCCGACACCTGCTCGAGCACGGCGTGAACGCGCTGGCCGACACGGTCAAGGTCACCCTTGGCCCGAAAGGCCGCAACGTCGTCCTGGACAAGAAGTTCGGCGGACCCGTAATCACCAACGACGGTGTGACGATCGCTAAGGAGATCGAGCTCACCAACCCGTACGAGAACCTGGGCGCCCAGTTGGTCAAGGAGGTGGCGACGAAGACCAACGACGTCGCCGGCGACGGGACCACCACGGCGACCGTGCTCGCCCAGGCGATGGTCCGGGAGGGCCTGCGCAACGTGGCCGCCGGGGCCAACCCGAGCGGCCTCAAGCGCGGCATCGACACCGCCGTCAAGGCGGTCAACGAGGCGCTGCTCGACAAGGCCACCGAGGTGTCCGGCCGCGAAGAGATCGCGCACGTCGCGACGATCTCGGCGCAGGACGCCACCATCGGGAACCTGATCGCCGAGGCGATGGAGAAGGTCGGCCGGCAGGGCGTGATCACGGTCGAGGACGGCTCGACCATGGCCACCGAGCTCGAGGTCACCGAGGGCATGCAGTTCGACAAGGGATACGTGTCGCCGCACTTCGTGACCGACGCCGAGGGTGGCGAAGCGGTCCTGGAGGACGCGTACATCCTGGTCACCACGCAGAAGATCGGCGCGATCGAGGAGCTGCTGCCGCTGCTGGAGAAGGTCCTGCAGACCAGCAAGCCGCTGCTCATCATCGCCGAGGACATCGAGGGTCAGGCCCTGGCCACCCTGGTGGTCAACGCGATCCGCAAGACGCTCAAGGTGGTCGCGGTGAAGGCTCCGGCCTTCGGCGACCGGCGCAAGTCGATCCTGCAGGACATCGCGATCCTCACCGGTGGCGAGGTGATCTCGCCGGACCTCGGGTACAAGCTCGACAACGCCGGGCTGGAGCTGCTGGGCCAGGCCCGCCGGATCGTCATCACCAACGACACCACCACGATCGTCGACGGAGCGGCCAAGGCAGAGGACGTTTCCGACCGGGTCGCGCAGATCCGCAAGGAGATCGAGGCCTCCGACTCCGACTGGGACAAGGAGAAGCTCAACGAGCGGCTCGCCAAGCTGTCCGGTGGGATCGCGGTGATCAAGGTGGGTGCCGCCACCGAGGTCGAGCTGAAGGAGAAGAAGCACCGCATCGAGGACGCGATCTCGGCGACCAAGGCGGCCGTCGAGGAGGGCATCGTGCCCGGCGGTGGCGCCGCGCTGGTGCAGGTCGCGCCGGTGCTGAATGACCTGTCGCTGACCGGTGACGAGGCCACCGGCGCGTCGATCGTGGGCAAGGCCCTGGTGGAGCCGCTGCGGTGGATCGCCCAGAACGCCGGACACGACGGGTACGTCGTGGTGGAGAAGGTGCGCACGAGCGGCTGGGGCGAGGGACTGAACGCCGCCACGGGCGAGTACGTCAACCTGTCCAAGGCCGGCATCGTCGACCCGGTCAAGGTGACCCGCAACGCGGTCGCCAACGCCGCGTCCATCGCCGGCCTGCTGCTGACCACCGAGAGCCTGGTGGTCGAGAAGCCCAAGGACCCGGAGCCGGCTGCCGCCGGGGACGGTCACGGACACGGCCACTCGCACGGTCCGGGTTTCTGAGCCCCGATCCGCGCCGCTGAGTCTGGATCCGCGCCGCTGACTCCCGGTCCGCGCCGCCGGGTCCCGGCCGCGGGGCCAACCGGGACTGAACCGGAGAAACACCCCGAAGGGGCGGTACGCATCGCGTACCGTCCCTTCGAACTTTCTTATCGATCTCTTACCGCCCTACCGGGTGGGGTCGCCCGCGCGGACACTTTCACGAGTGAACAACGCACGCGTACCCCGCTGGTTCGGGTCCCTCGCGGGACTGGCAGCGGCGGCCGTCGCCCTGGGGGTGGCGGAGGTCATCGCGGTGGTCGCCGGAGCCCGCTCCGCGCCCCTGGTGGCGGTCGGTGGAGTGGTCGTCGACTCGGTACCCAAACCGGTCAAGAACTTCGCCGTGGCGACCTTCGGTACCCACGACAAGACCGCCCTGCTGACCGGCACCACCGTGCTGCTCGTCGTGTTCGCCGCCGTCATCGGCGCGTTGGCCGTCAAGGATCTCCGCCTCGGCCTCGCCGGCATCGGTGTGTTCGGCATCATCGGCATGGCGGCCGCGGTGACCCGGCCCAACGCCGGACCCGGCTACGTGTTCCCGTCGCTGCTGGGCGCGGTTGCCGGCGGCGGCGCCATGATGCTCCTGCTGCGCCACCGCGAGACCGCCCCGGACCCGTACGACCGGCGCCGGTTCCTGATGGAGTCCGGTGGGGTACTGGCCGGCGCGGCGGTGGTCGGCCTCATCGGCCGGCAGATCGCCGACCGGCGGAACGTGACGAAGGCCCGGGCCGCGGTGACGCTGCCCACCCCGGCCAACCCCGCCCCGCCGGTACCCGCCGGAGCCAACCTCGGCGTGCCCGGCTCCGGCGCATTCGTCACCAGCAACAACGACTTCTACCGGATCGACACCTCGCTGTCCGTGCCGCAGGTCGACCCCACCACCTGGACGCTGCGCATCCACGGCAGGGTGAACAAGCCGATGACGCTCACCTTCGCCGATCTGCTGGCCCGACCGACCATCGAGAGGTACGTCACGCTCACCTGCGTCTCGAACGAGGTGGGCGGCAACCTGGTCGGCAACGCGCGCTGGCTCGGCGTGTCGCTGCGGGACCTGCTCGAAGAGGCCGGCCCGATGGGCGGTGCCGATCAGGTGGTGGGGCGTGCCGTGGACGGCTTCACGGTCGGCTCTCCCACCGCGGTGCTGATGGACGGCCGGGACGCCATGCTGGCGTTCGGCATGAACGGTGAGCCGCTGCCGATCGAGCACGGGTTCCCGGTGCGGATGGTGGTGCCGGGCCTGTACGGGTACGTCTCGGCCACCAAGTGGCTCAGCGAACTGGAGCTCACCAGCTTCTCCGACTATTCGGCGTACTGGGTGCCGCGCGGCTGGTCGCAGCAGGCGCCGATCAAGACCGAGTCGCGCATCGACACTCCCCGGGACGGTTCGGCCCCCGGGCGCGGGCGGGTCACCGTGGCCGGCGTCGCGTGGGCCCAGCACCGGGGCATCTCCAAGGTGGAGGTGCGGGTCGACAACGGCGCGTGGCAGGAGGCCACCCTCGGCGCCGTACTGTCGGTGGACACCTGGCGGATGTGGTCCTGGGCCTGGGACGCCACCCAGGGCGACCACCGGCTCCAGGTACGCGCGACCGACAATGCGGGAGCCACCCAGACACAGGACGAAGCGCCGCCCGATCCGGACGGCGCCAGCGGCTGGCACACCATCAACGTGACTGTGAGCTGATTCCCGCTCCCTGATCCAGGACCGCTCGCTGATCCAGGACCGCTCCCTGATCCAGGACCGCTCCCCGATCCAGGGCCCGGCCTGAGGTCCGGCTCACGCGACCCGGACGGGTTCGAGGCGGGCCTCCAGGCGGGGTACGTCGACCCGGTGCCCGTACCGGTCGGCGGTGTCCTCCCAGCCCACGGCCAGCAGCCGGAGCCGCTCCGCCTCGGTGAAGCCGCCCCAGACGCCGTACGGCTCGTGAGTGGCCAGCGCGTGCGCCGCGCACTCGGCCCGAACGGGGCAGGCCTGGCACAGGGCCTTGGCGTTGCGCTCGCGCCGGTTACGTGACGATCCGCGCTCTCCGTCCGGGTGGAAGAACTGCGTGCTGTCCCGTCCGCGGCACACCCCTTCAACCTGCCACTCCCAGATGTCGGCAATGGGGCCGGGGAGCCTGCGTACGTTCGCCATCGCTGATTCCTCCTGTACGTATCGCCGTTCGAGTTGTAAGAACGCCGAACCCGTGGTACCCGTCGCCTCCGAGTCCTAAGCATCCGGCGAACCACCCGATATCCAGCTAGGTTGGGGCACTTCGCTGAAATGCCGTAACGAGCTGAGACTTTCGTGGTCCCCTTCAAAGGAGAGGAGGACCAGCGTGGGAACGGTCCTGGTGTGTGTGCGGTCGTCCGTGGCGGCGCAGGCGATTGCGGTCTATGCCGACCGCGTGGGGGTGGCCTCGGCGCTGCGTACCGCGGTGACCGCGGTCGAGGTGATGGCCCGGCTGGCGGAGCGTGCCTCCGACACGATCCTTGTCGATACCGTGTTGACCCGGCCCGATCCGGTCGGCTTCGTCCGCCGCGCGCTGACGTACGCGCCCGGTGCGACGCTGGTGCTGTTCGGGCCG
Source organism: Rugosimonospora sp. (assembly GCA_036494675.1). Taxonomy (GTDB): domain Bacteria; phylum Actinomycetota; class Actinomycetes; order Mycobacteriales; family Micromonosporaceae; genus Rugosimonospora. Next base: position 5,023 of record DASXOA010000004.1, read on the forward strand.
GAGGACAGTCAGGTCGCGGCCGCGGCGGTGGCTGCCGGGGCGCGTGGGGTGATCCGCAGCGGGGACCAGGACCTGGTCACCGCCGTCACCAAGACGCTCCTGCTGCTGTGCCTGCCGGGCCGTACCCGGGCCGATGGCGGTACCGGCGCCCAGGCCGCAACCGGCCCCGGTACCGCGGGCTCCGCCCCCGAGGACGGCGGCTGGCCGGAGTCCGCGCCGGTGGTGGCGCCCCCGGCCGGCGCCGAGACCGCGGCCGCGCGGGAGGCCCGGGAGACGCTGGTCCCCAGCCAGCGCGAGGAGGAGGGCACCCGACCCCGCCGGCCGGCCCTGACCGAGCGGGAACTACAGGTGCTGCGCGGGATGGCCGACGGCAAGAGCAACGCCGAGATCGGGCGGGATCTCTTCGTATCGGAGGACACGGTCAAGACCCATGCCCGGCGGCTGTTCCGCAAGCTCAACGCGCGCGACCGAGCGCACGCGGTGGCGGCCGGATTCCGCACCGGCCTGGTCTCCTGACGCTCCCCGCCCGGATCCGCACGCTCGTGAGCCAGATCGGCCAGATCGGCACGCTTCCCGGGCCGGATCCGCACTCTCTCGGGCGGATCCGCACGCTCGTGGGCCAGATCGGCCAGATCGGCCAGATCCGCTAGATCAACAGGGGCCACCGGCCGGATCGGCCGCCGGGCTGCGGGCTACTCGTCGCTCTCGCTCAGGGTGTCGTGCACGCCGTCCGCGTAGCCACGGGCATATTCCCAGGTCACATAGTGATCGGGGTCCGGATCGTAGGCCGGCTCGTGCACCCGCGGGCGGCCGGAGTCCAGCAGGTGGCGCAGGTTGCCGCGCAGCAGATCCCAGTCGAAGTAGTGCGGCTCGTGGCAGTCCTCGCACTCGATCACCAGTCCGCGCACCCCGACCGGGGTCAGCAACGCCTGGTAGATCTCCAGATCCGCGAGATCTTCCAGGACGTCCTCCCGCTCGCTCGCGGTCAGCGCGTCGTCGCTCTCCTCGGGCTCGCCGTCGTCCAGATCGGCCAGCTCGTTCGAGGGGTCGGCGGGGTCGCCGGCGAAGGGATCGATCGGCTCGTCGTGCACGCCTCCACGTTATCCCCGAACCGGGCATGCCGCCGGCCCGCAACCCCGCAGTGCCGGCCCGCAACGCCGCAGTGGCGACCTGCCGTCGCCGCTGGTATCGACGTGCTGGTGGGTACGATGTTGGGACGCAGCCGAGGGGACGACACAGTGAATCTTCAACCCGCCGACGATCCTGCCGTGAATGTGCTACCGCTGGGACTGACGTTCGACGACGTCCTCCTCCTGCCGGTCGAGTCCGACGTGCGGCCCGGAGAGACGGCCACCCGCACCCGGTTGACCCGCAACGTCGAGTTGGCGGTACCGCTGGTGTCCAGCGCGATGGACACCGTCACCGAGGCCCGGATGGCGATCGCCATGGCCCGGCACGGCGGCATCGGTGTGCTGCACCGCAACCTGTCCGCCGAGGATCAGGCGCAGCAGGTCGACCTGGTCAAGCGGTCCGAGGCCGGGATGATCACCAATCCGATCACCTGCTCGCCCGACGACACGGTGCGCGACGTCGACGCGCTGTGCGGCCGGTTCCGGATCTCCGGCGTGCCGGTGACCGGGCCGGACGGCGCCCTCGTGGGCATCGTCACCAACCGCGACATGCGCTTCGTCACCGACAAGACGGCGCTGGTCCGCGACGTCATGACCAAGATGCCGCTGGTCACCGCGCCGGTCGGGGCCAGCAAGCAGGACGCGCTGGCGCTGCTGCGCCAGCACAAGATCGAGAAGCTTCCCCTGGTCGACGACGCGGGCCGGCTGCGCGGGTTGATCACGGTCAAGGACTTCGCCAAGAGCGAGCAGTTCCCCGACGCCACCAAGGACGAGGCCGGCCGGCTGCGGGTGGCCGCCGCGATCGGCGTGGGCGAGGAGTCCTACAAGCGGGCCGGGGTGCTCGTCGATGCCGGGGTGGACGTGATCGTCGTTGACGTCGCGCACGGCCACTCCCGGGCGCTGCTGGAGATGATCACCCGCCTGAAGCGGGAGACCCAGGTGGACATCGTCGGCGGCAACGTCGCGACGTACGCCGGGGCGAAGGCCATCGCCGAGTCCGGTGCGGACGCGGTCAAGGTCGGTGTCGGGCCGGGATCCATCTGCACCACCCGGGTCGTCGCCGGCGTCGGTGTGCCGCAGGTCACCGCGATCCTGGATGCCGCCCGCGCCTGTAAGCCGTTGGGCGTACCCGTGATCGGCGACGGGGGCATGCAGTATTCGGGCGACATCGCGAAGGCGATCGTGGCCGGGGCCGACACGGTCATGCTGGGCAGCCTGCTGGCCGGCTGCGAGGAGAGCCCGGGCGAGCTGATCTTCATCAACGGCAAGCAGTTCAAGTCGTACCGGGGGATGGGCTCGCTGGGCGCCATGCAGGCCCGGGGCGGGGTGAAGTCGTACTCGAAGGACCGGTACTTCCAGGACGACGTGCTCTCCGACGACAAGCTGATCCCCGAGGGCATCGAGGGGCAGGTACCGTTCCGTGGCCCGCTCGGTGCCGTGGCCCACCAGCTCGTCGGTGGTCTCCGCCAGGCGATGTTCTACACCGGCGCGGACAGTATCGAACGGATGCACGAGCGCGGGCAGCTCATTCGGATCACCGCGGCCGGGCTCAAGGAGAGCCACCCGCACGACATCCAGATGACTGTCGAAGCCCCCAATTACCACTCCCACTGAACACCCCCTCAACTCCCCCGGAGCTGTCCTCGTGCGTGACGTTGTTGAGATCGGGCTGGGCAAGACCGCCCAGCGCGGGTACCACCTGGATGACATCGCCGTCGTACCCACCCGGCGCACCCGCGACGTGGACGACGTGTCCACTGCGTGGCAGCTCGACGCGTACCAGTTCAAAATCCCCTGCGTCGCGCACCCGTCCGACGCCACCATGAGCCCGGCGACCGCGGCGGCCCTCGGGGAGCTCGGCGGCCTCGGCGTGCTCAACGTGGAGGGGTTGTGGACCCGGTACGAGGATCCCGCCAAGATCCTCAAAGAGCTGTCCGCGCTCGACGACGAGGCGCCCGCGACCCGGCGCCTGCAGGAGGTCTACGCCGAGCCGATCCGCCCGGAGCTGATCGCCGACCGGGTCCGCGCGATCCGGGACGCGGGGGTGACCGTCGCGGTACGGGTCTCCCCGCAGCACACGCTGGCGCTGGCGCCGGTGATCCTGGACGCGGGCGTGGACATCCTGGTCATCCAGGGCACCCTGGTCTCCGCCGAGCACGTGTCCGTGGTGGACGAGCCGCTGAACCTCAAGGAGTTCATCGCCGACCTGGACCTGCCGGTCATCGTCGGCGGCTGTACCAACTACCAGACCGCGCTGCACCTGATGCGTACCGGAGCGGCCGGGGTCATCGTCGGCGTGGGTGCGGACGAGTGGTCGACGACCGACATGGTGCTGGGCATCCGGGTACCGATGGCGACCGCTATCGCGGACGCGGCGGCGGCCCGGCGCGACTACCTGGACGAGACCGGTGGCCGGTACGTGCACCTGATCGCGGACGGCAACCTCCAGACGTCCGGGGACATCGCGAAGGCGCTGGGCTGCGGCGCGGACGCGGTGATGCTGGGCGAGCCGCTGTCGGTGTGCACGGAGGCCCCCGCCGGCGGTGCGTGGTGGCACTCGGCGGCGAGCCACCCGAGCCTGCCGCGCGGCGCGTTCAGCCCGGCGGGATCGCCGCTCGGCCCGATGGAGCGCCTGCTGTACGGCCCCTCCGACGACCCGGACGGCGGGCTGAACCTGTTCGGTGGTCTGCGCCGCGCGATGGCCAAGTGCGGGTACCGCGACCTGAAGGAGTTCCAGAAGGTCGGCCTGGTCCTCGACCGCTAGAGCTAGACCTCGCTCTGCCCACGGCCCGCCGGCGTCGAGCCCGGGGCGTTGACGTCGGACCGGATGGGGGCTTACGTTACCGGCAGGTAACAAGGAGGTCGCGATGGCCGACTACGATGTCGTGGTGATCGGGTCCGGGTTCGGCGGCAGCGTGGCCGCGCTGCGCCTGGCCGAGAAGGGGTACCGGGTCGCCGTCATCGAAGCCGGCCGGCGCTTCGCCGACGACGAGTTCCCGGAGACCTCCTGGGACACCAAGCGCTTCCTCTGGGCGCCCGCGTTGCGCTGCTTCGGCATCCAGCGGATCAGCCTGCTGCGCAACGTCCTGGTGCTGTCCGGCGCCGGGGTCGGCGGCGGTTCCCTGGTCTACGCCAACACCCTGTACCGGCCGCTCGCCCCGTTCTACGCCGATCCGCAGTGGAGCGGGATCACCGACTGGTCCGATGAGCTCGCACCCTGGTACGACCAGGCGGAGCGCATGCTCGGCGTGAACACGTACGCGCGCGACACCCCGGCCGACCAGGCGATGCGACGGGTCGCCGAGCGGATGGGTGTCGGCGGCACCTACCGGCCGACTCCGGTCGGTGTCCACTTTGGACAGTCCGGAGTGGACCCCTACTTCGGCGGTGCCGGCCCGGCCCGGGACGCCTGCCTGCACTGCGGCGCCTGCATGACCGGCTGCCGGCACAACGCGAAGAACACGCTCGTGAAGAACTACCTCTACCTCGCCGAGCGGTTGGGCGTCGAAGTTCTCCCGCTGACCACCGTCACCGACGTGCGCCCGGCGCAGGGCGGCTACCAGATCCGGACCCGGCGCACCGGGGGTCGGCGGCGCGCGACGATCAGCGCGGAGCAGGTGGTCTTCGCGGCCGGCGCGCTCGGCACTCAGCGCCTGCTGCACCGGATGAAGGTCACCGGCGCGCTACCCGGGCTCTCCGCCCGGCTCGGCGCGCTGACCCGTACCAATTCGGAGTCCATCCTCGGCGCCAAGGCGCTGGGTACCGGCACCGACTACACCGAGGGCGTGGCGATCACCAGTTCGTTCCATCCCGACGAGCACACGCACGTCGAGCCCGTACGGTACGGGCGGGGCTCCGGCGCGATGGGGCTGCTCCAGACCGTACTGGTCGACGGGGACACGTGGCGGCCGGCGCGCTGGTGGACGGCGTTCCTGCGCCGGCCCCGTACCAACCTGCGGATGCTCTCGCTGCGCAGGTGGTCCGAGCGCACCGTGATCGCGCTGGTCATGCAGTCGCTGGACAACTCGCTGACCGTCCACTATGGACGAAACTGGTACGGTCGGCGCCGGCTGACCAGCGTCCAGGGGCACGGTGCCCCCAACCCTCGCTGGATCCCGGCCGGCAACCAGGCGGTCCGGCTGCTCGCCGAGGAAATCGGCGGGATCGCCGGCGGCTCGTGGCCGGACGTGTTCAACATGCCGGTGACCGCGCACATCCTCGGCGGCGCGGTGATCGGCTCCTCGCCGGAGACCGGGGTCGTCGACCCGTACCACCGGGTCTTCGGCCACCCCGGGCTGCACGTTGTGGACGGCGCGGCGGTGTGCGCCAACCTCGGCGTCAACCCGTCGCTGACCATCACTGCGCAGGCGGAGCGGGCGATGTCGCTGTGGCCTAACCGGGGCGACGCCGACCCGCGCCCGGCGCTTGGCCAGGAGTACCGCCGGCTGGAGCCGGTGCCGCCCGCGCACCCGGCCGTGCCCGACGGCGCCCCGGCTGCGCTGCCGGCGCGAGCCGTCCGGGACTGAACGCGGGCCGTCCCGGCCTAGTCGCTGAGCAGGTCGACCAGCGTCGCGGCGTTGCGCTGGGCGTAGTCCGAGTAGCAGTTGTTCATGAGTACGTGGGTCTGCGCGCTCTCCTCGGACAGCTTCTGAAGCTTCGGCGCCCACGAACGCAGTTCCCTGTCCGAGTAGTCGTACCCGAACTTCTCGTAGATGTCGCGGCTGGTCCAGTTGTCGCTGTGCCCGTGGAAGCGGACCACGGACAGGTCGCTGGTGGCCGCCAGTACCGGCGGGATCGACGACTTGTGTCCCTGCGGCATGTCCACCGCGACGAACGGCAGGTTGTGCTGGCGCAGGAAGTCCAGCGTCTCCTGCTGGTTGTCGCCGTGGAACCAGCTCTCGTGGCGCAGTTCGACGCCGACCCGCAACGGGCTGCACCGCTTCGCGACCTCCAGCAGGTAATCCTTGTTGGAACGGCGGATGGTGAACCACGGCGGGAACTGGAACAGCAGCATGCCCAGCTTGCCGGCCTCGACCAGCGGATCGAGCGCGGACAGGAACCGGGTCCACACGTCCTCGTACGCCTGGGGGGACAGGTCGCCCGGGTAGATGTTCTTCTTGTCCGTTTCCGGGCGCAGGTCCTTGTACAGCTTGCCGGGCTGGGTCGGATGGCCGGTGAGCAGGCTGAACGCCTTGATGTTGAACAGGAAGTCGGGCGGGGTACGGGACGCCCACAGCCCGACGGTCTGCTCGGCCGGCGGCGAATAGTAGGTGGAGTCCACTTCGACCAGCGGGAACTGCTTGGCGTAGTAGTCCAGCCGCTTCTGCGGCGTGTCGACCGACGGCGGGTACCAGCCGGAGGCCAGCAGCGTCTTGTCCGTCCAGGACGCGGTACCGACCAGGATCCTTCCCACCGGTCCAGTTCACCACCGATGGTGGGTCGCCACCACCGGGGCAGCGGGACGTCCACCCGGAGGGCCGCCCGGTGACGGGAATCACGCCGCCGCCGACCCGTACCCCGGCGGCGGGTCGGGGTCGGTCGGGTGCCGTACCGGCCCCGGTACGCTTCCGGTATGTCCACGCCACGCCCGGTTCTCGTCGTCGACTTCGGCGCCCAGTACGCACAGCTGATCGCCCGCCGGGTGCGTGAGGCGCGCGTCTACTCGGAGATCGTGCCGCACTCGATGCCCGTGGCCGACATGCTGGCGAGGCGTCCGGCCGCGATCATCCTGTCCGGTGGGCCGTCCAGCGTGTACGAGCCGGGTGCTCCCCAGGTCGACCGGGCGATGTTCGAGGCCGGGGTACCGGTGTTCGGTATCTGCTACGGCTTCCAGGCGATGGCCCTGGCGCTGGGTGGCACCGTGACGCGCACCGGGCAGCGCGAGTTCGGCGGCACCAAGCTGGCCGTGCTGGAGTCCGGCCGGCTCTTCGACGGGCTGGCGCCGACCCAGGACGTCTGGATGAGCCACGGCGACAGCGTGACCGCGGCGCCGCCCGGCTTCGCGGTCGCCGCGCAGAGCGAGGGTGCCCCGGTGGCGGCGTTCGAGGATCTCGCGGGCCGGCGTGCGGGTGTGCAGTTCCACCCCGAGGTCGCGCACACCCCGGACGGGCAGCGGGTGCTGGAACACTTCCTGTACGACATCGCCGGCATCGAGCCGACCTGGACCAACGAGGGCATCATCGCCGAGCAGGTGGCGGCGATTCGCGCGCAGGTCGGCGACAAGCAGGTGATCTGCGGGCTGTCCGGCGGAGTGGACTCGGCCGTCGCCGCCGCGCTGGTGCACCGGGCCGTGGGCGACCAGCTGACCTGCGTCTTCGTCGACCACGGCCTGTTGCGGGCCGGCGAGGCCGAACAGGTGGAGACCGACTACGTGCGGGCCACGGGCATCAAGCTGAAGGTGGTGGACGCGACCGAGCGGTTCCTCGGGGCGCTGTCCGGCGTCACCGACCCGGAGCAGAAGCGCAAGATCATCGGTCGGGAGTTCATCCGGGTCTTCGAGCACGCCGCCCGGGAGATCGCCCTCGGGGGCGACGTGGAGTTCCTGGTCCAGGGCACGCTCTACCCCGACGTGGTGGAGTCGGGCGGGGGCACCGGCACCGCCAACATCAAGTCCCACCACAACGTCGGCGGGCTGCCGGAGGACCTGAAGTTCGCACTGGTGGAGCCGCTGCGCACCCTGTTCAAGGACGAGGTACGGGCGATCGGCGCCGAGTTGGGGCTGCCGGAGGCGATGGTCTGGCGGCACCCGTTCCCCGGGCCCGGCCTGGCCATCCGGATCATCGGCGAAGTGACCCGGGACCGGCTGGAGGTGCTGCGCAACGCCGACCGGATCGCCCGCGACGAGCTGACCGCCGCCGGGCTGGACCGCGACGTCTGGCAGTTCCCGGTGGTGCTGCTGGCCGACGTCCGGTCGGTCGGGGTCCAGGGGGACGGGCGCAGCTACGGGCATCCGGTGGTGCTGCGCCCGGTCAGCAGCGAGGACGCGATGACCGCCGACTGGTCGAAGCTGCCGTACCCGGTGATCGCCCGGATCTCCACCCGGATCACGAACGAGGTCCCCGAGGTCAACCGGGTCGTCCTGGACGTCACCAGCAAGCCCCCGGGCACCATCGAGTGGGAGTGATCCGCGGGCGGCGTCACGCCACCGGCGCGGGCGGACGGTCGCTGGTCGCGGGCGGATAGTCGCTGGTCGTGGGCGGAGTCGTCGACCACGGTCGGGCGACCGGCTCGTCCGGCATGATGATCCACATTATCGGGTACGCGAGCAGGGCTAGGCCGCCGCTGATGAGCGCGACGAGGGCGTACCCGACCCGGACCGCGACCGGGTCGATCCCGAGGTAGCGGGCCAGTCCGCCGCAGACGCCGCCGACCATCCGGTCGGTACGGGAGCGGTGCAGTTGCTTGTACGTGGGTACCTGTGTCATGCCTCCACGGTGCGCCCGGCGGAGCCTCCGGCGCCTCGGTGAACGCCCCGAGCGGCACCCGGATCCGTCCCGGACAGGTGACCCTGAGGACATCCCACGATTCGGAGGGCAACTGTCAGGAACCCGACAGTTAACAATTGGGAGACACATAAACCGGGCACAATGACCTTTCGTGACCCCCGCGCTAGAACCGTTGAGGCGGATCGCCGCCTACGCGATATGTCGTAATTCGTCCGACGATGTCCTACTGGTTCGCGCATCTCCACGGTCCGGTACCCCCGGTGCCTGGTCGCTTCCCGGCGGCGCCGTCGATCATGGCGAGAACCCCAACGACACGGTGGTCCGGGAGACCGCCGCGGAGACGGGACTGTCGGTCGCCGTGGCGGACCTGGTCGACGTGCACGCCGACATGCGCTCCCTGCCCAACCGGGGGGTCACCATCCACACCGACCGGCTGATCTACCGCGTCACCGTGCGCGGCGGCGCCCTGATCGACCGGGTGGGGCAGCCCACCGACCTGGCCCGGTGGGTGAGCCGCGACGAGGCCGCCACGCTGCCCCTGCGCCCGTTCACGGCGGCCGCTCTGGGCCTGCCCACGGCCTCGGTCGACCTGCGGCCGGACGAGCCGCCGGACTTCCCGTCGTTCTACGCCTACCCCGGCCCCGACGGGCTGCACCGGGCCCAGCGCTTCGCCGCCTACGCGGTCGCCAGCGACACCGACGGCCGGATCCTGCTGACCCGGATCGCCGAGGGGTACCCCGGCGCCGGGCGCTGGCACCTGCCGGGCGGCGGGACGGACTACGGCGAGCAGCCGGGCACCGCGCTGATCCGTGAGCTGGCCGAGGAGACCGGCCAGGACGGCCGGCTCGTCGAACTGCTGGGCGTGGCCAGCCACCGGGACGCGGCGTCGCTGGGCCCGGAGGGGTACCCGATCGACTGGCACGGGGTCCGTGCGTTCTACCGCGTGGTCGTCGACCTGGCCGGAGTGCCCAGGGTGCACGACGTGGGCGGCTCGACCTCGGAGGCCCGCTGGTTCGACCGGTCGGAGCTGGGCGAACTGGAGCTGACCGAGGTGACGGCGGAAGCCCTGGCGGCCGCGCGAACCGGCGCATGAGCCGGACCGGGCGCCGGAGTTCGATAACCTTCCGATCATGAAGCAGCGGCGGCGGATCGTCGTGCACGGGCTGGCGCGTGACCCCGACGGGCGGATCCTGCTCGTACGCGGGTCGGCTGGAGATGCCGTGTCGGCTGGCGGTGGCGTGTCGGCTGGAGATGGCGGGTCGGCTGGCGCAGTCGGGTCGGCGGATGGCGGCGGGTCGGCGGACGGCGGCGGGTCGGCTGGCGCTGGCGCTGTCGGGTCGGCGGGTGGCGGCCGGTCCGGCGGTGGTGCCGAACCGGACCGGTGGCGCCTTCCGGGCGGCCGGGTCGAGCACGGCGAGGCGCCCGGCGACGCGATCGTGCGGGGGTTTCGCGATGAGACCGGCCTCGATATCAGGATGCTTACGCTGCGTGATGTTACGACGGACCTGGTGCCCCGTCCGGGGCCGGGGATCGTCATGCACACCGATCGGGTGATCTATGAGGTCGAGGCGGTCGGCGGCACTCTGCGTAACGGAGGGGCCGGCGTGTCACCGCCGGTCGAGTGGGTCACCCCGGAGCGTCTCGGCGAGTTCCCGCTGGCTCCGTACACGGCCCGGGCGCTGGGCCTTCCGGTAACCGAACGTGACGTTCCGGCCGAGGCCGAGCCCGACATCGATCCGGCCCGGCGCATCGTGCAACGGTTCGCCGCGTACGGGCTGGTGACCGACCCGGCCGGCCGGCTCCTGCTGTGCCGGATCGCGCCCGGCTACCCCGGCGCCGGCACGTGGCACCTGCCCGGCGGCGGTACGGACTTCGGTGAGCAGGCCACGGACGGTCTTCTCCGCGAACTGGCGGAGGAGGCCAACCAGACCGGGCGGGTGACCGCGCTGCTGGCCGTCAGTCACTTCCACAATCCGGCTGCGATGGGGCCGGAGGGCCACGCCATGGACTGGCAGACGGTACGCGTCCTGTACCGGGCGGCGGTCGACGCTCCGACGACACCGAGAGTGACTGAGGCCGCCGGTGGCTCGACCGCCGACGCCGCCTGGTTCCACACTGCGGAACTGCCCCGGCTCCGGCTCAACCAGTTTGCGCGTTTATCGATCGGGAGTCACCTTGTGTAACCGGCATATCATGGCGATGAGACTCGCTGTTGCACCCGGGATCAGCTAAGAACTCCAGCACTAGCCGTCGCGAACGACGCCGTTGTATGCGATGGTGTAGGCCGCAAAAGCGGGGCACTCATTTCCAAACTGGAGGAGACCGTGCCGAGAACCCCATGGGGTCGGCGCCGCACCATTGACAGCCCACGTCCGGCGGGGCGCCGTTGGGCCGGACGGCTGCGCCGCAGCGGGTCCCTGGCCCGGCAGGTGCTGACCGTCCGGGTGGGCCGCCGCAGGCGGGGCCTCGGCACGTCCGGTACCCCGCTGGGGGCCGGGGTCGTGACCCTGCCCGCCGGCCCGGACGCGGGCCTGGAGACACTCCCGGGCCACCTGGCCGCCGAGCCGCTGGCCCGCATCATCGCGCCGGCCGTCCCGACGCTGCCCGCTCCCGTCGCACCCATCGCCGACGGCGTGATCATCGGGGGTGTCACTACCGGGGGTGTCACTGCCGGGGGCATTGCCGCCGCGGGTGTCGCCGGTGCGGGCATTGCCGGTGCGGGCATTGCCGGCGCGGCGCGGGACGCCGGGCCGTGCGGGCCGATTCCGCTGCTGCCCGGCGAGCCGACGCTGGCCCGCCGGATCCGCTTCGCGGCCGTCAACGCCTGCACGATCGGCAGCCTGGTGCTCGGCATGTCGGCGATCTTCCTGAGCATGCACTCCGGCGTCCGCTGGGCCGCGCTCTGCCTCGTCGGCTGCGTCACGTTCGACGGACTCGACGGCGCGCTGGCACGCAGGCTCGGCGTGGCCAGCCCGTTCGGGGCGCAGATGGACTCGCTCGCGGACATGTGCTCGTTCGGCATCGCCGCTCCGGTGGTGGTCTACGCCTCCGTGCACAACACGGCCCGTACCGGACTGGTCGCCGCCGCCTGCGTGCTGGTCGCCGCGTGCTCCGCGATCCGGCTGGCCCGGTTCAACGTCTCGCCGAAGGACGGCCGGTTCTTCTGTGGAGTGCCCACCACCATGGCGGCAGCGGTCCTGGGGTTGGCCGTCCTGATCGGGCTACGGCCCTCGGGCACGGTGGCGGTGGCCGCGATCGCGGTACTGGCGCTGGCGATGGTGTCGGGCTTCCCGTACGCAAAGCTGGCTCGGATCGTGAAGCTCCCGGCGTGGCTGTGGCTGGCTCCCGTGGTCGGCGCGTTCCTCGACTACCGGATCACCTTTGCCGCGCTGGTCGCCCTGTACCTGGCCAGTGGGCCGCTGCTCTGGCTGCGCCAGCGTGGCGGTGCCCCGGCGCGCTGACCGCCGCACCCGTCCGTCGCCATCCTCGATCTGCCTCGCCGGCCCGGCTCCGTCCCGCCGGCGAGGACGGCCGACGGGCGGCTCAGCGCCAGCGGGCGATGACGGTGGCGCCGCCGGAGACCTTGTCCCCCTTCTCGACCGCTGGTTCGGCCGAGTCCGCCGGCAGGTAGACGTCTGTCCGCGAGCCGAACCGGATCAGCCCGAACCGCTCGCCGCGGGCCAGCAGCGACCCGACCGGCGCGCGCTGCACGATCCGGCGCGCGATCAGCCCGGTCCGCTGGGCCACCACCACCCGGCCGTGGCCGGTCTCCAGCACCGTGTACGCCGCGACGTTGTGCTCGGCCGCCGGCTTCATCGCCGGCGCGAACCCGCCGTCCTCAAGGATGTAGTCGACCACCCGCCCGGCCACCGGCGACCGGTTCACGTGCACGTCGAGTACGGACAGGAACACCGCGATGCGCAGGTAGTCCGAGGGCGGCCCGAAGCGCGGGTCGGACAGCCGCTCCACCGACAGGACCGTACCGTCGCTCGCCGCCACCACGGCCGACGCGTCCTCGGGCAGGTCCCGGTTGGGGTCGCGGAAGAACGCGGCCACCGGGACGGCGGCCAGCGCCGGCAGCATCCAGAGCCGTGACTTGCGCCGCCCGATCCGCAGGGCGGCCGCCAGGCCCAGCGCGATGCCGGCCGCGGCCACGCCGTTCGAGTCGATGTTCATGGATCGGGTCAGCGGCACGCTCGACGGCCGGTACGCCGGGGACAGCCGGGCCGCGGCCGCCAGCGGGGCCGGAGTGAACCGGAGCCGGTGCACCCGTACCGGCGGCAGGTTGCGCACCACCAGGTCGGTACCGACGCCGGTGAAGTCGGCCTGCCGGCCAAGCTCCTCGGCCGCGTCGTCTAACCCGGCCAGGACCGCCACCGACAGCACCCCGCCCTCGGCGAGGTGCTTGCCGATCTCGTCGAGGTACCCGCGGGCCGCCTCCGCGCTGCCGCTGAGCACCTCGGCCACTACGGCGACGTCCACCGGTTCGACCTCGGTGAGCGCATCCACCACCCGTACCCGCTGGGTGACCCACGCACCCGCCGACGCGACCCGCGCGCGGAGCTGGTCCGCGGCGCCGGCGAGCGGCACCAGGGTCAGGGTGTCGCTGGGAAGCAACGCTTCCACGGTGGCGGCCAGTACGGCGGAGTCGGCGGTCGCCGCGAGCAGCAGGCAGCTCTTGGGTCCGGCGTGCCGGGCCAGCTCCGCGGTCAGCGCCCGGGCCGCTCGCGGCCCGAGCCGGACCTCACCGAGCAGCGGGATCGGGCGGCGGGGTGGTTGGGACATGTGGCTCAGCATAGGCGGGCCGGCTCGGCGGGGCCGGCTCAGCCGGTGGACCGGTCGTCCCGATCCTGGTCGCGGGACGATGAGTCGCGCCCGCGCAGGGCTCCCACCAGGCCCAGGCCGCCGAGCAGGATCAGCGCGACCGCGACCGCCCAGGCCAGCGAGCCGATACCGACGTTGATCGAGCGGCCGAGCGTCCACCAGACCGCCACCAGAATGAAGATCAGACCGAACAACAGGGACACCACATCGGTACGGTGCGGTTTCATCGGTGTACCTCCAGGTCGCCGGCGTTGAGGTGCAGGGTGAGCACCAGCGTGCCGCCGCCCGGCCCGTCCGCGCCGTTGTCGGTGACGCTGTGCTGTGGAGAGCCGAAGCCGCCCCAGTGTTCGCCGAAGACCCGCGCGTCGCCCACGTTGACCGCACCGTGGACGGTCGTGTCCACGTCCGGCGGCAGCAGGATCGTCAGGTTGCCGGCGTTCTGCTGGATACGGACGTCCTTCGTGCTGCCGGCGAAGTCCACATTGGTCAGATCCAGCGTGGCGTTGCCGAAGTTCTGCTGGTAGCTGTCGTCGATCCCGGCGACCGAGGTCGGCGCCCAGGTGACGTCGCCGTTGTGCCGGTCCCAGTGAGCGACGTCCGCGCGATCGGCGGCGGCGCCGACGGCAAGCGTGATCGCGGTGACCACGCCGAGCGGGATGAGCCAGCGGGCCCGGCCGAACCACGCGCCGACCAGCAGGCCGACGCCGAGCGTGACGAGGGCGGCCGCGACGTAGGTGGTGAACGGGACGTCGTACCGGATGTCCAGTAGCGCGAGCACGCCGAGCACGAGCAGCCCCACCGAGACCGTGATCCGGCCGAGCCGTGACGGTGGCCGGCGCCGCGCCGCGGGAGTCGGTGGCGGTGGCGGAGGAGGGGTCGCCGACAGCCCCGGGTAGGGGTACCGGCCGGGGGGCGCGTACGGGCCGTGCGGCGCGAACGGGGGCCGGTAGCCGGCGCTCGGCGGTGCGGCCGGTGCGCCCATCGGCATGGTCTGCGTCGGGGCCGCCGGCGCGTCGCTCGGTGCGCCCGCAGCCGGAGGGGTCCCCGGAGCCGGGCCGGTCCACGCCGGCCCGCCGGGCCTGCGCCACGGGGGGACGTCGGACATCGGGTCCGGGTACCCGCCGGTGGGCGGCGGGCCGCCGGGCGGCGTACCGGTCAGGCGGGACCCGCCGCGGCTGACCAGGATGATCGCGCCGAGGATCAGGGCGAGCAGGATGGCTGCCGAGCGCAGCCCGTTGTAGGCCACCGAGCCGAGGGTGATCGCCGCGATCACGCCAGCGATGATCACGAGTATCGGCGACGTGCTCGACCGGCCGCGTCCGAGCAGAGCCTCGACCGGTGAGCCGGTGTCGCCCTCGGCCGGGATGAGCAGCCAACCCAGCAGGTACGCCAGCAGGCCGACGCCGCCGGCCAGGGTCAGCACGGCGAACAGCACCCGCCACAGCACCGGGTCGGTGTTGGTGGCCCGGCCGACGGCGGCGCACACGCCGGCAACCATGCGGTCCTGCGCGGGGCGCACGAGTCCGAACCGGGTGGCCGCCCATCCGCCTGTTCCAGGCGGGGGTGGAGGGAATCCTCCGGGTGGGGGGAAACCGCCGGGCGGCGGCGAGCCCGAGGGGAAGCCCCCGGGTGGGAAACCCCCCGGCGGGAAGCCACCAGGCGGGAAGCCCCCGGGCGGTGAACCGCCGGGTGGGAAGCCGCCGGGCGGGAAGCCGCCTGCACCGGATCCCGCCGACGAGGCCGGCGGAGGGTCGTCGACCGGTGGGATCTCGGTGGTCGGCAGGTCGTGGACCGGGGCAGCTTCGGCGGTCGGCAGGTGGTCGACCGGGAGGGCTTCAGTGGGCGGCACGTCGTCGACCGGGGGCGCTTCGCCGCCCGGGATCTCGCCCGCCGGCGGCTCGTCCGCGAGCCGCACAGTTTCGTCCGAGGGTGCGTCGTCCGTGATCCCGCCGCCTGCCGGCGCGGTCGAATCGCTCCCGGCCGGCACCGCAACTGGCCCGGTGGGCGGGTGGTCCCGGTCCGGCTCGTCCGGGGCAGCCTTGTTCGTCATGTACCGATCCTCGCCCCCGTACCGGTCACCCGACCTCCGGTGCGGACCCTGACCGGACCCTGAAAACGGGCTAGGGGACGTCCCCGTGGTCAGCGGCACTGTTTCCATGTGACGATCTGAGCAGTCAATCGAAGGGAACACCGTTGATCACCGTCCGCCGCCTGTACCGCGACCCCGGTCACCGGGTCGTCGCCGGGGTGGCGTCCGGCATCGCGACCCATCTCGGGCTGCCTACCCTGGCCGTGCGCATCGCGTTCATCGTGCTGCTGCCGATCAATGGGCTCGGCGCCCTGCTGTACGCCGCGTTCTGGGCGGTTCTGCCGGTGGCGCCCGGTCCGCTGGGGGATCGCCCGGCCGGCCGGGATCGGCGGCTCGCGGTGCCGTTCCTGGCCCTGGCCGCCGGCATCGTGCTGGTCTCCCAGCTGTCCGGGTTCGGCGGCGGGGCCGCTGGCGCGCTCGGCTGGCTGATCGCGATGATCGCGGTCGGCGCCGGGTTGATCTGGCATCTGGCCGATCCGGGCCGGCGGCGGCAGTGGCGGGAGACGCTACCGCAGGCGCCCTGGCTGGGCGTCGTGCTCGACGAGAGCGACCGGCGCAGCTACCTGCTCCGGTTGATCGGCGGCGGCCTGCTGATCGTCACCGGGATCATCGGCACCCTGTACGTCTTCCGGGTCTTCTCCTCGTCCAATCTCAGTTCGATCCTCAACGGATTGATCTTCGCGGCGGTCGCGCTGGCCGGCGTTGCCCTGGTCATCGGGCCGTTGCTGTGGCGGACGTTCTCGCAGTTGCGCGCCGAGCGCGAGGGCCGCATCCGCGAGCAGGAACGCGCCGAGTTGGCCGCGATGGTGCACGATCAGGTCCTGCACACGCTGGCACTGATCCAGCGCAACCCCGGCGATGCCAAGACCGTCCTCCGGCTGGCTCGCGGTCAGGAACGCAGCCTGCGCAACTGGCTCTACAAGCCGGTCGCGGCGCCCTGCGAGGTGCTGTCCGCCGCGCTGGAGGAGGCCGCGGCCGAGGTCGAGGACACCTACGCGATCGCGGTGGAGTCGGTCGTGGTCGGCGACCACAGCGTGGACGAGCGGGTCGGTGCGCTGGTCGCGGCCGCCCGCGAGGCCATGGTCAATGCGGCGAAGCACGCCAAGGTCCAGACCATCTCGTTGTACGCCGAGGTGGAGCAGGATTCGATCGCCGTGTTCGTCCGGGACCGCGGGGTCGGTTTCGATCTGTCCACAGTGGAGAATGATCGCCACGGGGTGCGCGGATCGATCATCGGCCGGATGGAGCGGCACGGCGGCAAGGCGGAGATCCGTAGCCAGCCCGGCGACGGCACCGAGGTCCGGCTCATCATGCCGGTGCCGGAGCGGAAGGACAGAGATGGACACAGGAATGGATGAGCGGCTGCGGGTCTTTCTCGTCGACGACCACGCGATGTTCCGGGCCGGCGTACGCGCCGAACTGGGCGCGTACGTGGACGTGATCGGCGAGGCGAGCACGGTGAGCCAGGCCGTCAGCGCGATCAGCACGTCGAACCCCGACGTGGTGCTGCTCGACGTGCATATGCCCGACGGGGGAGGCCGCGCGGTCCTGGACCTGGTCCGGCGCAGCCACCCACAGATCAAATTCCTCGCGCTGTCGGTCTCCGACGCGGCCGAGGACGTGATCGGGCTGATCCGGGCCGGTGCCCGCGGCTACGTCACCAAGACCATCTCCCCGGAGGACCTGGCCGCGGCGATCCGCCGGGTGGCCGAGGGCGACGCGGTGTTCAGTCCACGGCTGGCCGGGTTCGTGTTGGACGCGTTCGCCGCCCGGCCCGACGCCCCGATGGCCGACCCGGAACTGGACCAGTTGACCAACCGGGAACGGGAGGTCCTGCGGCTGCTGGCGCGCGGGTACGCCTACAAGGAGATCGCCAAGGAGCTGTACATCTCCATCAAGACAGTGGAGACACACGTCTCCAATGTGCTGCGCAAGCTCCAGATGTCCAACCGGTACGAGCTGTCCCGGTGGGCGGCCGACCGGCGGCTGGTCTGAGCGCAGCCGGAGCCGTTCCTTGGCGGAGGCGAGCACAGACCGTTGATCGTCGTCTGATCAGCCCGTCGACAGGCACGTGAACGACTCCGCCAGGCGGCCCTCGGGCAGCCCGGCGGCGGCCGCGTTCCCGGCCAGCATCGTCTGCACCCGGCTCTCGACGTCGACGTGCGAGGTCTGGGTGACGTGCGCGAGCAGGGCGGCGATCTTCTGCGGGTACGTGGCGGTCACGTCCACGTAGAGATCGGGGTCCGGTCCGCCCTGGTACCACACCTCGCGGACCACCCAGGGCTCCAGCCCCTCGTCGCGCAGCAGTTCCGGGAAGGCGAACGGGTTGCGGGAGTCCGGATAGATGGCGCACGTGGTGGCCTCGCCGACGGCGAGGTGGTCCGGGTGGCTCGGGCCGGCGATGCGGTCCCAGCGCCGTAGCGGGGAGTTGGTCAGGATCCGGTCGGGCTGGTACGCGCGGATCACCCGGGTGATGTCCCGGCGCAACTCGATCGTCGGCTGGACCGTGCCGTCCGCGTACCCGTCCAGGAACTCCACCTGCTCGACCCCGACGGCCTTGGCGGCGGCCAACTGCTCGGCCTCCCGCAGCAGCGGCATCTGGTCGCGCGGCGTGTCGTCGAAGCCGCCGGCGTCGCCGCGCGTGACCAGCAGGTACGTCACCTCCAGCCCCTGCTCGACCCAGCGGGCCACGGTGCCGGCGGCGCCGAAGTCGACATCGTCCGGATGGGCACAGACCACCAGGACGCGCCGGGCGTCGGAGATGGGTTTCGCGGAAGGCGGGAAGCTCACGAGCGAAAACGTTACCGCCGGACCTACAGCGGTCCCCTGCCGGCCCGCAGGATCAGCAGTCCGAGCTGGGTACCGTCGGCTCCCAGGGCGGTCCGGAACCGGTTCAGGATCTCCCGCTCCCGGGAGAGCACCAGGCGGGTGCCGCCGGACGCGATCCGGGTCTTGCCGACCTCCTGGGAGATCGCGGCCCGTTCCTGCCACAGCGCGATGATCGCCGCGTCGATCTCGTCGATCCGCTCGCGGAGGTCGCTGATGTGGCCGTTCGCGGGGGCCGGGTTCGACCCGCCCTCGGTGGATTCGGATGTCGCGCCATCCAGAGTGGTCGCGCTCATGATTGCTCCTCGGTGTCTCCTGCCGCCGGCCTGCCAGGGCCCGGAGCGCCAAAACGCCCCGGACTCGGAAGCCCGGGGCGTTTCGCAGGTCATGTGATCAGACGCGACCTACGGCTGCCGGACTCCCGGTGCCGTAGTAGAAAAATCGCGCTTGATGGTGCACGGGTACGAGTATGCCATCCCGCGAAGGGGATCAGTCAAGTCCGGCCGGTGCGGCGCAGCCACAGCAGGCCGAGTACCGGCAGGACGAGCGGGACGAAGCCGTATCCCTGGCCGTAACCGGACCAGACCGTCGCATCCGGGAAGGCGGCCCGGTCGACCAGGCTGGCGGTACCCACCGCCAGTACCCCGGCCAGCTCCACCGAGCAGCAGAGCACCGCGAACCGCCGCTCGGAGCGGGCCAGCGCCACGGTCGCCAGGATGTACACCACGCCGGCGAGCGCGGAGAGCAGGTAGGCCACCGGTGCCTCGTGGAACTTGGTCGCGATCTGCACCCCCGCCCGCGCGGTCGCGGCGAGCGCGAACAGGCCGTACACCGCGACCAGGACCCGTCCCGGGCCGGCGTTCGTGGGCCTGGGGCCGCCAGGTTTCTGGGCGGGCCGGTCCAGCGGGCCGAGAGAGGACTGGGATCTAGCCAACGCCGGTCCACACCTGGTCGAGCCGGACGATCAGGACGGCCACCACAAGGCAGCCGATGGTGGCGATGAGCGAGCCCCAGCGGGTCGGCTCCAGCCGTGCCAGCACACCGGCCGCCGGCAGGATCAGGAAGATCGCCACGAGGTACCCGACGAAGGTGACGAGCTCGTGCGGCCGTTGGCCCTGTGCGAGATGGATCACCGAGATGATGATCTGCGCGATGACCAGGGCCTGTGCGACCCCCATGGCGACCAGCTCGCCGATCCCGATAGGGCGCTTGCGCAGGGTGGTCACCAGGCACCAGGCGGCCGCGAGCAGCGAGGTGACGATGACCGCCGTACCCACGCCGTGCGGTGTCATGGCGGCAACCCTAGCGGGCTGGTCCGGGCGCCCGCTGGCCTGGGCCGGCCGGTGGGGTGGTGTGCACGCGGGCCACACGCCGTGCGGCCTGTGGCCCGGCCGGCCAGCCGCGTTCTGTCGGGGGCTCGGCATAGACTCGAATGCGCGATGCATGCTCTCTTCGACGCCCCCGCCAACCCGCCGTCGCCCTCCGAGAACCACGGGCACCGCGGACATTCCAGCGACTCCGCCCGGCGCGACTCCGGCCGGCGCGACGGCGCCCGGAGAAACGCCGCCGACAAGCTTCTCGAGGGGCTCAACGAACCCCAGCGGGCGGCCGTCGTGCACGCCGGTTCGCCCCTGCTCATCGTGGCCGGCGCCGGCTCCGGCAAGACGCGGGTGCTGACTCACCGCATCGCCTACCTGCTGGCCGCCCGGGACGTGCATCCGGGCGAGATCATCGCGATCACGTTCACCAACAAGGCGGCCGGTGAGATGAAGGACCGGGTCGCCACGCTGGTCGGTGGGCGGGCCCGGATGATGTGGGTGTCCACGTTCCACTCCGCCTGCGTGCGCATTCTGCGGGCCGAGCACGAGCACGCCAACCTCAAGTCGACCTTCTCGATCTACGATGCCGACGACTCCCGGCGGCTCATGCAACTCGTCGCGCGCGAGCTCGACCTCGACCCCAAGCGCTACCCGGCCCGGTCGCTGGCCGCCCAGGTGTCCAACCTGAAGAACGAGCTGATCGATCCCGAGACGTTCGCGGCCAGGGCGAGCGGGCCGGCCGAGCGGACCGTGGCCGAGGCCTACACGCTCTACCAGCGCCGGCTGGTCGAGGCGCACGCGCTGGACTTCGACG
This sequence comes from Rugosimonospora sp., assembly GCA_036494675.1. Taxonomy (GTDB): domain Bacteria; phylum Actinomycetota; class Actinomycetes; order Mycobacteriales; family Micromonosporaceae; genus Rugosimonospora. The sequence goes on from DASXOA010000004.1 coordinate 25,470, forward strand.
ATCTGATCATGACGACCGTCCACCTGCTCCAGGCGTTCCCGGCGGTGGCCGAGAAATACCGCCGCCGGTTCCGTCACGTGCTGGTCGACGAGTATCAGGACACCAACCAGGCGCAGTACATGCTGGTCAAGGAGCTTGTCGGGGACAGCGGCGAGCTGTGCGTGGTCGGCGACGCCGATCAGTCGATCTACGCGTTCCGGGGCGCCACCATCCGTAACATCCTCGAGTTCGAGCGGGACTACCCGAACGCGCGCACCATCCTGCTGGAGCAGAATTACCGGTCCACGCAGACCATCCTGTCGGCCGCGAACTCCGTCATCGACCGCAACACCGAGCGCAAGCCCAAGCGACTCTGGAGCGAGCAGGGCGACGGCGAGCAGATCGTCGGGTATGTGGCCGACACCGAGCACGCCGAGGCCGACTGGGTCGGCCGGGAGATCGACCGGCTCTGCGACGACGGGGTGGCCCGGCCGGGCGACGTGGCGGTGTTCTACCGCACCAATGCCCAGTCCCGGGTCTTCGAAGAGGTGTTCATCCGGGTCGGCCTGCCCTACAAGGTGGTCGGCGGGGTCCGGTTCTACGAGCGCAAGGAGGTTCGCGACGCGTTGGCCTACCTGCGGGCGACCGCGAACCCCGACGACACGGTGAGCATCCGGCGCATCCTCAACACACCCAGGCGCGGCATCGGCGACCGGGCCGAGGCGTGCGTGGAAGCACTGTCCACAAGGGACCGGATCTCGTTCGGCGCCGCGCTGCGCAAGGCGGCCGACGCGCCCGGCATCTCCAGCCGTGCGGTGAACGGCATCAACGACTTCGTCGCGCTGATGGACGGGCTGCGCGAGTTGGCCGAAACCGCGCCGGCCGAGGAGGTACTGGAGGCGGCGCTGCAACGCTCCGGGTACCTCACCGAGATCGAGGACAGCCTGGACCCGCAGGATGCCGGGCGGGTGGAAAACCTCCAGGAACTGGTGAGCGTGGCCCGGGAGTACACCGAACGGGCCGAGGCCACCGCGGCCGCGCTCGCCGCCGCCGCGGAGGAGGCCGCCGGAGAGGATGAGGCCGGAGAGGGTACGGAACGGGCTGCCGCACCGGCCGCGGCTCCGGTCGCCGAGCCCCCCGCCGGGGGTGGTCCCACCCTCGCGGGCTTCCTCGAGCAGGTCTCCCTGGTCGCCGACGCAGACGAGATTCCGTCGGAGGACCCCGACCACCAGGGCGTTGTGACGCTCATGACCCTGCACACCGCGAAGGGGCTGGAGTTCCCGGTGGTGTTCCTCACCGGGCTGGAGGACGGGGTCTTCCCGCACCTGCGGTCGCTGGGCAACAACCGTGAGCTGGAGGAGGAGCGCCGGCTCGCGTACGTGGGGATCACCCGGGCCAGGCACCGGCTGTACCTGTCGCGGTCGGTGACCCGTTCGGCGTGGGGGCAGCCGCAGTACAACCCGGCCTCCCGGTTCCTGGAGGAGCTTCCGGACGACCTGCTGCGCTGGGAGCGCACGGAGGCCGCCTACACGTCCTGGTCCGGCAGCGGCGGCGGGGTCGGCGGCCGGGCCGGGTTCACCGGCAACCGGTTCGCCGGCAACACGCCCAAGGCGGCCCGGTTGGCGGAGCGGCTCGGCATCCCGTCGGCGGCGGGCCTGTCCACAGCGAGCGAGCTGAGCAAGGCCGGCGCCGATGTGCCCAGCGTGGCACCCGGAGACCGGGTCAACCACCAGCGCTGGGGGCTGGGCCGGGTGGTCGCGGTCGAGGGCGCCGGCGCACGGGCCCAGGCGCAGATCGACTTCGGGGATCAGACGATGTGGCTCGTGCTGCGGCACGCGCCGATCGAGAAGATCTGAGGCTCGATCGAGAAGATCTGACGGTCCGGCGGGAACGGAAAACCGCCCCGCACCCTGGGGGTGTAGGGCGGCTCTCGAAAGTCAGCTGTCGATCGCCTCGTTGTGCTGCGGGATGTTCACGCCCTGCGCCATCAGGAACGAGACCGTGTCAACGGCCTTGCCGTTCTGCTGGATCTCGAAGTGCAGGTGCGGGCTGAACGAGTACCCGCTGTTGCCGGTGAGGCCGAGCTGATCGCCGGCGTGCACCTTCTGGCCCTCCTGGACCGCGAGGGTGGAGGCGTGACCGTACAGGATCGTGGTCCCGTTGCCGGCGTCCACCTCGACCGCGTACCCGTAGCCGCCGCACCAGCGGGCCAGCTTCACGGTGCCGTCGTGGGCCGCGTAGAACGGCGTGCCCTCCGCCGCGGCCAGGTCGATCCCCGTCTGAGCTCCGGAGGCCGGGGCGATGCTGTAGTCCTTGACCGGCAGTAACCAGAGGTTCGGGATCATCTGATCCACGCTGGCCATCGCGTCGGATCGGTCGGAAGCCCGGTTCGCCCGGTCCGCGTTGGCCTGGCGGGTCGCCGCGTTGACCCCGGTCGTGGAGCTGGAGAGGTTGGCCGCGTTCAGCGCGGCCGGGTCGGCCTTGACGTCCGGCATGGACGAGGCCGTGGCCAGCGCGACCATCCCCGCGCCCACGAGGGCCGTCGTCGCCACCGCCGCATACCGTGCCCGGGGTGGAGTCGGTGCTCTGCGGTGGCCACGATAGCGACCGCGATCTTCCCGAGAAGACACGCACATCCTCCGAATCAGCGTCATTGCCCGGCGGCGGATCCCCGGTCGGGACCGATCGGTGATCGCCTCCGCGTTGTCATCCGGATGCCGCTCGGATGGCAACAGGAGCCACCGTAGCGAATTTGTTACGAGCCACACAAGCCACTCGCGCAACTTCTCCGTACCGTTGTGCGTCGCACCAGATGGATGCGCGAAATTCGTTACCTTCGGTGCCGGCGCTCGTTTTCCCGAAAACACATTAAGTGTTCGGCGTGGTACTTACGGTAAAGTAATTCGGGTACCGATAGCGCCTGTCCGTCCCTCGTTAGCGTTCGTTCAGGTTCCTCCGGCAGACTGTAGTGGTGATGCCGGGCCGTGGCGCCATGGACCGGTCCCGGGCTGGTCGGACCGGCCGGCCGGTGGAGACCGTGCCGGCCGACGGAGAGGGTGGTGCCGCGATGAGTTCTCGGATCCGCGTGGTGGTCGCGAAACCCGGCCTGGACGGCCACGACCGGGGAGCGAAGGTGGTGGCCAGGGCGCTGCGCGACGCCGGCATGGAGGTCATCTACACCGGGCTGCACCAGACCCCGGAGCAGATCGTGGAGACCGCGATCCAGGAGGACGCCGACGCGGTCGGCCTGTCTGTCCTGTCCGGAGCGCATATGACCCTGTTCCGGCGGGTGGTCGAGTTGCTGGCCGGGCGCGACGCGACCGACATCGTGGTGTTCGGCGGCGGCATCATCCCGGACGCGGACATCCCCGAGTTGGAGCGCATCGGCGTCGCCAAGATCTTCACCCCGGGTGCGACCACACAGTCCATTGTGGACTGGGTGAGGGAGCACGTCGCCACGTCGGTTTCCTGACCGTCCGGCGCTTTTGTGCGGTACGCCCCGGTCACGCTTATCAGCCGGCATCAGTCGGCAAAGGAAAAGGGAGCGGCCGGACGCACCCCTCACACGTCCGGCCGCTCTATGCACGACGCCCCGCCGCCACCCCTCGACCGACAGGGCATCGGCCGCCTTTGTCATCGACCCCGTTCCCGGCGTCGACATTGTTCTCAACGAGGACTCCGTGGCCGGGTTACGCGGGCGGTACGAATTCTTTGTGCGGTAGGGCACACGGCGTACCCGTCCCGCAGCCCCGGGTAAACCGGCGGTTAGGCTTCGGGCCGTAGGCCCGGCTTAGCAGAAGGCGGGCGCGATCGGAACGGGACGCGCAACGTGGACCTGTACGAATACCAGGGGCGCGAGCTGTTCGCCCGGCATGGACTGCCGGTGCTGGACGGCGGCGTCGCCACCACCCCGGAGGAGGCACGCGCCATCGCCGATCGACTCGGCGGGCGCGTGGTCGTCAAGGCCCAGGTCAAGGTCGGCGGCCGGGGCAAGGCGGGCGGCGTGAAGCTCGCCGATGGCGTGGACGAGGCCGAGGCCCGAGCCCGCGACATCCTCGGCATGGACATCAAGGGCCACACGGTCCACAAGGTCATGGTCACCACGACCGCCGACATCGTCGAGGAGTACTACTTCTCCTACCTGCTGGACCGGGCGAACCGCACCTTCCTCTGCATCGCCAGCGTGGCCGGCGGCATGGAGATCGAGCAGGTCGCGCACGAGGCGCCGGAGAAGGTGGTCCAGGAGCCGATCGACGCGAACGCCGGCGTCGACGAGGCCAAGGCCCGTGACATCGTCACGCGGGCCGGCTTCCCGGCCGACGTCGCCGACCAGATCGTGGCCATCGCGCAGAGGCTGTGGAAGACCTTCGTCTCCGAGGACGCCACGCTGGTCGAGGTGAACCCGCTGGCCAAGGTGGCAGACGGTCGGGTGCTCCTCCTCGACGCGAAGATCACCTTCGACGGCAACGCCGGTTTCCGCCACCCCGACCACGAAGCGCTGGAGGACACCTCCGCGGTCGATCCGCTGGAGCAGCGGGCCAAGGAGCGCGACCTCAACTACGTCAAGCTCGACGGCGAGGTCGGCATCATCGGCAACGGCGCCGGGCTCGTCATGTCCACGCTGGACGTGGTCGCGTACGCCGGCGAGGCGCACGGCAACGTGCGGCCGGCGAACTTCCTCGACATCGGCGGCGGCGCCAGCGCCGAGGTGATGGCCAACGGGCTGGAGATCGTGCTGTCCGACCCCGCGGTGCGCAGCGTCTTCGTCAACGTCTTCGGGGGCATCACCTCCTGCGACGCGGTCGCCAACGGCATCCTCCAGGCGCTCAAGCTGCTCGGCGAGCGCGGCGAGGCCGTCACCAAGCCGCTGGTCGTCCGGCTGGACGGCAACAACGCCGAGGAGGGCCGGCGGATCCTCGACAACGCCGGCAATCCGCTGGTGGAACGGGTAGACACGATGGACGGCGCCGCGCAGCGCGCCGCCGAGCTGGCCGCGGTTTCCGCGGGGAGCCTGCCGGCCCGCGACGTGGATGGAGTGTGACATGGCGATCTGGCTCACCAAGGACTCGAAGGTCATCGTCCAGGGCGTGACGGGCTCGGAGGGCTCCAAGCACACCCGGCGGATGCTGCGCGCCGGTACCAACGTCGTCGGCGGTACCAACCCGCGCAAGGCCGGCACCACGGTCGACTTCGACGGTACGCAGGTGCCGGTGTTCGGCGGGGTGGCCGAGGCGATGAAGGAGACCGGCGCCGACGTGTCGGTGATCTTCGTGCCGCCGGCCGGCGCCAAGGCCGCGATGATCGAGGCGGTCGACGCGCAGATCCCGCTCGCCGTGGTCATCACGGAAGGCATCCCGGTGCACGACTCGACCGCGGCCTGGGCGTACAACGTCGCGAACGGCAACAAGACCCGCATCGTCGGGCCGAACTGCCCGGGCATCGCCTCGCCGAGCGCGTCGAACGCGGGGATCATCCCGGCCGACATCACCGGCCCGGGGCGGATCGGTCTGGTCAGCAAGTCCGGCACGCTCACCTACCAGATGATGTACGAGCTGCGTGACATCGGCTTCTCCACCTGCGTGGGAATCGGTGGCGACCCGGTCATCGGCACCACCCACATCGACGCGCTGGCCGCCTTCCAGGACGACCCGGAGACCGCCGCGATCGTCATGATCGGTGAGATCGGCGGTGACGCCGAGGAGCGCGCCGCGGAGTTCATCAAGGCCAACGTGACCAAGCCGGTGGTCGGCTACATCGCCGGCTTCACCGCGCCCCCCGGCAAGACGATGGGCCACGCGGGCGCGATCATCTCGGGCTCGTCGGGTACGGCCGACGCGAAGAAGGTGGCGCTCGAGGCGGCCGGCGTGAGGGTCGGCAAGACTCCCAGCGAGACCGCCGCGCTGATGCGTGAGGTCATCCAGTCGCTCTGAACGGCGGGACGGGTCCGACCCGGGGAAGCGTCGGCGGTAGCGGACCCCCGGGGCGCACGCTCCCGATATGAATCACATGTGAGACGGCCGGTCGCGTGACCGGCCGTCTCACGTTTGAGAGAGTCAGGGGCGATGGCAGGCACCCCCACCAAGGACGGGCCCGACAAGCCCCTCGCGACTCCGCAGCCGGCACGGCCCGCTGGCGGCGTGCCCCGGCAGGCCGATGGCGCCGGGGCCCGTTCGGCGTCCGGTGCGCCCGCGTCCGGCGGACCCAGCCGTGGTCGGCGTCCGGGGAACGGTGGTGGGGCCCGGTCCACGACGCCCGAACGACGCCGGCCGGTGCGCCGCCGACGGGCACCGGTGCTGGTCGCGGCCGCGGTCACCACGGGCTGGGCCGCGGCGGTGTCGTACCTGTCGGTGGTCGCGGTGGTCGGACTGATCGTCCTGGTCGGCGGCGGCGCGACGGTACCGGTGGTGTTCCGGTTCGGTACCGCGGGGTGGCTGCTCGCCCACGGGGTACCGCTGGGTACCAGTGCCGGGCGGCTGGGCCTGGTACCGCTGGCGGTCTCGGCGCTCGCCGCCTGGCGGGTCGCCCGGGCCGGGGTGCACACCGCCCGGGCGATCGGTGCCCGGCAACGGGGGCCGCTGCGCCTCGCGGTGGTGGCCGCCACCATGGTCGGGATCGTGTACGGGCTGCTCGGCGCGGTGGCGGCCGCCGCCGCACACGATGACGGGCTGGCCATCGGCCCGATCCGGGCCGGGCTCACCTTCGCTGGATTCGGCCTCGTCGCGGCGCTGGTCGGCGCGGCAGCCGAGAGCGGGATCGCCGCCGGCTGGTGGAACCGCCTGCCGATGCCGGCCCGGGACGCGGTGCGCACCGGACTCGTCGCGGCGCTGCTCGTACTCGGGGCCGGTGCGGCCGTCGCCGGGATGGCGGTCGCGGTCGCCGGCGGCGACGCGAGCACGATGCTGTCGGCGTACCACACCGGTGTCGCCGGGCAGGCCGGCCTCACCCTGCTCTGCCTGGTCTTCGCGCCCAACCTCGCGGTGTGGTCGATGGCCTATCTGGTCGGCCCCGGCTTCGTGGTCGGGGCGGGGGCCACGGTCAGCGCCGCCAAGGTGAGCCTGGGTGCCCTGCCGGCCATCCCGGTGCTCGCCGGGCTGCCCACGACCGCGGTCTCCGGGCTGGCCGCGCCGCTGCTGGGGGTGCCGATGGCGGGTGGGATGGCGGCCGGCTGGCTGCTGGCCCGCCGGCGGCTCCGGCTGGCGGAGCAGGGCGTACCGGCGCCGACCTGGGGCGCGTTGCTCGGCGCGGCCGCGGCGGCCGGGCCCGCCGCCGGCATCCTGCTCGGCCTGGCCGCCTGGGCGTCGGGCGGTCCGCTCGGCTCCGGCCGGCTGGCGGCGACCGGACCGACCGGGTGGTCGGTCGGGCTGGTGGGTGCCCTGGTGGTCGCCGTCGGCGCGGTCATCGCGGCCGCCGCGACCAGGGTATTGGCCGGTGGCCGCCGGTCCGGAAGGTACCGGTAAAGTTCGCCCGGTGATCGGGGATGTGCTCGGCTCCGCGGAGGCGGCGGAATGACCGCCGACGTGCTCGCCTCAGCGGAGGCGGCGGAATGACCGCACGGCTCGTCGTGCTGGTTTCGGGGTCCGGTACCAACCTCCAGGCCTTGCTCGACGCGGCGGCCGACCCCGCCTACGGCGCCAGCGTCGTCGCGGTCGGCGCCGACCGGGAGAACATCGAAGGACTGGTACGGGCGACAAAGCGCGACGTACCGACGTTCGTGCACCGGGTTCCCGACTATCCGGCCCGCGAGGACTGGGATCGGGCGTTGACCGCCTCGGTCGCCCGGTACGAGCCGGACCTGGTCGTCTCGGCCGGTTTCCTGAAGCTGGTCGGCCCCGCGTTCCTCACCGAGTTCGCCGGCCGGTACGTGAACACGCACAACGCTCTGCTGCCCGGGTTCCCCGGCATCCACGGCCCGCGTGACGCGCTCGCCTACGGCGTCAAGCTCGCCGGAGCCACGCTGTTCTTCGTGGACGCGGGTGTCGACACCGGGCCGATCATCGCGCAGGTGGCGGTGCCTGTGCACGACGACGACACCGAGGACAGCCTCACCGAGCGGATCAAGGTCGCCGAGCGGCGCCAGCTCGTTGACGTGGTAGGACGACTGGTCCGGGAGGGCTGGACCGTCAGAGGGAGAAGGGTCACCATTCCATGACCGAGCTACGCCCGATCCGGCGTGCGCTGATCAGCGTGTACGACAAGACCGGCCTGGACGAGTTGGCGCGGGCGCTGCACGCGGCCGGCGTGCAGATCGTGTCGACCGGGACGACAGCGACCCGGATCGCCTCGCTGGGGATCGCGGTGGAGCGGGTGGAGGAGCTGACCGGCTTCCCGGAGATGCTGGACGGCCGGGTCAAGACGCTGCACCCGAAGGTGCACGCGGGGCTGCTGGCCGATCTGCGCCTGGACACTCACGCGGCCGCCCTGAAGGATGCCGGCATCGAGCCGTTCGACCTGCTGGTGTCCAGCCTGTACCCGTTCAGCGAGACGGTCGCCTCGGGCGCGGACTTCGACGCCTGCGTGGAGCAGATCGACATCGGCGGTCCGGCGATGGTACGGGCGGCGGCGAAGAACCACGCGACCGTCGCGGTCGTGACCTCGATCGACGGGTACCCGCTGATCGTCAAGGCGCTCTCCGACGGCGGCACCACGCTGGCGCAGCGCCGCGCCCTGGCGGCCCGCGCGTTCGCCGGCATCGCCGAGTACGACGTCGCCGTCGCCAACTGGCTGTCCCTTCAGGAGACCGGGCCGGAGGTCGGCTGGTGGCCGGAGGCGACCGGCCTGGCGCTGCGCAAGAAGGAGGCGCTGCGCTACGGCGAGAACCCGCATCAGCGGGCCGCCCTCTACGTCGACCCGGCCCGGGCGGCCGGGTTGGCCCAGGCGGAGCAGTTGCACGGCAAGGAGATGTCCTACAACAACTACGTCGACGCCGATGCCGCCTGGCGTTCGGCCCACGACTTCAGCGAGCCCTGCGTGGCCATCATCAAGCACGCCAACCCGTGCGGCATCGCGGTCGGCGCGGACGTGGCGGAGGCGCACCGCAAGGCGCACGCCTGCGATCCGGTGTCCGCGTTCGGCGGGGTGATCGCGGTCAACCAGGCGGTCACGGTCGAGCTGGCCAAGCAGATCGCCGAGATCTTCACCGAGGTGGTCGTCGCACCGTCCTACGAGGACGGAGCCGTGGACGTCCTGGCCACCAAGAAGAACGTGCGGATCCTCGTCGCTCCACAATGGACTCCCGAGCCGGTCGAGTGGCGCCTGATCTCCGGGGGCGTGCTGACCCAGACCGCGGACCGCGTCGACGCTCCCGGCGACGCGCCGTCGACCTGGCGCCTGGCGACCGGCGATCCGGCGTCCCCGCAGACGCTGCGGGACCTGGAGTTCGCCTGGCGGGCCATCCGGTCGGTGAAGTCCAACGCGATCCTGCTCGCCTCGCAGGGCGCGTCGGTGGGCGTGGGCATGGGCCAGGTCAACCGGGTGGACGCGGCCCGGCTGGCGGTGTCCCGGGCCGGAGATCGGGCCGCCGGTTCGGTGGCGGCGTCGGACGCGTTCTTCCCGTTCCCGGACGGGCTCGAGGTGCTGGTCGAGGCCGGCGTCCGGGCGGTGGTCCAGCCGGGCGGCTCGGTACGCGACGACGACGTGATCGCGGCGGCGCAGGCGGCCGGCGTGACGCTCTACCTGACCGGCACGCGCCACTTCTACCACTGAGCGGTCGGGGCTGCGACACAGCGGCCGGGCCCCGGCTCACCAGTGGGCCGGGGCGCGGCGCAGTTCGGCGAAGTGACAGGCGCTCGGGTGCGGGTCGGCCGCACGCATCGCCAGCGGCGGCTCCTCGGTCACGCACCGCTCCCGCGCACGCCAGCAGCGGGTCCGGAACCGGCAGCCGGACGGCGGGTCGGCGGGTGACGGTACGTCGCCCTCCAGCCGGATGATGTCGCGATACGCCCGCGCCTCCGGGTCGGGTACCGGCACCGCGGACAGCAGCGCCTGGGTGTACGGGTGCGTGGGGTGGTCGTAGATCTGCTCGTCGGTGCCGAGCTCCGCGATCCGGCCGAGGTACATGACGGCGACCCGGTCGGAGAGGTGCCGCACGACGGACAGGTCGTGCGCGATGAACAGATAGGACAGGCCGAACTCGTCCTGCAGGCTCTCCAGCAGGTTCATCACCTGGGCCTG
>DASXOA010000005.1:0-32106 GCA_036494675.1 Rugosimonospora sp.
CCCGGATCGTCGCGCCGTTGCTGGACCGGCTTTCGGCGGTACTCGGCGAGCGCGCCGGTGACCGGAGAGACCACAGTCCGGCGGTCGCGACCGCCGGAGGCGACACGGATGAAGGGCTGAGCAGGTGACCGAGCGATCGACCGAGCCATCAGCGACCGGAGCATCACCGACCGAACCGCCGGCGACCGGAGCACCGGCGACCGGAGCGCGGCAGGCGGTGCGGGGGCTGGACGCTCACGCCCCGCTGACCCCCAACGCCTGGCTGCGCTTCGACCTGATCGGCCGGATGCTGCCGCCCGGCATCCGGGACGTACTGGAGATCGGGTGCGGCCAGGGAGCGCTCGGCGCCCGGCTGGCTCTGCGCTACCGGTACCTGGGCGTCGAGCCCGATCCGGAGTCCTACAGCGTCGCCGCGCGCCGGATGGCCCGGGTCGGCGGCTCCGGCGAGATACGCAACGTGACCGTCGAGACACTCGGCGCGCAGACCTTCGACCTGGCCTGCGCCTTCGAGGTGCTCGAACACATCGACGACGACGCGGCCGCGGTGACGGGCTGGGCCGCCCGGCTGCGCCCCGGCGGGTGGCTGATGCTCTCGGTGCCGGCCCACCAGCGCCGGTTCGGGCCGGCCGACCAGATGGCCGGCCACTTCCGCCGGTACGACCCGGAGGTCATGACCGCGCTGCTGAGCCGCTGCGGCTTCACCGACATCGACGTGCGCCAGTACGGCGCCCCGCTGGGGTACCTGCTGGAGGCCGCGCGCAATGCGATCGGCCGGCGCCGGGTCGCCCGGCTGTCCACGATGTCGGTCGAGGAGCGTACCGCCGGATCCGGGCGGCTTCTCCAGCCCAGCGGCGGCGCGTACGGGACGGCCGCGCGCTGGGGTACGGCGCCCTTCCGGTTGACGCAGCGCGCCTTCCCCAACGCCGGTACGGGTCTCGTGGTGCGCGCCCGGCTCGCCGGCGCCGGGGAGGCGGGGAGTTAGTCGGGTCTGGACCGGACGATGAGGTCGGCGAGCAGCGCGAGCGAGCCGATGATCAGACCGGTGAGAAAGACCAGCACGGTGTTGGTGGCGAGCCGCACCGGATGCACGGCGATGTCCACGACCGCCTTGACCACGCCGATGGCGAGCAGCCACAGCGCGAGCGGCATGAGCGCCTTGATCGGGTTGAAGTACATCACCATGCGCAGCACCTGCAGGATGTAGCGGTACCCATCGGTGACGAACCGGAACTTCGAGCTACCCGATCTTCTCGAATACTCGATCGGCAGGTAGTAGATGTCGTGCTGGTTGGACAGGAAAGCCAGCGTGATCGTCGTGACGCAGGAGAACCCGGGGGGCAGCAGCCGCAGGTACGGCTGCGCGACCTCACGCCGGAACGCGCGCAGGCCCGAGTTGAGGTCGGGGATGCGCTGGGCGATCAGCCACTCGGCGACCTTGCGGATGAACCACTTCGCCGGTACCCGCAGGAACTTGTAGGTGCCCTCCTCGCTGGTACGCGCCCCCACCACCTGGTCGATGGCGGGATTGTCGTCCAGCAGCCGCACGAGTTCCGGGATGCGTTCGTTGGGGTAGGTCATGTCCGCGTCGGTCCAGACCACGATGTCGCCGCGCGCCGCCTGGGAGCCGATCCGGCGCACGGTGCCCGCGCCGCCGTTGCGCAGGAAGGGAACCACCCTCACGTTCGGGTACGCCACCTCGGCCTCACGCAACACGCCGAGTGTCGAGTCCGTCGACGCATCGTCAACGGCGAGCACTTCATAGCTGTAGCCCGAGGCGTCCATCGCCTCGCAGATACGCGCGATCTCCACCCGGACGTGGGCTTCCTCGTTGTAACACGGCAGGACGATGGTGACGCGTGGCGGCGGTGCGTCAGCATTCTCGCCGAGGGGTGGAAGCGCCAGAGTACCGGGCAGGATAGCTGTCTGTTCCGGGTCGGCGAGCATCGCCTTTCCGACTCCCATCATTGCATCGGATTCCGCTTTACTCGGCCGAGACACCGGTCCGACGGCGCCGTAGCTCCGCAGCCTTCGCCCTGGCCCCGTCAACCGACAATAGTCCTACCGTGGCCGGCGAGCTTTCCAAGGCCGCTTGTGAAGGCTCCCTCCACCGTCGTGGTCACGCACGGCACCGTCACGGTCACGCGCAGCGCGGCGAGCCCCGGTGTCGCCGCGGTCAGGGCCGGGCGAGCCAGAAGTCGAGCATCAGCGGCATCGTGCCGTCGGGGCGCTGGATCAACTGCTGCTGATCCTGCTGCGTCTTGAGACGGACCGCCCGGGTCGGCTCCAGACCGAGGGCGCTGAGTGCGTCGTGCTGCGTACCGGCGATGACCGGCGTACGGCCCGCCGACCTGATGCTCGCCGTCACCTGGTTGAGCGCGGCCCTTGTCGGGTCGATCAGATACGCGACCGGCACGTGGCACTGCGCCCGGATCGTCGGCGCCCAGAGGGTGTCCGTCAGGACGACGGAATCGTTGGTGTGCAACGCGCGGCACACTCCGGCCATCGCGGCCAACTCCCCCAGTTCGGTCCGGTCCTTCGCCACCGGTCTGGTCGCGCTCCACACGGGTGCGATCAGGACGACGACCACCACCGCCGTCGCGGCCCACGGCAGCGCGGCGAGCCCGATGACGCCGGCGCGCGCGGCCCAACGCCGGACGGCGGCCGGCCCGACGGCTCCGGATCCGTGGCGCGGCGCCAGCGAACGCAGCCACCGGTTGACGGCCGCGACTGTCCACGTGGCAAACAGCACCATGCCCGGCAGTACCTCGACGACCAGTCGGCGGTCCGCCCACGGATGGTCGGGCGTGATGCCCGGACGCAGCAGCGTCAGTACCGATGAGCCCAGGTACACCAGGAGCACGCCGGCCCAGGCGATATCCCGGCCGCGCAGCACGCGGGTGGTCAGCGCCACCGCCCCGGCCAGCGCGGCGGCGAGCACCGGCCAGCCGAGGTACCAGGAGACCCACCAGAGGCTCTGTTCCCCGTAGCCGCGGGTACCGTCCAGCGGGAGCCCGAGCCGGCGCTGCGCCGTCTCGGTGAACTGCCGGACACCGGCGTCGGTGACGGAGTGGTCCACCGAGACGTACGGCCGGACGAGAAAGCCGACGGCGACCGCCAGTACGGCAACGCCACCGGCGATCGGTACCAGCCGCCACCATCGGCTCGCCCACAGCGACCGGCCGTACCGCCGCGCGACGAGCATGCCGGCGAGCGTCACGACGATGACGGCCACCATCGCCACGACCATGAGCTTGACCGAGGACATGTTGACCTGCACGTACGGCCGGGTGACGAAGGCACCGTCGACCAGCCCCAGGCCGCCGCTGATCGCCGCGCCGACCAGGAACGGCCACACCGCGCGGCGGCAGACGAGCCACAACCCAGCCAGTACCGGCAGGGTCAGCGCGAAGTCGATGCCGAAGTCCAGCCGCACCAGTTCACCGCCGGCGAGCACGAGCCCCGCGACGAAAGCGAGCCGGCGGATCCGGTTGGTGTCACGGTCGGCGATCTGCCCGGCGGCGTCCGCTTTCGCGGCGAGCACCAGGTCGACGAGCAGGCAACTGCCGCCGGCCAGGATGAGCAGCGCCAGCGGCTCGGAGAAGGTGCTCTGCGCCACCCGCAGCACCGGCCAGACGCAGGCGAGCAGGAGTGCGGCGAGCGGCGCCCAGCACGCGCCGACCAGGCGGGCGGTGAGTCCCGCCACCGCGAGGATCGCGCAGCCGCCGACCGCCGCCGGCAGCACGAGCATGCCGCCCCAGCCCCAGCCCCAGTCGACGGCGGCGAGCAGGATCGGCCAGCCGGTCATGAACTGCGGAACGAGCACGGTGCCGTGCTCGTAGAACGCGGGGCTGCCGAAGCCCAGATTGCCGGGTGAGGGTCCGAACGCGGCGGCCGGGAACGGGTAGGTCAGCGCCTGGTGGTGGGCGAGCCAGTACCCGATCTGGATGTACGAACCGGCGTCACGGCGCGGGATGACGTGCTCGCTGTGGGTGAAGGCGGTGAACAACCCGAAGCCGACGGCGATCGCCGTGGTGACCACCACCGACCACCACGGGGCCCGGATCGCGGGCCGCGGCGCACGTAGCAGTGCCAGGCCCATCCAGAGCACGATCACGGCGCCCACCGTCGCCACCGGGATCACCACGAGCGGCCGGAACACGCCGAGCGCCGCGAGCGGGAACGCCGCCAGCACCCACCCGGTCAGCACGCACACCGGTGCCAGCGACAGGATCGACAACACCCGGCCGGGCAGGGCACTGCGATCGGCATCGATCAGGATCGGGCCGACCGAGCGCACGGAGCCCAGCATTCTGGCGACAAGGAGCCCGCGTGGCGTCCCCACCGTGGCGTCGGATTTGCTCTCGGCCACATCGGTACCAAACACGCTAGGTGTCTCCCCACCTCATCGGCCGCGCTCGAACGGCGTCCTACGGATGCTAGCGACCCTTCCTCGGCCGGCGGTCCGGCCCACATCATTGCCCACAACTCGGGGCGGATCCGACGTGGCCTCCGCTTAGTTCGGCTTAGCGAATTCTATTCGAGGTACCGAACGCCCTCCGCCGCCCGGGGCCGGCATACCGCGACAAACCTGCACAACGCCGTCGTTGCCGGACCGGTGGCCGCTTCCTGGGAGACAGCCATCCGCAACTTCCAGTTCTCGGACTTCGGGAAGCTGTACCGGTCGTCTGGCACCTGCTCGTCGCAGTACAAGCGGGCCGCGCCGTCGTCCACAGTGGACGATTGCGCCGCACCCGGAAACCGGAACAATGTCGGGGAGTGCACGCCCACCGATGAGGAGCGAGCAGATGGCCCACGTGTTCGACCCCGACACCGTCCACGAGTGCGCGCTGGCCTGCCTGGGCAAGCCGAAGCCAGCCATGTTCGACGCCTTCGCCGAGGCGATGGAGAGCTGTTACCCCGACCGGCTGGACCTGGATCAGCCCTGGATCTTCAGCAACGCCGGCGGCGCGATGATCCAGATGAAGCTCTATTACGCCTCGCTGGTCGAGTACATCATGATCTGGGGAACTCCGATCGGCTCGGAGGGCCACTCGGGGCGTCACGCGGTCGGCTTCTGGGACACCGTCATCGACGGTGAGATGTGGTACTACGGCGAGGGCCAGTTCGAGAAGCGGGTCTACCAGCCGGCCGACCGCGTCTATGTCGGACCCAACCAGGCCCGCGCGATGAACTTCACCGACGGCGTGTGGGCGGTGGAGTACGCCCGCGGGCCGCTGCCGCTGTCCGTGCCGTTCGGGGTGGCCGACGAGTTGCTGAGCACGCTGGACTTCGCGACCGCCGCACAGACCCTGACGGTCTACGCCTCGCTGATCGGGCACCACTGGCAGCAGCCGAACCCGGACGGCAGTCCGGCCTCGACGGTGCGCCGCGCGCTGGGGACGCTGCTCGGCACGGTCGGCCCGGTGCTCACCAACGCCGTCCGGCCGCCGACGCCCGACGACCGGATCCCGTCCGACGCCTGATCCCGTCGCGCGCCCCGTCCCGCCCGGGCCGCCGGACAGGCGCGTCGACTGCGGGAAGTCAGGATCCGGATCCCACCCCGGGGCCGGGCCGGGCCGGGCGGGGTATCGTCCGGCCGGTGCGGTGCAGCCGCGCCGTCGCCTTGTAGTACGGCGACAGGCGCAGGATCGCCGCGCGGGCCAGCGGGGTGGCCAGCGGCACCAGGCGGCGCTTCCAGCCGAGGCTGCTGGCGACCTCCTCGGCGATGTCGTCGAACGTGTGGCGCTGGTAGCGCAGCAGCCGTTCGCTCTCCTCGGTGTCCAGCCAGTCGGTCGCGTAGCGCGCGGAACTGAAGGCGTCGTCCGGCAGCGGGTCCACACCCATCGCGCCCAGCATCCTGGTCAGGTACTCGCGGTAGGTGAGCTGGCAGGACGGGCCGCCACCGACGAACAGCACCCGACGCCACACGGCCGGCGTCTCCAGCGCGTTGCAGAGCGCCAGGCCGGCGTCGTCGGCGTGCAGCGACTCGATCCGGTTGTCCAGGCCGATCTCGAACATGATCGGATGCGGCTCCCGGACGCTGAGGATGGGCACGTCGGCCAGGCGGAAGATCGCCCATTCCAGGCCCGACGCCCGGATCATCGCCTCGGCCTCGATCTTGTGCGCCGTGTACGGGTTGGTCGCCACGAGCGGGTCGTCGACGTGCCGGGGCGGCGGCCGGTCCAGCGTGAAGCCGTGGACGTCGAACGTGGAACTGAACAGCAGCCGCGGCGCCGAGGGCTGGGCGAGGCAGGCGGCGACCACGTTCGCCGTACCGCCGACGTTGACCTCCCGCGCCTGCTCGGCGCGCTCGTCCGCGAGCGGCGGGATCATCGCGGCGAGGTGGACGACCGCGTCCATGCCTTCCACCGCCCGCGCCACCGCGTTCGGGTCGGTGACGTCGCCCCAGGCAACCTGCGCCTCGGGTGCCCACTGCCGGGCCAGCCGCCGGTTCACCGTGCTGAGCCGGGCGAAGCACCGCACCTCGTGACCGCGGCGCACCAGGTGGGGCAGGGTGTGCGAGCCTATGTTGCCGGAGGCGCCGGTGAGCAGGACCTTCATCGACGCTCCTAGAGGACGTAAGGGATCAGAGCCCGCCGGCCCGGCGGGTAGTCGACAAAACGCTCCCGGTACCAGCCGTGGTGGTCCAAGGCCCGGGGAACCAGGTTCGCCGCGGTGTACACCGCGAACGCCAGGCCCGGTACGGACCAGGTGGCCAGCGCCCAGCCGCTCCACTCCACGATCTCGCCGAGGTAGTTGGGGCACGACACCCAGCGGAACGCGCCACCGCGCGGCACCTTGTAGCCGGTCTCCCCCGGGCCGCGCAGCGACCGCAGGGTGTGGTCGGCGCTCAGGTTGAGCACCAGTCCCGCGCCGAACAGCACGGCTCCGGCGAGGAACCGGGGATCGGCGAACCAGCGCAGCGGATAGTCGCCGCCGGCGGACACCCAGCGCGCGTTGATGGAGGCGTTGAGAACGTTGAACGTGACGGCGAGCGACACGACGGTCAGCGGCATCCGGGTGCCGCCGCGCAGCAGTCTCGGGTAGACGAACGCGCGGTGCACGTAGTGGACCTGCCACAGGCCGAGCAGGACGAGGGGCACCGGGTCGCCACGATGCGGACCGAAGGCGTACACACCGGCGAACACCAGGCAGGCCGGGCTCTCCATGAGCAGCCAGCCCAGCCGGGCCGGGACCGCCGGACCCCACCCCCGGCGCAGGTACCGGCCGTAGGGGGCGCGGATCAACCGCAGGCCGACGAACGTGGCGGCGCCCAGCACCAATTCCAGCAACACGAACGCGCGGTACAGGCCGGAGGCGGGCACGGGCGGAATTCTAGCCGTGCGTACGGGGTATCGGCCAAGACCGCGCATCTACCCTCGCAGTACCGCGGTGAACGTGGCGTAGAGCAGGTACCCGTTCAGCACGATAATCACCGATGCGATGCCGGCGGTGAGCGCGGTGGTCAGCGGCCGGTTCGCCAGCGAGCCCATGATGTCCCTGCGGCGGGTCAGCGCCACCAACGGTACGAGCGCGAACGGGATGCCGAAGGACAGCACCACCTGCGAGACCACCAGGCTGGCGGTGGCCGGCAGCCCCAGCCCGAGCACCACCAGGGCGGGCAGCATGGTGAGCCCGCGCCGGACCGCCAGCGGGATGCGGCGGCGGATGAACCCCTGCATGACGATCTGCCCCGCGTACGTGCCCACGCTGGACGACGACAGTCCCGAGGCGAGCAGGGCGACCGCGAACGCCAGCGCCGCACCGCCGCCGACGAGCCGGCCGAGCCCGGCGTGCGCGGCCTCGATCGAGTCGAGGTGCACCATGCCGGCCCGGTTGAACAGCGAGGCCGCGATGACCAGCATCGACAGGTTGATCAGGCCGGCGATGCCGAGCCCGACCAGGACGTCCAGCCGCTGGAAGCGCAGCAGTTCACGCCGCTCGGACTCGTCGCGGCAGGACACCCGCGCCTTCGTGAGGGCCGAGTGCAGGTACACCACGTGCGGCATCACGGTCGCGCCGATGATGCCGGCCACCAGCATTACGCTGTCGCCGCCGGGGAAGCCGGGCACCAGGCCGGCCGCGATGCGGGGCGGATCCGCCCCGACCGCGAACAGGTCGTAGGCGAACCCCAGGAAGACGATGCCGAGCAGGGCCCCGATAGCCAGTTCGAAGCGGCGGGGACCGTACCGCTGCTCCAGCGCCAGGATCGCGAAGGCGACCACGGCGGTCAGCAGCCCCGCCGGGAACAGCGGCACGCCGAACAGCAGGTTCAGCCCGATCGCGGCGCCGACGAACTCGGCCAGGTCGGTCGCCATGGCGATGAGTTCCGCCTGGACCCACAGGCCGCGGGACACCGAGCGGGGCAGGTACTCGCGGCACAGTTCGGGCAGGTCGCGCCCGGTGGCCAGGCCGGCCTTGGCCGACAGGTACTGCACGAGCATGGCCATCAGGTTGGCCACCACGATGACCCAGGCCAGCGCGTACCCGAAGGTGGCTCCCGCGGTCACGTTGGTGGCGAAGTTGCCGGGGTCGACGTACGCGACCGCGGCGACGAACGCCGGCCCGAGCAGGGCCACCACGCCGCGCAGCCGGCCCCGGGAGCGCAGTACGTGCAGCGCGGGCCGGGCCGTCCCGGCCGCCGGCGCGTCCGGCAGCGCCGGGCCGGCCGGCGAGGGCACCCCCAGGTCAAGGGGCGCCGTGCCGGCCGGCGGGGTCTGAAGCGCGGATTCCCCGGCGGGCGGCACCACGGTCAGCCGACCGAGGGGCCGAGCCCGAGCGACTGGGGCGTGCTGGAGTCGGGCGAGGGCTGGTGCAGCCCCTCGTCGAGCGCGCCGTACTCGGTCATCAGCGCGGGGCTGCCGCCCCAGGGGGTCTGCTCCTCGGCGATCAGGGTGTTCGTGGTCAGCAGCAGCCCGGCCACCGAGGCGCCGTTCTGCAACGCCGAACGGGCCACCCTCAGCGGATCGACGATGCCCATCTCGATCATGTTGCCGTAGCGCCCCTGCAGGGCATCGAACCCGTCGTCGCGACCCAGCCCGGAGATCTGCGCGACCACTTCCTCGCCGGAGTACCCGGCGTTGGTGGCGATGAGGTACGCCGGCGCGGTCAGCACCCGCCGTACGATCTCGACCCCGACCGCGTTGTCGTCCTTCACCTGGAGGTCGGCCAGCGCGCCCTCGGCGTGCAGCAGCGCCGCGCCGCCGCCGGCCACGATGCCCTCGGCCATCGCGGCCCGGGTCGCCGACAGCGCGTCCTCGACCCGGTGCTGCAACTCCTTGAGCTCGGCGTTGGTCGGCGCGCCGACCCTGATGACCGCGACCTTGCCGGACAGCGACCCGATCCGCTCGGTGAGCACGTCCTCGTCGATACCGAAGGTGGCCCGCCCCAGTTCGGCGCGCAGTTGGTCGAGGCGGAACCGCACGTGGTCCCGCGGGCCGGCGCCGCCGACGATGGCGGTGCGCTCCGCGTCGACCCGGACCTGGTCGGCCCGGCCGAGCTGGTCGATGGTCATGGTCTCCAGGGTGAACCCGCTCTGCCGGCTGTACACCGCGCCGCCGACCAGCGCCGCGATGTCCTCCAGCTTGTGCAGCCGCCGGTCGCCGAAGCCGGGTGCCCGCACCGCGACGCACCGGAAGATGCCGTTGACGTGGTTGTGCACCAGCATGCTCAGCGCCGTGCCCTCGACGGTCTCGGCGACGATGACCAGCGGTCGGGGCGCCCGCATGATCTTGTCGAGCAGCGGCATCAACTGCTGCACCTTGGAGATCTTCTCGCTGCACAGCAGGATGTACGGGTCGTCCACCACCGCTTCGAGGCTGGCCGGGTTGGTCACCATGTACGGCGAGAGGTACCCGTTGTCGAACTGGAACCCCTCCACGAAGTCGACGCTCATCCCGTACGCGTTCGACTCCTCCACCGTGACGATGCCCCCGTCGCCGACGGTGTGCAGCGCCTTGGCGATCACCGCGCCGACCGTGTCGTCGTCGTTGGCCGAGATGGCCGCCACCCGGGCGTAGTCCTCCTCGGTCACCACCGGGTGCGCCACCTTCCGCAGGTGCTCGACGAGCCGGGCGACGGCCAGGTCGATGCCCCGCTTGACGAGGACCGGATTGGCACCCGAGTCGATCGCCGTCATGCCCTCGTGCACGATCGCCTGCGCGATCACGGTCGCCGTGGTCGTCCCGTCGCCGACGATGTCGTTGGTCCTGATCGCGGCTTCCTTGACCAGTTGGGCGCCCATGTTCTCGAACTGGTTCTTCAGATGGATCTCGCGGGCGATGGTCACGCCGTCGTTGGTGACCACCGGCGTCCCGGTGATCTTCTCCAGGATGACGTTGCGCCCCTTGGGCCCGAGCGTCGACTTCACCGCTTCGGCCAGCTGGTCGACACCGGCCGTCAGCAGGCCGCGGGCCTGTGGCCCGAAGCGTAGTTCCTTGGCCATCGGTACTCCCGGGAGGTTGGGTGCGTGCGGTGACTACGGGGACTGCGGGAAAGGGGTGGGAATCGGAGATCAGGGGACGAGGATGGCGCGGCCCCGTACGCGCCCGGCGTCCAGATCCGCGAGCGCGTCGGCGGCGGCGTCCAGCGGGTACGCCCTGGTGTGCAGGGTGACCTTCCCGGACTGGGCCAGGACCATCAGCTCGGCGAGTTCGTTGTACGCCCCGACGATGTTGCCGATGACGTTGCGCTCCGTCGAGATGATGTCCAGCGTCGGGATGTGGACCGTGCCGCCGTACCCGATGACGTAGTACGAGCCGGCCCGCGCGGTCATCGCGAACCCGTCCTGCTCGGCGCCCTGTTCGGCGACGAAGTCGAGGACCACCTCGGCGCCGGCGCCACCGGTCAGCGCCCGGACGGCGTCGATCTGGC
This sequence comes from Rugosimonospora sp., assembly GCA_036494675.1. Classification (GTDB taxonomy): domain Bacteria; phylum Actinomycetota; class Actinomycetes; order Mycobacteriales; family Micromonosporaceae; genus Rugosimonospora. Next base: position 10,873 of record DASXOA010000005.1, read on the forward strand.
CGCCGTCGGCGAGCACGGTCTGATGGGCACCCAGTTGCGCGGCGAGCTTGAGGGCGTCGGCGTTGCGGTCCACCACGATGATCGTGGTCGCGGTCAGCGCTGCCAGGCACTGGATGCCGATGTGGCCGAGACCGCCGGCGCCGATGAGCACGCACGTGGTGCCCGGGTACAGCAGCGGGATGGCCTTGCGGACCGCGTGGTAGGCGGTGATGCCGGCGTCGGCCAGCGCCGCCACGTCCTGCGGGCGGGTCTGGGCGTCGAGCTTGACGCAGGTCCGCGCCGAGGTGAGCAGGTACTCGGCCATCCCGCCGTCGCCGGACAGGCCGGGGAAGGAGCTGTTGACGCAGTGCATGTCCTGGCCCGCCCGGCAGGCCCGGCACAGCCCGCAGGTCGGCGTCGGGTGCAGGATCACGGTGTCGCCGACCTGCACGTTGGTGACCGCGGCGCCGACCTCGTGCACCCAGCCGGCGTTCTCATGCCCGATCGTGTACGGCAGCTCGGGGTGCATCGCGTCGGCCCACTGGCCCTCGATGATGTGCAGGTCGGTACGGCACACCCCGGCGCCACCGATCTTCACGACGACGTCGAGCGGCCCACTGACGGACGGCTCCGGTACCTCCTCGACCACGGGTTGCTGGTGGTACCCGTGCAGCCGGACGGCCTTCATGGCTCCTCCTCCTCGCCTTGTCCCGCATCGGCGTACCTGTGCCGGAGCATGCCCCGGCAGATGCCGGTGTTCGCCTCGACACCGACCCGGGTGAGGCGGGCCCGGCGCAGGTGCAGCGGTACCGCGCCGGCCCCGACCGGTACCCCGGTCGACGGCTCGATCAGCAGCGGGTCGCCGTCGCCGGCCGGCAGCCCCAGCTCGGCGCGGCGGCGCCGCAACCGGTCGAGGTCCCGGCCGGCGGGTACCTCGCCGAGGGTCAGCACCGCGAGCCGGGCCGGCGTCGCGCCGGCGTCGACGAGCGGTCGGCACACCCGGTCGGTGCCCGCCAGCACCGCCTTGCGCAGAAAGTCCGCGCGCAGCTCGTCCAGTTCCCCCACGGCCTGGCCGTCAAACGACCGGGCGAACCCGGCCTGCGCGGCCACCCCGCCGTTGATGGCGTCGGCGGCGAAATGGTCTTCGAGCACCACGTCGGCGCGGCGCACGCCGCCGGTGGCGCAGACCGCGTCGTACGCGTCGGCCACCATGAGGAACGCGAAGTTGGGCGCGCAGAAATAGGTCGGCAGCCGCAGCCGTACCCGCACCTCCCCGGCCGGGGAGACGGTGCACTCCGTGACGAAGCCGAGCGCGGTGATCGGCTCGTCCAGTTCCGGATCGCGCACCGTCTCCAGCGCGGCGAGGACGTCTTCCTGCCCGGGGGCCGGGGCCTCCACCCGCTCCCGTCCGGTCATCGCGGTGGTGCCGGTCATCACGGCTCGACCAGCTGGGCGGCCTCCCGTTGGGCCGGTACGCCCTCGCCGGAATCCAGCCGGTACTGCGCCGGTACCTCGATGCCGTAGAGCCGGGCCGCGTTCAGGCCCAGGATCTTCTTCTTGGTGGCCGTGGTGACCCGGGGGTAGTCGGAGAACTCGTCGCTCGGGTAGTCCCAGTCGACGAAGCCCTCGATCTGCCACTTCGGTTCCCAGATCCCGTAGTCGCTGCCGAAGGTCATCTTGTCCTCACCGACCCAGAACAGCAGCTCCCCCATGACCTTCGCGAAGAACTTCGGCCGGGAGTGCATGAGCCCGCCGATGACCACGGACAGCCCGGCGTACACGTTGGGTTCCTGCGTCGCCATGAAGCAGAAGTCCTCGATGCGCGGCAGACCCACGTGCTCGACGATGAAGTTCAGCTCGGGGAAGTCCGTCGCGGCGTGGTCCACATCGGACACATCGAAGGCATCCTTGTCCAGCGGCCAGATCGTCGGTCCCTTGTGGACGTGGATGTTGACGATGCCGAGTTCCCGGCAGGCGTCCAGGTACCGGTACGCCTCCGGGTCCTTCAGCGTCCAGCCGCGTGAGCCCTCCCGCCACTCGGCGGTGTAGAGCTTCACGCCCCGGGATCCGTAGCGCTCCACGTTGGCCTTGAGCGCCTTGAGGCCCTCGTCGCCCTCGCGCGGATCCCACCGGGTGTTGGCGATGAACCTGCCCGGGTGCTTCTCGCCCAGGGCGGCGTTGCGTTCGGTGGTGTTGAAGCCCTCCTTGTACCACTCCTTCAGGTACGTCGGCTGGAACACGGCCACGTCGACGTACCCGTCGGCGAAGACGTCGCGCATGAGGTCTTCCTCGGAGTACTTCTGGAACTTCTCGATCGGCCAGTGGGTCTCGGCCGGTCCGAGCCCCTGGTACGCGTGGAAGCACTCGATCCAGCCCTTGGCGTACTGCTCGGCACCCGGCACCCAGTTGTCCGGTGCCGCATTCCAGTAGTGCATGTGGCTGTCGACCACGAAGTACTTCTCGCCGTCCTTCTCGTACACGGTTGCCTCCCTACCCGGCCCGCAGGTCGAATCCGATGTACTCGGCCGCGTCCTCCGGGTTGGCGAACATGATCGTGCGATCGTCCTCGTGGATCATCCGGCCGTAGTGCGTCGACATGTTCTCCTCGAACTCGGCGGCGTCGAAGTAGCCCGCCTCCTCGCCGAGCGCCTCGGAGATCTCGTCGTAGACGACGTCCATCCGCCCGATCGCGTCGACCCGGATCATCGACGGCAGCGGCAGTACCGACACGTTGGGCTTGCCGCGCATGACCTCGGCGACCACGACGCCGACCTGGTTGTTCATCAGGGTGAAGCCACACTTGTTGGATGCCGTGCTGTCCGCCTTGAACGGACTCTCGGCCATCACGAACGTACTCACTGCGCCAACTCCTTCGGTGCGCTCAGGTCCAGGTCGGACAGGATGCCGGTAAGGCGGCTCTTCGCCGCGTCCAGCGCGTCCTCGAAGCGCGGCGGCTTGGCGTCCGGCTGCGACCACAGCGGCTGCAGCCGGCGGGCCGCGGCGATGCAGCGCGGAACCCAGGCGGACAGCCACTGCCCCATCAGCGCCTTGTTGTGGTCGGCGAACTCGCGGTCGCCGGTGAGCAGGTCGAACATCGCCCTTGTGTAGCGCAGGTCCCGCTCGGCATAGTCGTACTCCTCCGCGCCGACCACGGTGGGCGTCACGAAGTCGCCGTTGCGCGGCGCCGCGTGCTGCACCAGGTGGCTGCGGAACAGCTCACCGACCAGCGGCTCGAACACCACGTTCGCGGCGAAGATGGCCTCGCACCAGTCGTCGATGGCGGTCAACTCCTCGGCGGTCTCGCGCACGCCCTGCCAGGCCGGGTCGTTGTTCCACGCGTCGAGGTGCGCCACGCCGTCGAACCCGTCGATCTCCTCGGACAGCGTCAGGTTGTACAGCGCCAGGTCCTGCGCCGCGCGGATCCGGTGCATGCTGTTCACCGAAATCGCGTTGTTGTGCATGTTCGTCGGCGCGCGCCGGTTGGCGTTGGCGAACAGGTACAGCCCCAGTCCGTGGTCGACGTGCATCCAGGCGCCGACGTTGCGCTCCACGAAGCGCACCCAGTTCGGGTTCCACTGCTCGAACGCCTTGGCCTGCCGGGCGGCCTCGATGTTCTGGGTGAGCTGCCGGACCACGTTCGAGTTGTACCGGTACAGGCTGAGTTCCCACTCCTCGTTGGGGTCGCGGAACTCGTGCCAGCCGTGCGCCGGCCAGTCGTAGCCCTTGCCGCCGGAACCCGGGTACCGCTTCGGCTCCGGACGGTCGGAGCCCCAGGCCTTGCACGCCGTCCAGTCCAGCGGGTAGCCGCCCCGGCCGTCGGAGAACCCGTACAGCCAGCCCTGGGACAGGTAGTGCCGCGGGTCGGGCTGGACCTCGACGGTCACGTCCTCGTAGTGGGTCTGCTTGCGCTTCTGCGGCGTGTAGTAGTTGAACCTGCGCGCGGTGGAGTCCGGGAACTCCTTCGCCCCGGCCTCTGCGTCGGTGAAGACGGGCTGCGGCAGGCTACGTTGCTTCGGCACGGTGTGTTCTTGAGCGGTTGTCATCGGGCCGTTCCCCCAACCTCTGTCGTACCGGTGGTGGTGAACTTGTCGTAGTAGATGTGCTTGTCGGCCACGCCGAGCGTGATGAGCAGCGGCATCGCCGCCTCCACCATCGGCGGCGGCCCGCAGACGTAGGCGTGCGCGCCGGCCAGGTCGCTTTCTTGGCGCGCCAGCACGTCGGTGATCAGACCGGTCTCGCCGGCCCAGCCGTCGCCCTCGGTGGGCTCGGACAGCGCCGGCACGTACCGGAAGCCGGGCAGCGTCGCCTCCAGGGCGCGCAGCTCATCCTCGAAGCACAGGTCCCGCCGCGTGCGGGCGCCGTAGTAGTAGGCGGCCCGCCGGCGGATGCCGCGCTCGGCCATCGACCGCAGCAGAGACAGGATCGGTGCCATCCCGGCTCCGCCGCCGACGAACACCAGGTCGGCGTCGCTGTCGCGCAGGGTGAACACCCCGAACGGTCCGGTCACCCGCAGCCGGTCGCCCACGGCCACCTGCGCGTCGAGGAAGTGGGAGAACAGCCCGTCCGGGTAGACCTTGATGACGAACTCCAGCTCGCCGCTCTCCCGGCTGGAGGTGTTCGCCATCGAGAACGAGCGGCTGGCGTCCGTACCGGGGACGGCGATGTCGACGTACTGCCCCGGAAAGAACTTGATCTCCTGGGGCTCGATCAGCCGCAGTACGAGGTGGCGCAGGTCATGGGTGACCGGCCGGTTCGCGACCACCTCGGCCACCGCCTCCTGGATCGGCAGCCCCGAACGGATCATCTCCTCGTCGTAGTTGAGCAGTTCGATCGTCACGTCCTCGTAGACGTGCGCCCGGCAGAGCAGGGTGAAGCCCTCGTCCTTCTCGTAGTCGGGCAGCGCGAACGTGGAGTACCGGTCCAACTCGATGTCGTCGCCGTCGATCACGAACGACTTGCAGGAGGCGCACTGGCCCTCCTTGCAGCCGTGCATGAGCATGATGCCCTGCTCGGCGGCGGCCCGCAGGACCGTCTGCTCCTCGTCGACCTCGATCTCGATGCCGACCGGCTCAAACCGCACGACATGCTTGTCTGCCATGACTCCCTCGCGGGTCACGCGCCGCGGATCCGGGTACGGGAGGGCCACGACCGCGGGCCGCGGCCCTCCCCTGATGTCTGGTGTCTGTGTCCTACGCCGCGATCAGGACTCGGCCGGGGCCGGGCGTCCGGCCGGCCCACCGCGCACGTAGTTCGCGTGGAACGCGGCACGCTCCTCCGGCGTCATCTCGTTAAGCAGGACGTTCGGGCTCTGCAACGGCGGCATGCGGCGCAGGTGGTCCAGCGTCCACATCTTCTTCGGGTCGAGGTCGAGGTGCGGCTGCGCGACCAGGGTCTTGCCGTCGTCGCGCACGTACCCCATGTCGGTGACCACGTCGGCCCAGTTCCAGCCGTGGTACAGCGTCTCCCACTCGCGGGCGCCGATGAGCTGGCCCATGTTCGGGGTCGACCGGCCCTGGTACGACGGCCGGAACGCCACGGTGTCCGTCCAGCGGCAGGCCTCGTGGCAGTACGTGCGCACCTGCCCGTCGACCTCGTCGATGACCATGTCCTCGCGCACCAGACAGGGCACCATGCAGGTCCAGCACCGGTGCGGGTACTGGTAGTCCACGTCCTCACCCACGATCGGGTGGTGTCCGTTGGGGCGGGACAGCCGGTTGTAGTTCTCCCACCACTTGCCGTACCGGTCGTACCAGCCCGGGTACTTGTACTCGAACCACTCGAAGTCCTTGTCGGTCATCGGGTCGATCCGCCAGTAGTTGGCCAGCCAGCCGGTGGCGAAGAACTGCGCCACCTCGTGCACGTACCCCTTGTTCCAGATCTGGTTCCACGCCTCCTCGATGAGGTCGTGCGGGATCACCAGCCCGTACTTCTCCAGCGGCACCAGGTAGCTGCGGTAGTAGTCGTCGTAGATCCACCGCCGCCACATCTCGGCGTAGCTCTCCCGGTCCTTGCGGCGGTCCTTCGTGCCGTACTCGATGAAGGTGCCGATCGCCGCGTCCACCACCCGGTGGTTGTTCCACCACGCGTAGCGCAGGTCGCGTTCCAGGAGTTGGTGGTTGCCCTCGTCCGACAGCGCCATCAGCAGCGTGGCGTACCCGTTGCTGATGTGCCGGGACTCGTCGGACTGCACCGAGTGGAACACCGTCGGCAGCAGGTAGTCGCCGTTCGCGGCGGCCTCGGCGGGCATGGCCACGAAGAGGGTGTTGGTGAACGCCGTCTCGGCCACGATCGTCAGGTAGATGCTCGCCGCCGTGATCGCGTCGCCGGTGATGAACCCCTCGGCGAACTGCCGTCCGATGGTGCCGCAGTAGTCGTTCTGGAAGTTGCGCAGGCTCGAATTGAAGCCGGCCGGGTCGATGTAGTTGTTCATGTAGAGGCGCTTGAGGTTCTGCTGGATCGTCGAGTGCCGTACCTCGTCGATCATCTGGATCGCCTGGCCGTTGTGCAGTTCCGGGTTGGGTACCGTGCGGAACAGCAGCGGCATGGCCCGCGCGGCCGAGATCTCCGGCAGCGGGATGATGCTCAGGAACAGCTTCTGCCACTCCAGCCAGCGCTCCTGGACCTGGCGGAACATGTTGCCGCGGATCGCGCCGTCGGATGCCCCGTACACCCGGTGGTCCTTCTCCTCCTGCATCGGGAAGTACGAGCGCAGGACCTGCTTGAGTGGATCCTTCTTCTGAGCCTTCTGGAAGGTGTAGTCGGTGCCGTACTGCGACACCGGCTCGTGGTAGATCGGCTCCCAGGACAGCTCCTGGATCTTCTGGTGAGCCTTCGCAACGCTCTGACGGCTCATGGTCACTCCTCACCCGTCACTCGGGTCGGTTGAGGCTCATCCGTCCTCAACCGGGTTCGCCTTGTCGTACCGCCGGCACCCGGCCTCGCCGGCGGCGCACCGTCCGGTGGGGCCGTCGGCCCCTGTACGCCGAATCACATCGCGTAGCGGCGGCGGCACGGATCTCAACATGAGACGGCCGGTCCCGACCGCCCACCCCGGCCGGGGACCGGCCCTCAGTCCTCGCCGAACACGGCCGCGCGAACCTCGGCGAGGTGCTGCTGGACGTTCGCGGAGACCCGCCGGTCGCCCTCGGCCGCCGGCTCGATCCCCAGCGCCCGCAGCAACTGTGCCGCAGGCGCGCCGGGGTCCCCGGTCTCGCCGAGAACCGGGTGCAGTCCCTGGGCCGCCAGGTGCTGGAAGACCAGGTTGACGATGCTCCACGGGTTGTAGCTCTCGGCCCGGGAGACCTGCGGTTGATCCATCACGCCCTCCGCCCATGCCGACGGGTACCACGCAGGCATCAGATGGCCCGATTGGCACATCGGCGGTCTCAACATGAGACACATCGGGGCGTCTGGCCGCCTATGTTGTAACCACGACGAAACCTTCAACGCCGCCCGCCCGGAGGCCCACGCCGGGCGCGAGCGGTCCGGGAGGCGGGGGGGACCCGATGTCGCCCAAAGCACGTCACCCACAATCGACCGATCCAGACCGCCTGGCACAGACCAGGGAGCGGTTCCTGACCGCCGACGCGTTCGAACCCGATCAGGTGCGTGACACGATCCTGGCCTCGTGGTGGCGGTCGCGGCGGTGGAACGTCGCCGCCGACCGCATCGACCTGTCCTACGTCCGCGATCCCGATCTCGACACGCCACTGACCCGCAGCGCGATGCCGGTGCTCAGGCATCTGCGCGAGCACCTGGACGGCCAGCCGATCAGCATCATCCTCACCGACGCGTCGGGGATGGTGCTCAGCCGGCTGGCCGCCGACCGCGATCTCGACCGGCACCTGGACAGCGTCCGGCTCGCTCCCGGCTTCAGCTACGCCGAGGAGTTCGTGGGCACCAACGGCATCGGTACGGCCCTGGAGGGTGGCCGGCCGATGCACGTGTTCGGGCACGAGCACTACGCGGAGCATCTTGAGGATCTCGCCTGTGCCGGCGTGCCGATCCAGCACCCGATCTCCGGCCGTACGGTCGGCGCCGTGGACCTGACCTGCTGGCGCAGGGACGCCGGACCGCTGCTGGTCGCGCTCGCCAAGACCACCGCCGACCAGATCCGGATGGCGCTGCTCACGGACAGCCGGCTGCGGGAGTTCGGGCTTCTCCAGGAGTATCTGCGGACCTGCCGGCGCACGGCGGGGATCGTGTTCGCGATCAACAACGACACGGTGATGATGAACGAGCAGGCCCGGCAGGTGCTCGATCCGGCCGATCAGTCCGTGCTGCTCGCCCGGGCGAATGAGTCGCTGGCCGGCAACCATCCGCACACCCTGCGGGTCGAACTGCCCACCGGCCTCACCGCGCGGATGCACTGCCGGCCGGTGCTCGCCGAGGGGCAGCCGGCCGGCGGCGTCATGCACGTGAAGCTCATCGAGGCCGGGGGCCGGGCGGCCGCGGATACCGGCGCGGCGGCCCTGACGTTCGTACCCGGCCTCGTCGGTTCGGCGCCGCTGTGGCTGCGCGCCGGCCATCAGGTGGAGGCGGCCTACGACACCGGCGAGTGGCTCGCGCTGCAGAGCGAGCCCGGTGCCGGCAAGCTGGCGGTGCTCCGGGCGGTGCACCAGCGCCGCCGGCCGGCCGGCCGGTTGCGCGTGCTGGACGCGGCGCAGGCGATGGAGGAGGAGGACTGGCTCACCGGTGTCTGCCGCGAACTGCGCGAGGGCGAGGGCGTACTGGTGATCCGGCACGTCGACCGGCTGGAGCCGGGGCAGTTGCGGGTACTGGCCGCGGAGGCGGCCGCGTCCCGGGCGGCGGGCCGCCAGCACGCGCTCTGGGTCGCGGTGACGCTCGGCCGGCAGGAGCCGGACGAGGACCTCGCGGAGTTGTTGCGGTTCTTCCCGGGTACGGTCGAGGTGCCGCCGCTGCGCCACCACATCGAGGATCTGCACGATCTGGTGCCGTTCTTCCTCGCCAAGCTCAAGCAGGACGGCCGGCTGGTCTGCTCCCCCGAGGCGATGCAGTTCCTGCTGCGGTACAGCTGGCCGGGCAACACCGCGCAGCTGTGGCAGGTCCTGCGCTGGGTCGTCCAGCACCGCCGTACCGGGGTGATCCACCCGCACGACCTGCCGCCCGAGTGCTGGACGGTCAGCCGGCGGATGCTCAGCCCGCTGGAGTCGATGGAGCGCGACGCGATCGTGCGCAGCCTGCTCGACTTCGACGGCAGCAAGGTCAAGGCGGCCGAGTCGCTGGGCATCTCCCGGGCGACGATCTACCGGAAGATCCACGAGTACGGGATCATCGCGCCGAACATCTGAGCGGCCCGGCCTCCGCTTGCCAGCGGTGCGGCATCCATGGTTATATATCAATGCCTTCTAGGCTTGGGGTCTCGCGCTGGCGACCAGGTTGGGCGGACCGCCCGCCGCCGTCGAGCTGTCCTCTTCTCCCTCACGATCGCGTGCCCGCGGAGAACGTCATGTCCGGCGAGTGTCGCGTGCGGCCCGTCAGGTGCGGTCCGTCGCGTGCGGCCCGATGCGTCGTGGGACAACCTGGCTCGCTTCCCGTTGGGTCAAGCGACAGGAAAGGCACTCCCGTGAGACTGAGACTCCGGTACAAACTGCTCGGGGCAGGCGCCGCGCTCGGCCTGGTGGCCGCGGGCGCGGTGTTCGTACTCGCGATGCCGGCCACCGCGCACGGCGCGCTCCAGATCCCCGGCAGCCGCACCTGGCTGTGCTACGAAGACGGCCTCAGCTCGACCGGCCAGATCATCCCGAACAACCCGGCCTGTGCCGCGGCCGTCGCGAAGAGCGGCACCACCGGGCTGTACAACTGGTTCGCCGTGCTGCGCTCGGACGGGGCCGGCCGCACCCAGGGCTTCATCCCGGACGGGCAGCTGTGCAGCGCGGGCGCGACGAACTTCGACTTCTCCGGATTCGACCTGCCACGCACGGACTGGCCGCTCACCCACCTGACCGCGGGCGCGACCATCCAGTTCCAGTACAACAAGTGGGCGGCCCACCCGGGCTGGTTCTACCTCTACGTCACCAAGGACGGCTGGGATCAGAACGGGCCGCTGACGTGGAACGATTTCGAACCCACGTACTTCTCCTCGGCAGATCATCCGCCGTCGATCGGTGACCCGGGCAGCGTCAACTCGTACTACTACTGGACCGGCACGCTGCCCCAGAAGACCGGCCGCCACATCATCTACTCGGTGTGGCAGCGCTCGGACAGCAACGAAACGTTCTACGGCTGCTCCGACGTGGTGTTCGACGGCGGCAACGGCCAGGTGACCGGCATGGGTCCCGGCAGCGGGACGGGTTCGCCGACGCCGACGACGTCTCCGACCCGGACCGCCAGCCCGAGCCCGACGCCCACCCGGTCCGCCTCGGCGTCGCCGACGCCGAGCCGGTCGCCGTCCCCGTCGCCGACACCCAGCAGAACCACCTCGCCCACCCCACCCCCGACGGGTAACGGCTGCCACGCCACCTATCAGGTCACCAGTTCGTGGCCCGGCAACTTCCAGGCCGGAGTGACCGTCACCGCCGGCCCCGCCGCGATCAGGAGCTGGACCGTGACCTGGACGTTCGCCAATGGGGAGTCCATATCCCAGATCTGGAACGGCACCCTGACCGCGAACGGCGCGAACATGAGCGTGGCCCCGGTCAGCTACAACGCCGCCCTCGCGGCCGGTGGGTCGACGTCGTTCGGGTTCCTCGGCACCGGTACGCCGGGCGCCTCGGTGACCGGTCTGACCTGTACCAGTACCTGACCGCACGGCTCGTTCCCACCGCGAACCTGCCGGCCCACCCGGCCCGGCGGGTTCGCGGGTCGGCGGGTTCGCGGCGGGCGGTTTGCGGGCCGGCGGGTTTGAGGGCGGCCGGCGCGGGTACCGGCCGGCTCGTGACCGGCGTGGAGTTGGACCCGGCCGGGGACGACGATCCGATGTGGGACATCAGGGCGTGCCCGGACTGTGGCGTGGTCGTGTTGATCGTTCCTCGCCCCGTACCGGACGACCTCGACGAGGAGTACGCGGCCCGGCTGGAGGAGCACCGCCGGCGCCGCCACTCGGCCGACTGATCACGCCGCGGCCCGTCGGCGGACGGGCTCCGGATCGGGCCCTTCGGGTACCGTCCCTCCACTTTTGCGTCGACGATCGTCTATGGCTTGACGCCGGCCCGACCGAACACCTAGAGTTCCCAGCCGGTGACGACCGAAATACCGTCGCAACCTTCGTCATCGCGGATCGTTCGTGGGTAGGGCACGCCGGCTGGGATCGATCACCGAGCCGCCGGCGCCCGGCCGGTCCGGCCCGCGACACGCCAGCTCCGGGGCCCCTCACGGAACGCTTTCCGCACACGTCCGGGCATCCTCGCCGCCGCCCTCGCTGTGACGGCGGACATCTGAGCGTGGCGACCGCGCACCCCGCGGTCGGACCCCAAGGGAGCACTCACCCATGTCACGGACACCTGTACGGCGCCGTGCCGCCGGCCTCGCGGCCGCCCTGGCCGCCCTCGGCGCGGGCATCGTCGTGGCGATCGTCGCGCCGACCGATCCGGCGCAGGCCGCCTCGACGCTCGCCCAACTCGCGGAGGCACAGGGCCGGTACTTCGGTTCAGCCACCGACAACCCCGAACTGACCGACGCCCCGTACGTCGCCATCCTCACCGGCGGCGAGTTCGATCAGACCACGCCGGGCAACTCGATGAAGTGGGACACCATCGAGCCGTCCCAGGGACAGTTCAACTACACCAAGGGCGACGCCGTCGTGACGCTCGCCCAGCAGCACAACATGAAGGTCCGCGGCCACAACCTGGTGTGGCACAACCAGTTGCCGGGCTGGGTGTCGAGCCTGCCGTCCAACCAGGTGCAGGCCGCGATGGAGAACCACATCACCAACGAGGCCGGCCACTACAAGGGCAAGGTGTTCGCCTGGGACGTGGTCAACGAGCCGTTCAACGACGACGGTACGTACCGCGCCGACCCGTTCTACAACGCCATGGGCGTCGGCTACATCGCGGACGCGCTGCGCACCGCGCACGCCGCCGACCCCGGCGCGAAGCTCTACGTCAACGACTACAACATCGAGGACAGCGGCGCCAAGGCGGACGCGATGTACAGCCTCGTCTCGTCGCTGAAATCGCAGGGCGTACCGATCGACGGCGTCGGAATCCAGGGCCACCTCGCCACCCAGTACGGCTTCCCGACCAACATGCAGCAGAACATGCAGCGCTTCGCCGACCTCGGGCTGGACGTCGCGATCACCGAGTTGGACGTGCGCATGCCGCTGCCGGAGACGGCCAGCCAGGACACGACCCAGGCGGCGTACTACACCAACGTGGTCAAGGCGTGCCTGGCCGTGAGCCGGTGCGTCGGCATCACGATCTGGGACTACACCGACAAGTACTCGTGGGTGCCGAGCACCTTCTCCGGGCAGGGTGCCGCGCTGCCCTGGGACGCGAACCTGACCAAGAAGCCGGTGTACGGCAGCATCGCCGCCGCGCTCGGCGGACCCGCGTCGCCGCCGCCGACCTCGTCGCGCCCGACCACGGCCCCACCCACCACCGCGCCACCGACCACCGCCCCACCCACGACGCCGCCACCGACCACGGCCCCGCCGACCACGCCGCCGGCGTCCGGCCGGTGTCACGTGACGTACCAGGTGACCAGCCAGTGGAACGTCGGCTTCACCACCAACGTGACGATCGGCAACACCGGGTCGAGCGCGATCAACGGCTGGACGCTGCGGTGGACGTTCGCCAACGGCCAGCAGGTGACCCAGGGCTGGAACGGCACCTTCACCCAGAGCGGGGCCCAGGTCACCGTCGCCAACGCGAGCTACAACGGCACGATCGCGGCCGGCGGCACCACGTCGATGGGCTTCAACGGCTCGTGGAGCGGAACGAACCAGGCTCCCACCAGCTTCACCGTCAACGGAGCCATCTGCACCTGATCCGGTGAGCCCGGTCCCCGCCGTCGTTGTGCCGCCGGCGGGGCCGGGTCCGCGAGCCGTAGGACATCCGTACCGGGCAGGTCGGGATCGATGACACTGACCGGAGCGGGGGTACGCGCGCGACAGTGGGGCGGTCAGATCGCGTATCGAAGGAGACAAGCGCCATGCGACGGGTCGCGCCCGCAATCCTGTTGTTCTTCCTCGCTCCTCTCGTCGCCGAATTCCTGCTCGGCGACTTCACGGTCGAGTACCTGTTCTTCCTCATCCTGCTGGCTCCGATGTACGGCGGCGGAGCCATCCTGATCCGTGAGGTGACGCGGCGTACCGGCCGGGGTTGGCCGAGCATCGTGCTGCTGGGGCTCGCGTACGGGGTGTTCGAAGAGGGCATCACGACGCAGTCGTTGTTCGACCCGAACTACGCCGACGCGCACCTGCTCGCCAAGGGATTCATCCCGGCGCTGGGGATCGCGGTGCCCTGGACGCTGTTCGTACTCGCCCTGCACACGGTGTGGAGCATCAGCGTACCGATCGCTCTGGTCGAGGGCCTGACGCCGAGGCGGCGTACCATGCCGTGGCTGCGTACGCCCGGACTCGTGGTGGCGGCGGTGCTGTTCGGGATCGGTTCCGTGGCCACGCTCGCCATCTCGTACGCCACCGACCACTTCCTGGCACCGCGGCCGGCGCTGGCGGTGGTACTCCTCGTGGTGGTGGCCCTGGCAGTCACCGCGTTGCGGCTACCGCCGGCGGCGGTATCCGCCGCCCCGGTCGGCGGTACGGCACCGTCCGCCTGGGTTGCGTTCGTGGGCACGCTGGCGGCCGGCGCGGTCGTCATGGTCGCCCGGGAACTGCCGACCTGGGTCGGCGTGGCGGCGTTCGTCGCGGTGGTCGTGGTCGCCGTCGTCGCGGTACGGATCTGGTCCCGCCGTACCGGTTGGGGCGCCCCGCACCGGCTCGCGCTGGCCGGTGGCGCACTGCTGACGTACGCGTGGCACGGGTTCCTCATGCGGCCGGTGGAGGGCGGCGGCTCAGTCATCACGCCGGTCAGCCACGCGGTCTTCGGCCTAGCCGCGCTCGGGCTGCTGGCCCTGGAACTACGGGCGCTGCGCGCCCCGGCGGATCCGGCGCACGGGCCGGCCGCCGTGCCCGATGCGACCGCAGCCGCCGCCTGACGCCCTCACCCCCGCCCGGCACGCCACTCGGCGCCCGGGCGGGGTGAGGTTGCCGCCCGCGACGGCGGCAGCCGGGACGGCCAGACGATCAGCGCCTAAGCGCCGGCTGCGGCTCCGGCTCCGGCTCCGGCTGCGGCTGCGGCTGCGGCTCCGGCTCCGGCTGCGGCTCCGGCTGCGGCTGCGGCTCCGGCTCCGGCTCCGGCTCCGGCTCCGGCTCCGGCTCCGGCTCCGGCGAGGAAACCAGTGATCAGCGCGGCGATCTGGTCGGGCCGCTCGGCCACCATGGCGTGGCTCGCGCCCTCCAGCGGGACCACCCGAAACCACGGGTTGTCCCGCACGGTCGCGATCCGCTCGGCGAGCCCGCGGCGGTAGGCGGCGTACAACTCATGGAACGGCTGCTGCTCCGGCAGGTCCTCGGTGGCGAGCACGAGCAGCAGCGGGCAGCGGACCCCGCGGTACGCCGGGATGAGATCGAGTGACTCCATGGCCAGCCGCAGTTGCTCGGTCAGGTCGGGGTCGGGGCGCAGGCGGCTACCGTTTCGGTACGGCGCGAGGCCGCGCTCGAAGCTCTCCACCCAGTCGTCCTCGGCGCCGCCGTACCGCCGGGCGGTGGCACGCGCCGCCTCCCGTCCCGCGTCGACCTGCTCCCCTGTCATCGGCGCGGCCATCGCCGCCGACATCGCGGCGAACATCTCCCGCAGCCGGTCGAGTTCCCGCGCCGCCTCGTCGGGCGGCGTGCCGGCCAACTGATCGGGGCGGCCGGGCGTCGGGTTGCCGTCCAGGCTCACCGCCCCGGGGCATTCCGGATGGCGGTGCGCCCACTGCGCGGCGAGCATCCCGCCCAGCGACATGCCCACCACGGCGGGCCGGACCAGGCCAAGTTCGCTCGCGGCGGCGGCGAGGTCCGCCAGCGACTCCTCCCAGATCCACGGCCCGTCACCGGACCGGCCGTGCCCCCGCAGGTCGACGGTCACCACCCGGAACGCCGAGCGTAGCGCCGCGGCCAGCCCGGTCATCGTGGCGAGGTTCCCACCGGCCCCGTGCAGGAGCAACAGGGGTTCGCCGGGGCCGCCGAAGTCGCGCGCGGCGATCGGCACGGCGGGCGAGGTGAGCAGGATGTCGAGCACGGTCACCGTGGCTCTCCCTCAAGTAGGCGGGTCCGGATGGAGGCGGGCACCACGCCGCCCTGCGGGTGGCGGGTGAGCTTGCCGCGGCTGACCAGGTCGTGGACACCCTGCCGGGTGATGCCGAGCATCGCGCCGGCCACCGGGTACGGCACGGACTCCGCGGTGGGATGACCGACGCGGTACACGAGCACCTGACCCAGCGGCGAGGCCCACCAGTCGACCGGGGGCTCGAACGGCCCGTCGCCCGGGTACAGAGTCGACATCACGCGCATCACCGCCCCGGCGGCGGCCCAGTCGTCGTCGCCGGTCATCTGCCGGGCCCAGCTCTCGACCCGGTGTCGCAGCAGGGTCCGCAGCGCACCGACCACGTCGCCGGCGTCGTCGAGCAGGATCTCCAGCGGGTCGAACAGTCTGATCTCGACGATGCGCAGGAGCTGGTCGACCAGCTCGGCATGGCTCGGTCTCATGACACCTCCCGGGTCCTTGACGGTCATCGTCAAGTACTTGACGGGCGATGTCAAGAAGCCACCAGGCGGCATGCGAACCGGGCCGGTACGCGATGTCGCGCGGCCGGCCCGGTCGGTGGTCGAACGTTCAGGACGGCGCGTTCGCGTCCATCCAGGCCCTCAGTACCGGGCCGGATTCGTAGCTGGTGATCAGCGCGTACCGGGGCGCGTCGCCCACGTGGTACACCGCGTGCCACAGGCGCTCGGTGTCGACGACGAACTGGGCGCCGGCGGGCAGCGGGATGTGGTGCTCGGTCGACGGATCGTCGCGGTCCTCCCGCAGCACCATGTAACTGTCCGGATTGTCGGTGAGGTTGAGCCAGGACCGGACGACCCAGCCGGACCCCTCCGGGTTCAGCCGGTTGTTGTCGTCCTGGTGCAGGTACCGGCCGGTGACCGAGGCGAGGTCGGTCGACGGCTGAAGCTTGATCACCCGTACCCGGCCGAAGGGCGCACCCACCGAGCGCACCCAGTCGCAAAGGGTCGGAGCCCGGTCGGCGTTCTTGGTCCACACGCCGTCCTTGTCCGGCTTGCCGTGCTCCCAGAACCCCCGGGGATCGTCCTCGCCGTTGGCGGAGGCAAGTACCGCGAAGTTGGTGTCGCCACCCGACTGCCAGTCCAGGTACGTGAGGCCCTCCCACTCGCTCGGATCGATCGTGCCGGCGAACGGGCGGAGCACGGCGAAGCCGGTCTCCGCAAGGGCCTCCAACGTTTCATGACGTGGTTGGACTGTTGTCATCTTCCACCTCCCATATAGCCTGAAACAACCTTATAAGCGATATTACGGATACAGCCGGCATGCCGGGTTGACTTCGGCAGATACCCCTGGCGCCGCGCCGAGCGCGGATCGCGGCCTGGGCGTTCATCATGTTGAACGATGCGTGACGGTTGCCGATATCGATGTCGCGTCGCAGCGGCCGTACGAGAGCGGAAATAAGTTCCGTACAAACCGTTGACCTGCTGATATTCCATTCCGAGCGGCGCCGATCGGCCATCCTGGTATTGACATACGCCAGTTGGTGATGATTCTCTGCCTGTTACTCGCCGTACCGGCCGATCAAGCCCACCATCCCCCGGACGGACGACGAGCAGGCGAAATAGCAAGGATTGTTAAGAGATCTCTCGCCCCACAGACCCCGCTGGGAGGCCCCTCGTGCACGTTCCCCGCCCACGTCGCAGCCCCGCCCCGAACGGTCCCGCCGTGACCGGTCAGGCCGTGACCGATCCGGCCCGGACCGGCCGTCCCCCGAGCCACCGCCTCCTGAGCGGCCTCCTGAGCCGCCGCCTCCTGAGCCGGCGCCTCCTGAGCGGCCGTCTCCTGAGCAGCCGGGTTCTGACCAGCGCCGCCGCGCTGGCCATCGCTGTGGCCGCCGCGTCCGGTGCGGCCAGCGCGACCGCCGCTCCGGCCGCACCCGGGGCCGCCGCCGCCAGCGCCACCGTCTCGGTCGACCCGCTGCACACCGCGGGGCAGCTACCCGCGGACTTCCTCGGGCTCTCGTTCGAGGCCGCGATCCTGCCCACCCAGGTTCTGGACAGCACCCGGGGCAACCTGGTCAACCTGCTGCGGACCCTGTCCACGAGCGGGCACCTGCGCTTCGGTGGCAACTCGATGGACGCCCGCACCTGGTGGCAACCCGGCGGCCGGACGGTGCCGTCGTACGCCACGACCGTGATCAGCCGACCCGACCTCGACCGGCTGGCCGCGCTCAGCGACGCGTCGGCGTGGAAGGTCGAACTGGGCGTCAACCTCAAGTACCTGGACACGGTGAGCGTCGCGGACGAGGCCGGGTACGCCAGCACCTCCCTCGGCTCGCAGTTGCTGGGCATCGAGTGCGGCAACGAGCCGGACCTGTACGCGGGCTACAGCTACACCACCTACCACCCCCAGTGGCAGTCCTGCGCGAACGCGGTCGGTACGCAGGCCAACCTCATCGGGCCGAACTGGTCCGGCGTGATACCGGGACAGTTCCTCGACGACGAGGGGTCCCGGCTGTCCTTCGCCGCCGCGCACTACTACCCGCTGAGCAACTGCGGCGGCACCGCGGCCACCGTGTCGGACCTGCTGTCCACGGGCACCGCGACCAACGAGACGCTCCGGTTCGCCACCGACGTGTCGCTGGCGTCGGCCCGGGGGCTGTCGTTCCGGATGGACGAGACCAACTCCTCGGCCTGCGGGGGCACGCCGGGAGTCAGCAACGTCTACGCCTCGTCGCTGTGGTCGATTGAGTACCTGCTGAACGGCGCGCAGGAGGGCGTCACCGGCATGAACCTGCACGGCAGCCTGGACGTCTGCGGCAGCAACTACGCGGCGATCTGCGCCACCAGCGCGTCGGCCCTGTCCGGCAACGTGTTCAGCGCCGCGCCGCTGTACTACGGGATGCTCATGGTCAGCCGGCTCGGGTCGGGCTCGTTCCTGCCGGTGGGCTCGTCGTCCGGCTCCGTCAAGGCGTACGCGGTGCGGGGCACCGACGGCAACACCCGCGTGATGCTGCTGGACAAGGACGCGGTCGGCGGTGCCCCGGTGAGCGTCCAGGTCAAGGGTCTGGCGGGTAGCGGCCCGGCGAACGCGGTCACCATGACCGGCTCCTCGCTGACGGCCGCGGCGAGCGGCATCCACGTGCAGGGTGCGCAGGTCGGTGCCGACGGCACCATCGCGATCCCGGCCGGCACCTCGATCGCCGCGCAGTCCGGGACGTACACCGTCTCGGTGCCGACCGGCAGCGCGGTGCTGCTGACCGTCCCCACGGCCGGCGTCACCCAGGCGCCGGTACCGGTCACCGGCCAGACCATCGTCGGGCAGGCCAGCGGCAAGTGCCTGGACATCACCGGCAACGGCACGGTCAACACCACCCCGATCCAGCTGTGGACGTGCAACCACAACTGGAACCAGGCCTGGACCGCGAGCGGCGGGGCGCTGGTCAACCCGTTCAGCGGGAAGTGCCTGGACGTGAGCAGCGCCGGTACCGCCAACGGGACGGCGGTACAGCTGTGGGACTGCAACGGTACGGCCGCGCAGCAGTGGAAGGTCAACGCGGGCGGCACGATCGTCAACACCAACTCCGGCAAGTGTCTGGACGCGGTGAACCTCGGTACCGCCAACGGCACCAGGCTGCAGATCTGGACCTGCGGCAGCGGTACGAACCAGCACTGGACGATGTCCTGACGCACGGCGGGGCACCGCGGATCCCGGCGGTGCCCCGATGCCGGGTATACAGGATCGGTGACCGAGAACTCCCTAGCCGGAACGATGCGGGCGGCGGCGACCGCGCTCCTCGCCGGACTCGATGAGCAGCAGGCCGAACTCGCCCACCTGTCGTTCGACGACGACCAGTCGCGCCGATGGATCGAGTACCGCCCCAATCCACGCCCCGGCGCCTGCCTGTCCGACCTCCCGGCGCCCGGACGCAAGGCCGCGCACCGGCTGCTGGCCACCGGGTTGAGTCCGTACGCGTACGCGCAGGCGATGGCGATCATCGGGCTGGAGGAGATCCTGGACCGGCGGGAGGGCTGGGTCAACGGGCGGCACAGCAACGACTACTGGGTGGCGGTGTTCGGGGAGCCGGGCGGCGACCAGCCGTGGGCGTGGCGGTTCGAGGGGCACCACCTCTCGGTGACCATGACGGTCCGCGGCGACGAGGTCTCCCCCGCCCCGGTGTTCCTCGGGGCGAACCCGGCCCGGGTCAGCTACGCCGGGCGTGACCTGGTGCGTCCGCTGGCCCCGGAGGAGGACCTCGCCCGGGACCTGCTCGACGCCATGGGCGGAGCCGGACGGGCGGACGCCGTCGTCGCGGACCGGGCGCCGGCGGACATCCGCAGTTCGGTGCGCCCACGGGTGCACGCGCCGATCACGCCGCCCGGCATCGCCGCGCCCAGCCTCGACCCGACCGCCCGCGCCCTGCTCGACCAACTCGTCGGCCTGTACCTCGGCCGGTTGCCCGGTGAGCTTGCCGCCCGCGAGGTGGCCCGGGTGGACCGGAACCTGCTGCACTTCGCCTGGGAGGGGCCGCTCGGACCGGGCCAGCGGCACTACTACCGGATCCAGGGGCCGGACCTGCTGCTGGAGTACGACAACACCAGCGAGGACGGCAACCACGCGCACACCGTGCTGCGCCGCCCGGACAGTGACTTCGGCGAGGACGTGCTGGCCCGCCACCGGGACGAGGCGCACGCGACCGGGCCCGGTCACTGACCACCGTCAGCCCGACGGGCTCGACGGGCTGGACTGGCAACCGGTGTAGGCCACGTCACCCAGGTCGGGGAAGCCCCACACCTGCGCGTTGTCGGCGTGCCCCGCCTCCTCGTACTGGAGGGCGAAGGCCACCGGGAGGGCCTGGGGGCACGGTACGAGCACGTCGAAGGTGATCGTCAACCACCTCGCGGCGCCGTCCGGGATCGGTTGCGCGCCGAAGGCGCCACCCGGGATCGGGTACGTGCCGAGCGGGGACAGTTGGCCGCAACTGCCCCACGCCGTGGCCACCGCGCGCAACCCCTGCAACGGCAGGTACGGCGTGACCCGGTCGACGGTCACGGTGCCCGCCGAGTGGTTGACGATCTCGACGCCCAGTTGCAACCGGTCACCGACCTGGATCGCGCAGCGGCTTCCGGTCCCGGCCAGCGGCTGCGGGACCGACAGCGACGGGCCGGCGGACGGCGCCGTACCCGTGGTGGAGTCGCGCCGGATCCCGGCCAGGTAGCCGGCGGCGGCCCCCACGACGACGGCCGCGGCGACGATCCAGGCGACGGTCGAACGCCGCCACGACAGCGGCGCGGTCGCTCGCCCCGCCTCGATGATGTCCGTGCCGCCCTCGCCGCCATCCGCGGTGACCCGGATGGCCCGATCGTCCCCGGCGAACGGGCCGCTTGTCGCGGGGCCGCCTCCCCGATCGCCGCGCGCCGCTCGATCGCGCGGCCGGCCGGCGTCGGGATCTTCCATCCGCTCAATATAGGCGAGGATCGAGGCGAACCAGGATCGAGACCCGGCAGCCTCCTTCGATCCGGCCGCATCGCGCGCGACGTAACAATGCCGGCCGGCTTTGCGATATCAACCACAGCGGCAATCGGCTCGCCGGGGATAGAGAGTGTTTCCTGGTGAAGCATTATCGTATGCGGCTTATGAACGGCTGCGGATGCGAATGCTGACAAGCCCATTCTAATGCCGCACTGCGGGTTATCCGGAAGATGACCGGCAAGCCATCATCCGTTCATCGTGAGCCATCGATCAATGCTGGTGAGAGGCCCGGGGCAGGCGCCGGTGCGCCGATCGGCGAGCGTGCGTATGAACGGAGTCTGCGCGAATGGCTACTGTCGGTCGCGATGATCGGCGGGTACGGTTTCGGAAATTCGCCTTCGTGAAAGACGGGGGTTTCGAGGGGGTGGGATTGTGCCCGTCACCGGGCAACGCGTCGTCCGCCGGACACTCGGCCGTCGACTCACCCGGCTACGCACCGCAGCCGGCAAAAGCAGACGCGAAGTCGCCGAAGAAAAACTCGGCATATCCGAACCCACCC
>DASXOA010000006.1:0-3254 GCA_036494675.1 Rugosimonospora sp.
GCGACGACCAGGTCGTAGGGTTCAACGGCGAGCGACACGAAATCCAGTCCGAAAGCCCGGGCCGCCGCCATGATCCCCATCCCCGTGTCGGCCCGCCCGGAGGCGATCGCGGCGGCGACCGCCAGGTGCGTCGGCTCCTCCCGGGCATATCCCTCGACCGAAGAGGGCGTTATTTCCAGTTTCCCGAGCATGACGTCCAGCAGTACCCGGGTCCCGGCGCCGCGTTGCCGGTTCACGTACCGGACGCCGGGCCGGTGCAGGTCAGCTAGCCCTTCGATCTCCAGCGGGTTCCCGGGCGCCACGATCAGTCCCTGTGACCGTTCCACCAGCCGCACCACGGCCACGTCCGGGCGGGCATCGCCGAATACCCGGTCCAGGTACGGCAGGGTGTATTCACCGGTCTCCGGGTCGAGCAGGTGCGACCCGGCGATGTGACACAGTCCGTCGCGCAGTGCTACCAGGCCGCCGAGCGACCCGACGTTCGACGACGCGAGGGTCACCAGCGGGTTGTCGGCGCGTAGCGCGGATGACGCGAGGTCAAGCACCAGATCGTGTGACCCGATCGCCACGATCGTGCCCGCGATCTCGTCGGGCCCGCGCAGCAACTCGACCGAGACGGAAGAAGCCGCGTGGTGTCCTTCCACCCCGGCCGGCACGACCAGTAGCCCGTCGGCCCGGACCAGCGACGTCAGTACCCCGGCACCGCGCGGCAGCGGCGTCGCCACCAGGGAACCGCCGACGGCACCGAGCCGGACCCGCACCCAGTCGTCCATGCCGAGCGGCGATGCGAGCTTGCGGGCCAGCCGGGCCGCCACCCGCGGCCGCTGGCGCGGCGGCGCGCTGGACAGCTCGGCTAGCAGCGGTACTGCGAAGATGTCGAACGTGAGCGCCGCCGACACCGGATAGCCGGGCGCGCCAAGCACCGGCGTGCGCCCGACCACCCCCAGCACGACCGGGTGCCCGGGCCGGACGGCGACCCCGTGCACGGCCAGCGTGCCCTCGGCCGCCACCACCCGCGCCGTGTAGTCGTCCCGCCCGGCGCTGGATCCGGCGATGACGATCAGCAGGTCGCACCGGGGGGCGGCCGCTCGCACGGCGGCCGCGATCCGGGCCGGGTCGTCCGGCTCGATCGGCAGCACCTGTGCCTCGCAGCCGGCCTCTCGCGCCTGCTCCGCGAGCATCAGCGAGTTCGTGTCGGGTATCTCGCCCGGGCCCGGCTCGGTGCCGATCGGCCGAACCTCGTCCCCGGTGGGAAGGATGACAACGAGGGCCTTCCTCCGCACCGTCAGCCGCGTCTGCCCGGCCGCCGCCGCCGCGGCCAGGTCGACGGCCCGCAGCCGGTGGCCTTCCGGCAGGAGCAGTTCACCCGCGCTGACATCCTCGCCGATCGACCGGACGTGCTGGTACGGGGGAACGGCGGCGCGCAGTTCGGCGCGGTCGGCGTCGTCATAGTGGACGTGCTCGCGCATGACCACCGCGTCGCGCCCGTCCGGCATCGGGTCGCCGGTGTCCACGACGTCGTAGGCGCCCGGCGAGAGCCACTCCGGCGTGGTCTCGCTCGCGCCGAGGGTATCGGCGGCGCGGACGGCGATACCGTCCATCCCGGCCGCGTCGAACGGCGGTGAGGACCGGACGGCCCACACCGGGGCGGCCGTGACGTGCCCGGCCGCGTCGGCCACGGGCACGGTGACCGCGGACAGCCGCTCCGGGCAGCCGGCGGCCTCGCGGGCGGCGCGCCAGGCGGCCAGGGCCTGCGCCGCCGGCACGTCCTTGATGAACGGGCTGTCAGGCATACAGGATCACGTTCACCTCGCTGCCCGCGTCGAGCCCGGTCGCCTCATCCGGGATCACGATATAGCCGTCGGCCACGGTCAGGACCGACAACAGCGCCGACAGGCCGAACACCGGTACCGCCACGCCGTCGCTGACCTTCACCTGGACGACGTCGAGCCGCCCGGTCGAGGACGCCAGATCGCGAGACAACCGGGCCCGGGTCGAGGGTTCCGGCGGCGGCATCGTGCAGCCGCCGACCAGGCGGACCACCGGCGCCCCGATCAGCCGGAACACCACGAGGGCCGAACGCGGGTTCCCGGGCAGCCCGATGACTGGTACCCCGGCGCATTCGGCCAGCAGGGTGGGCTTTCCGGGCTTGATGGCCAGGCCGTGGCACCAGATGCCAGGCTCGCCGAGGCGGCCGACGGCGCTCGCGGTCTCGTCCCGGGCGCCGACTGATGACCCGGCGGAGATCACGATCACGTCGCTGGCCGCCAGGGCGTCGCGGAGCGCCGTTTCCAGCGCGCCCGGGTCATCAGGCATGATGCCGCCGAAGACGGGCTCGCCGCCCGCGTCCGCCACCAGAGCGGCCAGCGCCGCGGCGGTCGCGTCGCGGACCTGCCCGGGCTTCAGTTCTCGCGTGTCCGCCGGGACCACCTCATCTCCGGTGGAGAAGATCGTGACCACGGGTTTGGCGTGCACCGTTACGGACGTTACGCCGGCGGCGGCGAGCATCCCGAGATCCTGGGGGCGGAGCGGCCGCCCGCTGCTGGCAATCTCGTCGCCGGGCCTGGCGTCCTCGTCGGCCCGCACCACGCCCTCGCCGGGCGCGACCGGCCGGACCACCTCGATCGTGCCGGGCATCACCTCGGCGGTGTACTCGATCATTACCACAGCGTCGGCGCCGGGCGGGATGACGCCGCCGGTCGGCATGGCCATCGCGCCGCCTTCAGTCACCGCGTCCTCCGGCGCCGCGCCCATGCGGACGGCGCCGGTGACGGTGAGGTAGCCCGGGAGGCCCTCGGAGACGCCGTAGGTGTCGGCGGCGCGGACGGCGTACCCGTCGACGGTGGAGCGCGGGAATCCGGGCAGCGGGTGCGGCGCGGTGACCGGCTGGCCTGGCACCCGGCGCAGCGCCAGGTGCAACGGCACCGTCTCGGTCCTCGTACGCCGGCCTGGGCGGAAGCCGGCCAGGGCCTCGGCGACCGTCCGGGTGGTGAAGAACTCCCGCGAGGCCGCGTCAGCCATGGTCCTCCGCGAGGCCCTGTTCCTCGGCAAGGCCCTGTTTCTCGGCGAGATGGAGCACGCTCATCACCGGTCCGAGCGCGACCTGGCCGAGTCCGCAGATCGAGGTGCGGCGCATCACCTGGGCGAGGTCACGGACATCGCCGTTCACCTCGGCGGGACCGCCGCCCGCGCCGAGCAGACCGTCGAGGATGACGTGTGCCTTAGCCGAGCCGACCCGGCACGGCACGCACTTG
>DASXOA010000007.1:0-15413 GCA_036494675.1 Rugosimonospora sp.
CCGTGAAACAGCGCCGTGGAACGGCGCCGGCGAAACAGAGTCGTGGAACAGCACGAGGCGCAGCGCGCGACTGTTACATCGCGGCTACGCCTCGGCTCTTCCTTGCGGAAGGACTCAAGCGTATAACGCGCAATAGCGGCGCGTAGGGCAAATCGGAGATCCCGGCCGCACCGGATCCCGGCCGCACCGGATCCCGGCCGCACGGGATCCCGGCGCCGTGATCATCGGCGTGGACCCCGGTATCCGGTCTGCGCCGGCCCGGAGAGACGCCCGGGGAGACGCCCCGGGGGACGCCCCCGGGGAGAGGGTCGTGCCGGCCCGGGGAGAGGATGGCTCGATGATCACCCTCGAAACGGCCCGCCTCGTCCTGGACAGCGTGGGCGACGATGACCTCGATCCGCTCGCGGCCATGAACGCCGATCCCGACGTGATGCGCTTCATCGGGGACGGCTCGACCCGTGACCGGCAGCAGACCGAGGCCTGGCAGGCGGCGATGCGGCGGCAGTGGGACGAGAACGGCTTCGGTCTCTTCGCGGCCCGGCTCCGCGACACCGGCGAGTTCGCCGGCTGGATCGGGCTCGCGGTGCCCACGTTCCTGCCCGAGGTGATGCCCACCGTCGAGATCGGCTGGCGGCTGGCGAAGCGGTTCTGGGGCAGGGGAATCGCCACCGAGGGCGCCGTGGCCGCCATGCGGTTCGGGTTCGTCGACCGGGGGCTCGACCGGATCGTCAGCATCCGGCACGTCGACAACCGGGCCTCCGGACGCGTGATGGACAAGCTCGGCATGCGATTCGACCGCGAGACGCTCGTGCCCGCGCATGGCAAGCCGGTCGTGGTCTATGCGCTGACCCGCGAGGAGTACCTGGCCGGGCGAGCCTCCGGTTAACGGCGACGGTCCCGCTCCGGCCTCGGTGCCGCGCGGACGTGCGCGCGTTCGCCTTGTTTGCCGATGAGGCTGAGGTACTCGACGGGACCGGAGCCGGTGGACCCGAACCAGTGCGGGGTGCGGGTGTCGAACTCCGCGGCTTCCCCTGGTTCGAGGATCAGATTGTCCTCGCCAAGGACCAGGCGCAGCGTGCCGTTGAGGACATAGACCCAGTCGTAGCCCTCGTGGGTGCGCAGGTCGGGTTCGCGGTCGTCGGCACCGGTCGGAAGGACGAACTTGTAGGCCTGGATGCCTCCGGGCCTGCGGGTCAGGGGCAGGATGGTCGATCCGTCGCCGCAGGCGATGGGGCGCAGGTTGATGCGGGGATCGCCGGTTGGTGGCGCGTCGACGAGCTCGTCGAGAGTGACGCCGTACGCGCGGGCGAGCGGGAGAAGCTGCTCGAGCGTGGGGCGTCGCAGGCCCACTTCGAGCCTGGACAGCGTACTGGCGGAGATGCCGGTCTCCTCCGCGAGGTCGGTGAGCGTGATGTCGCGACGGAGCCGCAGGTGCTTCAGCCTCGGCCCGACGGCGTCGAGCGTGCGGTCCAGGTCCTGATCCATGCGCCCATTTTGCCATTTGGCAAGAAGCTTTGCGTATCCGCCTCGTTGCGGTCACGATCGTCGGTGACTCGTGAAAACGGTAGGAAGCGGGTCACGGTGGGCCGAGCAGGAAGAGATGATCCGATGACGCACGGATTCGACAAGGGCTACTGGGAACAACACTGGCACCAGGCGCACCAAGGCAGACCTGGAGCCATGGACGGCAGTGCCCCGAACCCGTATCTCGCCCGCGAGACCAGCGGCCTGGTGCCGGGTACGGCGCTGGATGCCGGGTGCGGCGCCGGCGCCGAGGCGATCTGGCTCGCCTCCCGCGGCTGGCATGTCACCGCGGTCGACATCGCCCCCGAAGCCCTCGCCCGCGCCGCCGAGCGCGCGGCGAACAGTGAGGTGTCCGAACGGGTGCGGTGGGTCGAGGCGGACCTGACCGTCTGGGAGCCGGGCATGCGGTTCGATCTGGTCACGACGCACTACGCGCACCCCGCGATGCCGCAGTTGGCCTTCTACGACCGCGTTTCCGCATGGGTGGCGCCCGGCGGCACCCTCCTGATCGTCGGGCACCTGCACACCTCGGGAGCCACCGGGCACGGGCACCACCCTCCCGCCGAGGCATCGGTCACCCTCACGGACATCACCGCGGGCCTGGACAGCACCGGGTGGGAGGTCACCTCCGCCGAAGAGCACGCCCGCACGGTCACCGGCCCCGAGGGCCGGGGCATTCCCCTGCACGACGTCGTCGTACGCGCCACACGACGCCCCTGAACACACCGCTTCACCGGCGGCGGACCTCCTCCCGGAACGAAATCCGCGCGCAACCGCGGAACGCGAAGAGCACCCTGCCGATCAACAGCACGGGTCGGGTACCTTGCCGGGGCGGTCCACCGCCGGCTAGCCTTCCAGGAAAGTCGAAGCGCTTCGACCTAGGCGTTCCCCGGACCTAGGAGTTCCCTGGTGGCAACGATTGCCGACGTCGCGCAGGCGGCCGGCGTGTCCACGAGCACCGTATCGTACGTCCTGAGTGGACGCCGACCGATCTCACCGGCCACCCGGGCCCGCGTCGAAGCGAGCATTGCCGAGTTGGGCTACCGTCCCCACGCCGGGGCACGGGCGCTGGCCGGCCGGCATACCAACGTGCTGGCCCTGGCCGCACCGCTGCGCAGCGACATCAACGTCCCGGTGATCATGCAGTTCGTCACCTCGGTCGTCACCGCGGCGCGCTCCTACGACCACGACGTTCTGCTGCTGACGAACGACGAGGGAACCGCCGGCCTGGAACGGGTCGCCGGCAGCGCGATGGTCGACGCCCTGATCGTCATGGACATCGAGAGCGACGACGCGCGGATCCCGGTACTGCGCCGGCTGCGCCAGCCCGCCGTCCTGATCGGCCTGCCCAACCGGCCGGGCGGGATCAGCTGCGTGGACCTCGACTTCGCGGCGGCCGGCTACACGGCCGTGGCGCACCTGGCCGAGCACGGGCACCGGTCGGTCGGGCTGATCGGGCCTCCCCCGGCGGTCTACCAGCGCGGCACGAGCTATGCGACCCGCTTCCTCGCCGGCTTCGCCGACGCGGTCGGGGAGTTCGGGCTGGCGTCCGCGAGCCACCCGTGCGAGCCGACCTTCGACGGCGCTCTCGCCTGCCTGAACCGGATCGATGCCGAGCTGCCGGGCGTCTCCGCGCTGGTGGTGCACAACGAGGCCGCGCTCTCCCCGCTGCTGGGCATCCTGCGCTCCTCGGGCCGGCGGGTGCCGGAGGACGTCTCGGTCGTGGCCATCTGCCCCGAAGACGTCGCCCTCGGACTCCCGATCCGGATGACGTCGGTCGACATCCCGGGTCACCAGTTGGGCGCGCTGGCGGTCGAGCGGGTGATGAGCCTGCTGCGCGGGGAGCGCGGGGCGGAGACCCGGCTGCTGGCGCCGACCCTCGCGGAGCGCGACAGTTGCGCGGACGCGCCGGCCGAGCCAGCGCCTGGAACGCGACCGTGACCCCGAGCGGGACCGGGGTCACCGCCAGGAGCGCCGCATACAACGGCGCCATCGCGGCCGGCGCCAGCGTCTCGTTCGGCCTCCGGGGCATCTGGACCGCCAGTGACGCGTCGCCGACCGCCTACTCGCTCAACGGTACCGCCTGCACCGCGCACTGACCGCACAGCGCACTGACCGCACAGCGCACTGAGAGTCCGCCGACCACACGGGCGGGCGGCGCGGTGTCTCCGTGCCGCCCGCCCGCTGTCGCCGGAAACCGGGACACCGCCGGGAGGGTGGCAGCCGATCCACTCCCCCGTACGGCGCCCGGCTCGTGCGACCAGTGCTGTCCGGGCCCACTCTTCGGGTGGGCGGAGCCGCTCCCCGCCACCGCGATGCCGGCGAAACCGACGCCGATGCCGACGACGCCGATGATGTCCCTCGTGCCGCCGGCCAATGGGAGAGTTGGATCCCGCCACCGATGTGGGATCAGTTATTGACGGTACCGCCGGGGAACGCGCGCACGAGCGTCGGAATTCGGACTGATCCTCATCGATATTGAAGCGTCCGGACGGTACGTGATCGGCAGACCATTCCCCGGCCGATCCACGGCGGACACGATGATCGACGCACCGTTTCGACCATTCGACCGACGCCGCGGGCTTGCGCAAACAGAACATGATTGGGGGAAGAGGTGAGGAGGCTCGATGAGCCGACCCGACGATCCGCTCCCGCCCGCCGCCGTGCCCGCACCGCGCCGGTGGACTTCCACGAGAACCATTGCCGTCATCGTCTTCGCCCTCGGTGGCCTGCCGGCGCTGTTCACCACCGGCGCGGTGCAGCGGTGGTCGGTGGTGGGCTACGCCCTCGCCCTGTTCACGCTGGTGATCCTGCGGCCGGGCGCCTCGGCGGTGCCCCGCCGTCGCCCGGTGGCCCAGCGGCACCGGGCGGCGCGGCCGTACCTCGTTCCGCGCGATCTGCCGCCGGCCTCCTCGCTGTTTGTCGGGCGGGACGCCGAACTCGCCGCCATTCTCGCTCATTTGCGAATGGGACGGGTCGACGGTCCGGACGCCGGAGAATCGGACGGTCCCCGGTTGATCCTCCTGTACGGCGAGGACGGTATCGGAAAGACGACACTGGCCGTCAAAGTCGCTCACCTCGCGGCCGACCTGTTTCCCGAGGGTCAATTGTTCGCCAAGGTCGGTACCGGTGCCGCGGGAACTGTGGACGCCGACCGGATAAGCGCGGACGCCCACCGGATTGGCGCCGAAGCGGTGAATGCCGCGACGGCCGACGATGAAACGGGCGGCGCGAACGACGACACCGCGAACGACGGGAACACGAACGACGACGGGAACGACGACGGGAACGACGACGCAACAATCCGCGCGACGCTGACCCATTTCGTCGACGCGCTCCAACCGCCGGCGCAACGGGCCCCGTTCGGACCCGACGATCCGCGCCACGACGACCTGAGACACGACGAACTGCGACAAGACGACCCGCGGCACGACGACCTGAGACACGACGAATCGCGGCACGACGAATTGCTACACGACGACCTGAGACACGACGATCTGCGGGAACGCTTCGCCGCGCTGACCGCCGACCGGGCCGTGCTGTTCGTCCTCGACGACGCGGCGAGCGCGCGCCTGGTGCAGCCGCTGCTCACGGCCGGGCCCCGGTGCGCCGTCCTCGTGACGGCCCCCGCCGTGCTGCCGGGGCTGCCCGCCACCGCGCTGACGATCCGGCTCGGGCCGCTCGGTGGCGGCGAGTCGCTGACCCTGCTCGGCGCGATCCTGGGACAGCAACGGATCCGGGGGCAGCGCGAGGATGCCGACGAGATCGTCCGGGTCACGCAGGGGCACCCGCTGTCCCTCCGCGCCGCCGCGGCGGGCCTGGCGGCCATCCCCCATGCGCGGCTGGCCACCGCGCTGCGCCGGCTCGGCGCCCCACGCGCGCCGGGACACCAGGCGCGGGCCGCCGCCCTGGACCTCAGCTACGCCCTGCTGACCGAGCAGGAGCGCTCGGCGGTCCGGGCGCTGGGCCTGCTGCCCGCGCCGGCGTTCACGCCGTGGATGCTGGCCGCCCTGCTGGAGGTCGACGAGCGCACCGCGACCCGCATCGCCGACCGGCTCGGGTTCGCCGGGTTCGTCGACCGGACCAGCGTCGACTCCGTCGGGGTGCCCGAGTTCGTGGTACCGGAGTTCGTGCACCGGCTGGCGCGGGCCCGGCTCGCCGAGGCGACCAGCCCGGAGCAGCGCGTGGCGCTGCGCGAGCGGTTGAACAGCCGGGCCTGGCAGCGCCGCCGGGCGGACCCGGCGCGGGCACTGCGCGACGACGTGTTCGGCTCGCTGGAGCGGGGAGCGCTGCGGACCGCGATCGAGGCGGCCCGCAAGGCGGTGGCGGTGGCGCGGGAAAAGCGCGACCGGACCGACGAGGGGCTGGCGCTGGCCGCGTTCGCCGAGGTCCGCGCCGAGCTGGGCAACTTCGAGGCCGCCGACGATCTCGCCCGCGCGGCGCTGGCGCCGGCCGTGGTCAGCGCCGCCGCCGCGGCCCGTGCGCGCCGCTGCCTCGGTCGGCTGTACCGCCGGGCACACCAGGCCGAGGCCGCCAAGGACGAGCTGAACCGGGCGTACCTGGAGGCCGACGGCGACCCGGCCGAGCAGATCCAGGCGCTGCGGGAGTTGGCGGTGGCGCAGGCGCAGCACGCGGAGGCGCAGGCGGCCGAGGCGACCATGCGGGCCGCCACGGACCTGTACGAGCGGCATCCCGAGGTGGGCGAGCGGTACCGCGCCGGAGTGTCGTGGGCGTCCAGCGTCGTGTTGGAGTCCCAGGGCCGGTTCGACGACAGCCAGCGGGCGATCGACTCCGGGCTGGAGTACGCGCGGGCACACGGGCAGCAGCTCTGGCTGGCCTGGTTGACGTACCGGGCGGCGGGGCTCGAAATGGCGCGTGCCGTGGACTTCGAGGCGGTGCGCACGTACGGGAACGAGGCCATCCGCCTCTTCTCGGACATGAACCACCGGTACGGCAAGGCGCACTGCCGGCTGGTGATCGGCCACGCGTACCTGTTGGAGAAGGGCATGGACGAGGCGGCGACCCTGCTCGAAGAGGCGCTGGAGAACTTCATCAACTGCGGCGACCGGTGGGCCGAAGCCGAGGCGTGCCAACTGCTGGCGCTCGCCCGCCACCCGGAGGACCCGACTCCGGAGGCGGCACGCCTGCTGCGCACCGCCGGGCGCATCTTCGAGGACCTCGGCGACGCCGGCAAGGCCAAGGAGGTCTACGAGCGCCTGGCGCGGTTGCCGGCTCCGGACGGACGCCGGAGTTGACCGTGGTACTCCGGCAGGCACGCATCGTGTTCGGCGGACTGTGCGTCGCCGTCGTCACGCTGATCACCACGAGCTGGCCCGATCGCTGGCCGGCATGGCCCCGGCTGGCCTCGGCCGTGGTGCTCGCCTTCCTCGGTGTGGTCATGATCGAACTGGAGCGGCGCGAGGAGCGGGCGGCCGCGCGCCGGCCGGCCGTCGTACCGGACGCGCGCCGACCCGCCGCAGTACCGGGTACCCGGCGGCGGCCAGGCGCCGGCCACCGGTGGCGGATACCAGGCCCGGCAGATCCCGCCCCGGCGGCCAGCGCCTGGCCGACACCCGTCCGGCCGGAACTGGCCGAGCCGCTGCCCGGCAAGGAGAGCTTCCGCGGCCGGGAGACCGAACTGGAGGACCTGCTGAGCCGGCATCGCGAGGCACGGGCGGGGACGGGGGCACCCGCCGCCCGGGGTGGCCGGCCGGTGCTGCTGCTGATGCACGGCAAGCCCGGGGTGGGCAAGAGTGCCCTGGCCCAGGAGCTGGCCCGCAGGCTGGCCGAGGAGTACCCGCACGGCCAGCTGTACGTCAACCTGGGCAACGCCGGCGACGCGCTGTCCTCCGGCGAGATCCTGGGGAGCTTCCTCAACGCGTTGAAGTGGCCCGGCGCGATACCGGAGCGGGCCGAAGACCGGGTGAGGATCTTCCGTACCCTGACCGCCGGCAGGCGGCTGCTGTTCATCCTGGACGCGGCACGCGACCACCGGCAGGTGCTGGACGTGCTGCCCAACGAGGCGCTGTGCGCCGCGATCGTGACCAGCCGTCGCGACCTGGGCCCCAACCTCGGCGTCACATCCCGCCGGCTGGACGTCCCGGACGCCGACGACGCCCTGGAGATGCTCCAGACGGCCGCCCGCAGCCAGGAGCACGCCACGCTGTCCACCGTCGAGATCATCGAGTCGTGCGGCCGGCTGCCGCTGGCCATCCAGTCGGCCGGCGAGCGGGTCTCCCAGGAGCGCTCCGACCTGGTGAGCGTGGCGACCCTGCTGCGCGACAAGGATTCCCGGCTGGAGCGGCTGACCCGGCTCGGGCGCAACGTCGAGGAGGGGTTCGCCACCGAGTACCAGCAACTCGACCCCGTCGAGCAGCGCGCCCTGCGGCTGCTCGGGCTCGTCGAGTCGGGCACGTTCGTCCCGTGGGTGCTCTGCCCGCTGATGCAGGTACCGCTGGAGGAGGCCGAGGACCTCGCCGACCGGCTGTACCGGGCGCAGTTCATCGACTACGTGGCTGCCGACCCGGTCACGGAACTGGTCCGGTACCGGCTGAACCCGCTGGTGAAACTGTTCGCCAAGGCGCGGCTGGAGCAGGAGGATCCGGACGGGTTCCGGGCCGGCGCGGTGAACCGGCTGGACATCGCCTACGAAAGCGTCATCTGTGAGGTGCTGGCGATCCTGGAGCCCGACTTCACCCCGCCCGCGCACGGTACCGGCGCCGACCAGGTGATCGCCGGGCCACGGCTGGCCGCCCTCATCGCCGAGCACCCGGACACCTGGATCCGGGCCGAGTACGCGAACGTGGCGCACAGCTTCCGCAAGGCGTACTCCATCGGCGAATGGGGCGTGTGCTGGCGCATCGCCCGCCGGCTGCACTCCCTGCTCCCGGCCGGGGTGCCGACCGCCGACGTGATGTCCCTGTTCGACCTCGCGCTGAAGGCCGCCGAGTGCGACGGCAGCGTGCCGGGCGGCATCGACGTGCGCATCGCCAAGGGCAGCGCACTGATCGCCGTCGAGCACTACCGGGAGGCGTTCGATCTGCTGGAGACCGCGCTGCGGCTGACGTCCACGCTCGGGCCGGGCGAATTCGGGTCGGGCGAGTTCGGGTCCGGCGGGTTCGGGTCCGGCGGGTTCGGGTCGGGCGGGGAGGGCCACGATCCGGCGCGGCTACGGCAGGGCCTCATCTACCTCAAGCGCGGCGAAGCGTTCCTCCAGATGCGCCGGCCGAAGGAGGCGGAAAGCCAGCTCCAGCTGGCGAAGGCCATCTTTCGCGCCGAGCACCGCGGCCGCGAACTCGCGCTGGTACGGCTGCTCGTCGCGCTCAACTCCGACACCGACCTCGACGAGCCCTACGAGGACCTGAGCCGGCAGCTCGGCGAGGAGTACCGGTTCTGGGTGTCGTTGCAGCGCTTCGAGGAGCGCCGGCGCCGCCGCGACTGGAAGGGGGCGCTGGAGAACCTGGACGCCGCGGAGCGCTGCTGCGACGGCGACGCGAGGCGTCACGCCAACGTGCTGTACCGGCGTGCCCGCCTCTACCTGGAACACTGGCGGTACCACGCGACGGCGGGCGACGGGCGCACCGGCAACGGGTACGTGGGCCGGTTGCCCACCAAGGCGATCCACCGTGCGACCGAGGCCATGGTCGCGTTGAACCGGATGTCCAACGTGGCCGGCGAGGCGCGCGCGAGGTGCCTGCTGGTGCGGGCGCTGACCGCGGCCGGGCAACTGCCGGCTGCCAACGCCCAGCAGCACCTGGTGGAGCGGGAACTCGCGCACCAGGACGTCGCCGGCTCGCCGGCCTACCTGCCGTTGCGCGCCCGGGCCCGGTGGGCGCGCGGCGAGCTGCGCCGGGCGGCCGGGGACTCCGACGACGACCGGGATCTGTGGGAGGCGCGGCGCATCTTCACCGAGATCGAGGACGGCCGCTCGCAGCGGTCGATCGACCGGCTGCTGGGCATCGTCGGGCAGGACACGTGGACCGATCCGCACGAGGAGGACGAGCGGGATTAGAGCCTGCTACCCGCGGATCAGCTCGGCGTACAGGTCGAGGTGGTCGGCGACCATGCGCTCGGTGCTGAAGCGGGTGACGGCCACCTCGCGGCACACGGTGCGGTCCAGGTTGCCGACGTCGCCCAGGGCGGCGGCCAGGGCGTGAACCTCCTCGCGCAGGTGGCCGGTGACACCGTCGTCGATGATCTCGGTCGCCGATCCCGCCGGCGTGGCGACCACCGGCGTACCGGCGGCCAGCGCCTCGATCATGACCAGGCCGAACGGCTCGGGCCACTGCATCGGGTTGAGCAGCGCCGTCGCGCCGCCCAGCAACTGGTACTTCTCGTCCGTGCTCAACTCGCCCAGGTATTCGATGTCGGAGTTCAGCAGCGGGGACACCGCGCACTCGAAGTACTCCCGCTCTCCCTTGTCCTGCATCTTCGCCGCGATGCGCAACGGCATCCCGACCTCACGGGCGATCATCGCCGCCTCCCGCACGCCCTTGCTCGGGTTCATCCGGCCGAGGAAACACGCGTAGCCGCCGCCGCCGTCGCCGACCGGTACCGCGTCGACGTCGATGCCGTGGTGGATGACCCTGGCGATGCGCACGCCGTCGGCGGTCGAGGCCTGGTGGTGTGAGATCGCCACCAGCGCGACGTCGTGCGCCATGGCCCGGTAGATGTCGCTCAGTTGGGCGCGGAACGGGCCGTGGTTGGTGGTGACGATCGGCAGGCCGGCGGGACGGTGCCGGTACAGCGGCCCGCACAGGGTGTGGTCGTGGACCAGGTCCATGTCGGGCATCGCGTCGTAGGCGCGCACGACGTGGCCGAGTTCGACCTCGCTGAGCCCCATGCCGTCGACGTCTGCCGGTGGCGAGTTCGGGATGAGCGGCGCCGGGCACTCGCTGTCGCTGGGCGCCGCGAGAAGCACCTCGTGCCCGGCCGCGATGAACCCCCGGGCCAGCCGGTCGACGACGCCTTCGATGCCGCCGTACGCGGGCGGCGGTAGCGGCGTCCACGGTGTCGAGATGAGTCCGATCCGCACGACTGCCCCCGTTCCGGGCGAACCCCGTCGAGGCCAGTCAACACCATCCCGAGGCCCCGTACCCGTGTTTCGCGAGCCGGCCGGTGGCTCGCGGGCACCGGACCGGCAGAAAAACGGCTCGAAACGGGACACCCGTGCGCTGCGCAAGCCGAAGACGCGCTACCGCGCATTCGACGCGACCGGGCGCGAATGACCAGGCAACGGTGGGTGTGAAGACTGCGCGCAAGCCCCGCTCCGCCACCGGTATCGCGGGCCTTTACGATAGGTGATCGTCAGCGGTACCCGATAAGCATGGATAGTTGAAAACCATAATGGTACGGTCCCGTCCGGGAATCCCGATTCCCCCGACGGAGACGTAGGAGGGCCAACCGATCTGGTGTTGCTTCTCTCGAAGGTGGCCGCGATTGTCCGTACCCGCCGTTGTCGTACGGAAGGGTCGCGTAACACAGCCGCCTAGCAACAGGACAGGACCCGCCGTTGGTCGCGACGATCGACTCGCGCACCGGCGGCGCCGACGCGAGAGATCGAGGAGCCGTGGCTAGAGGAGCCTTCAGTCAGCCTTCTGTCCAGGCTAGGAACACCCCGGCCAGCCGACCGGGCGCGCCACGCGGATGGGTGATCGCGCTCGTGGCCGCCGTCGTGGTCGCGATCGTGGGTGCGGGGCTGACGTTCACCGGCGGCGGCAAGGCCGTCATCTCCTCCGTGTACCACTTCCTGGAGTTCTACTCCGGCGTCTTCTCACTGGTTTCGCTGTCCATCGCGGTGATGGTCGGCCTGGCCGCGACCGACCGCATCGTGCTGCTGGTCCGGCACCGGGTCCTGCTCCAGGCGGTACACCGGGCGACCGCGTCGACCGCGATGATCTTCCTGTGCGTCCACGTCTTCACGAAGATTGTCGAGGGGCACGCGAGCGTCGTCGACGTGGTCGTGCCGTTCGTTGCCTCGCACAAGGTGGTCTACATCGGCCTGGGCACCATCGCCAGCTACCTGATGTTCCTCGTCACCTGGACGGGCATCATCCGCGGACGGTTCGCCGGCAGCGCGCACCCGGGGCTGTGGCGCGCGGTGCACGCGTCGGCGTACCTGTCGTGGATTTTCGCGCTGTTCCACGGACTGGAGTCGGGGCGGCAGGCGAAGACGTGGGTGACCGTCAGTTATGTGGTCTGCGTGATCCTCGTCAGCCTGGCGCTGCTGGTGCGCCTGTCCGTGTCGTGGGGCCGGCGGATGCGGTCTCCCAAGGCATCGACCACCGGAACCATCAAGGCGATCGGCAAGCCCGTGCCCCCGCGGGTGGAAACGGCACGCAGCACGATCGCCCGCACTCTCGACGACAACCCGTTCGGGGCCCGCAAGACCGTCGACGACGACCCGTTCGCCCGCCGCGTCCTCGAGGAGGACGACCCGTTCGCGCGCCGCAACGTCGACGACGATCCGTTCGCGCGGCGCATCCTCGACGGCGACGCGGCTCCCGGACGACGCGACCTCGACGACGACCCGTTCGGTCGTCGCGACCGTGACCGTGACCGCGATGACGACGCGGTGCCCGGCGGCCGCTCCGGCCGCGGCGGTCACCGGTCGGAGTTGGACCTGCCGCTGGCCCTGGGCGAGCCCGGGGTCGAGTGGTACGACGAGGCGGGCAACCATTCGTTCGCGACGGGCCCGGTGTTCTCCCGGGGCGACTCGCGGGGCGGCGCCGTCCGGGGCGGCGAGTCCCGGGGTAGCCACGCGGCCCGCGAGGACGCCCCGGTGACGGGTCAGCCCCTGGCCCCGCTGTCGTACCTGGACGACGCGCGCGGGCATCGCCTCACGCCGGACGTGAGCTACTCGTCGCCCGAGGAGGAGCCGGCCTTCCCCGAGAGTGCGTACCAGGACTCCGACCTGGCGCCGGGCCGCTCCGGCACCGGCGCCTACCGGCAGGTACGTGCCCGGGACGGCTGGGACCGCGACAGTTGGGGTCAGACCGGACCGGACCGGGACGATCGGGACCGGGATGAGTCGGACCGGGCCGGCGACCGCGGCTACCCGGGCAGCCGGGACCGCACCGACGGCCGGAGCTATGCCGAGGCCGGCAACCAGCGCGGCTACAGCGACAGCCGCCGGGCCGAGCCCGACTACCCCACGGGCGACCCCCTCGACGCCCGGCCGTACGGTGAGCCGGAGCGGCCGATGCGCCGCCCCCGTACTCCCGTCGACGACCTCATGACTCCCGACCCCGCCGTCACCGAGCCGCCGAAGCGCCGCCGGCGGTCCCTGGCCGAGCTTCCGGCCGGCCCCGCGGAACCGGCCGCCACCCAGGCGCCGGCCGCCGCCGGCAAGCCGGCCGAGGACATCTCCGACGAGGAGTTCTGGGCGCACATGCGAGGTGACGTACTTCGGTGACCAGTTCCGCTGTCGCTCTGAGCACCGCGGTTCCGGGCGTACCCGCAGTCCTGCGGGCCGGGCCGGCCCGGCTGACCGCCGGATTCGACCAGTACCGCCGCCTGGATCTGCGCGCACACCAGTCCGTGCACGGTCCGATGCGACCGCTGTCGGTCGACGAGTTGATCGAACTGGCGGAGCAGATCCACCTTCTCGGCCGGGGCGGCGCGGGCTTCCCGTTCGCCCGCAAGGTGCGGGCCGTGGTCGAGTCCGCGCGGCGCCGGCTCGCCGAAACCGTCGTCGTGGTCAACGCGACCGAGGGCGAGCCGGCGAGCTGGAAGGACAAGGTCCTGCTCACCCGGGCGCCGCACCTGATCCTGGACGGCGCCGCGATCGCGGCCCGGGCACTGCAGGCCAGCGAGATCGTGCTCGGCGTGGCCGACGACGGGATCGGCGGGGAGTCGCTGATGCGCGCCCTGGCCGAGCGGCGGATGCCGGCGCCCACCCGGATCGTCACCATGCCGCACCGGTTCATCTCCGGCGAGGGCGGCGCGCTGGTGCGCGGCATCAACGGCGAGATCCCGATCCCGCCCGGCCGCAAGCAACGGGCCAGCGACAACGGCGTGAACGGGCTGCCGACACTGCTGTCCAACGCCGAGACGTACTCCCAGTTGGCGGTCGCGGCGCGGCTCGGACCCAGAGGGTACGGGGCGGCGGGCACCGCGCGGGAACCCGGCACCGTGCTGCTGTCGGTGGGCGGCTCGGCGAAGTACCCGAGCGTGGTCGAAGCCGCCGTGGGGGTGCCGCTGATGGCCGTCCTCGACATGTGCGACGCGAAGGTCGGCCCGGGCGTGCTCATGGGTGGCTTCCACGGCAAGTGGATCGGACCCGAGGCGGCCGAACGGGCGGAGATCTCCCGGGAGAGCCTGGACGCGGTCGGCGGCACGCTCGGCGCCGGGATCATCCTGCCGCTCGGTGACGGTACCTGCCCGCTGGCCGAGGTCACCCGCGTCACGCACTACCTCGCCGGGCAGTCGGCCGGGCAGTGTGGGCCGTGCCGGCTCGGGCTGCCCGACGTGGCCCGCGCGGTGGCCTCCCTGGCCGACGGCAGCGGCGGCAGCGGGTCGGTCGACGCGATCCGGGCCGCGGCCGGCGCCGTACGGGGCCGCGGGGCGTGCAGCCACCCGGACGGTACGGCCCGGTTCGCGCTGTCCGCGCTGGAGACGTTCGCCGACGACGTCTCGGCACACATCCTGCACGACGGGTGCGGGCTGCCCACGAAGAACATCCTGCCGCTGCCGGCCGGCGAGACGGCGACCGGTGCCCGGCTGGCGGTGGACTGGGCCCGCTGCGACGGCCACGGGCTGTGCGCGCACATCGTGCCGGAACTGATCCGGCTGGACGGCAACGGGTACCCCTCGTTCCCGGACACCCCGGTCCCGGCATGGCTGGAGAACGAGGCCCGCAAGGCGGTCAACATGTGCCCGGCACT
Source organism: Rugosimonospora sp. (assembly GCA_036494675.1). Taxonomy (GTDB): domain Bacteria; phylum Actinomycetota; class Actinomycetes; order Mycobacteriales; family Micromonosporaceae; genus Rugosimonospora. Next base: position 14,409 of record DASXOA010000007.1, read on the forward strand.
GGCACTTCGGCTGACCGACGGCACCAAGCCCAAGGCCAACCGCCGGAAGTCGCGGCGCTGACCGTCGAACATGGCCACATCCGACGAACGCCCGAACGTCCTGCTCATCTGCGTCGACCAGTGGCGCGGCGACTGCCTGTCCATCGAAGGGCACCCGGTCGTGCGGACCCCGTACCTGGACCGGCTCGCCTCCCGCGGTGCGCGGTTCCGGCACGCGTACTCGGCCACGCCGACGTGCATCCCCGCCCGTACCGCCCTGATGACCGGCCTGAGCCAGGAGAGCCACCGCAGGGTCGGGTACCTCGACGGGGTGCCGTTCGAGCACGAGGTGACCCTGCCGGCGGTGCTGCGCGGGGCCGGGTACCAGACGCAGGCGATCGGGAAGCTGCACGTGTACCCGGAACGTGCCCGCATCGGCTTCGACAACGTGATCCTCCACGACGGGTACCTGCACCACGCCAGGCGGCGGTCGCGTCCGTTCGAGGAGATCGACGACTACCTGCCCTGGCTCCGGTCGCAGGCGACGGAGTCCACCGTGGCCGACTATGCCGACCACGGGATCGGCTGCAACTCCGTGCCGGCCCGGCCGTGGCCCCGCGCCGAGGCGCTGCACCCGACCAACTGGACGGTCACCGAGGCCATCTCCTGGCTGTACCGCCGGGATCCGACGGCGCCGTTCTTCCTGTACCTGTCGTTCCACCGGCCGCATCCGCCCTACGACCCACCCGGGTGGGCGTTCGAGACCTACCTCGACACGCCGCCGTACCGGCCGGTGGTCGGCGACTGGTGGCAGGAGTACGCGGACCACCGCGACGACCACGATCCCGAGGCGCTGGTCGCCGCGCTGGATCCGCGGACGCTGCACCGAGCCCGGGCCGGCTACTACGGCCACATGACCCACCTCGACCAGCAGATCAACCGGTTCCTGGAGGCGCTGGCCGAGTTCGGGCTCGCGAAGAACACCTACGTGGCCTTCGTGTCCGACCACGGCGAGATGCTCGGCGA
>DASXOA010000008.1:0-67572 GCA_036494675.1 Rugosimonospora sp.
GGTCCGTACGTGACCGATGGGGAAGTCAACGCGTCGTTGCGGCGGGGTCAGACCCCGGAAACGCTGTCGGTGGAACAGGGTTCGGAGATGCTCGCGGAGAAGCGGGCCAACGGCCCGGCCCCGGCGCGGAAGAAGACCGCGGCGAAGAAAGCCCCCGCGAAGAAGACCACCACCGCCAAGAAGACCACCGCCAAGGCCACCACCACGGCCGCGAAGAAGACGACGGCCGCGAAGAAGACGACGGCCGCGAAGAAGACGACGGCCGCGAAGAAGACGGCCGCGAAGAAGGCCGCGCCCAGTAAGACGACGACGGCCGCGAAGAAGGCAGCGGCCAAGAAGACGACCTGAGCGCGCCGGGGGTCAGTCTCCGAGGACCCTCGACGTGTACCCGTTGGCGAAGACCCGTCCCGGGTCCAGCGTGTCCCGTACGGCGAGGAAGTCGTCGAAGCGCGGGTACGCCGGCCGGAGGTCGTCACGGGTACGCCAGTGCATCTTGCCCCAGTGCGGCCGGCCGCCCAGCCCCTCGGCGACCTCCTCGAAGCCGCGGAAGTACGGCTCGTACGGCATGCCGACGTACTGGTGGATCGCGATGTACGCGTTGTCCCGCCCGTACCCGTGGGACAGCCAGATGTCGTCGGCCGCCGACACCCTCATCTCGACCGGGAAGATCACCTTGAACGGGAGCCGGTCGACGACCTTCCGTAGCCCCTCGAACGCCTCGGGAAGCGCCGCGCGGGGCAGCCCGTACTCCATTTCTACGAAGCGCACCCGCCGCGGCGTGCAGAACACCTCATGCGACGGTCCGGTGTAGACCCGCGGCGTCAGCGCCCGGGCCTCGATCGCGGTGATGCCCGGCACCAGCGCCGGAACGGCCCGGCCGACCCGGCACGCCCCGGCGAACACGGTGTTGGACAGGAACTCGTCGTCGAGCCAGCCGCGGAACCGGGGCAGCGGCCGGTCGTGCACCGGGACCCGGTTGTTCCGCTTGGTCTGCACCCGGTCGGTGTACGGGAACCAGTACATCTCGAAGTGATCATTGCCCTCGATGTGCTCGGTGAGGCCCGCGAACACGTCGACCAGCCGCTCCGGGCGCTCCTGCGCGCACAGCGTGAACGCGTCCACGCAGCGCAGCGTCACCTCGGTCAGTATGCCGAGTGCGCCGATCCCGACCCGGGCTGCGTCGAACACCTCCCGCCGCTCGGTCGGCGAGCACCGGATCACCGTGCCGTCCCCGGCGACCAGGGTCAGCGCCTCGACAAACGTCGGCAGGCAGCCGAGCCGCCCGCCGGTGCCGTGCGTACCCGTGGAGATCGCGCCGGCGACCGTCTGCGCGTCGATGTCGCCGAGGTTGGGCATGGCCAGTCCGTGCCCGGCCAGCACCTGGTTGAGCGCGCGCAGCGGCATGCCGGCCTGCACGCTGACCAGCCGGGACGCCTGGTCGACCGAGATGAGTCCTGCGAGCCGGTCGAGTTCCACCCGTACCCCCTCGGCGAGGGCGGCCGGCGTGAACGAGTGCCCGGAGCCCACCGCCTTGACGGTCAGCCCCTCACCGGCGGCGGTCCGGACCAGGGCGGACACCTCGTCCGTGCTCGCCGGATGGGCCACCCGGGCGGCCTGCGTCCGCTCGTTGCCGGCCCAGTTCCGCCACTGGTTGACGCTCATCGAGGCTCCTCGCTCCAAGAACTCACGATCCGGGGGGTTTTAAAGCCGAACAGGGCACTTCGAGGCCGCGCCGGCATCGTTGCTCTGAGTAGATTTGACGTCAAGTGGCGGGATCGCCCGTGGCCGCGAGAGGGGTGGCGCGCACAGTGACGACCGAGGCTTCCAGCCGACCGTTGCGCCGTGTTCCGGTACAGGAGCGCAGTGTCGCGCGAGTCAAGCGAATGCTGGATGCGTGCGCCGAGTTGGTGGACGAGATCGGGTACGAGGCGTTGACGACCACGCTGCTCGCCGAGCGGGCCGGGGTCGCGATCGGCTCGGTCTACCAGTTCTTCCCGGACAAGCGGGCCATCGTGCAGGCGCTGACTCTGCGCAATCTTGAGGGGTACCTCCAGCGGGTCAGCGCCCGGTTCGCCGATACCCAGTTCACGCACTGGTGGGACGTTGTCGACGCGGCGATCGAGGAATACATCGCGATGCACCGCTCGGTACCGGGCTTCCGGACCCTGCACTTCGGCGACGTGGTCGACGTCCACCTCCTCGACGAGGAGCGGGACAACAACACGATCATCGCGGAGCAGCTTGCCGGGCTGCTGGTCGACCACTTCGGCGCGGCGTCCGGCCCCCGGCTGGACTTCGCGCTCGGGGTGGCGGTGGAAGCCGGCGACGCACTGATCAAGCTGGCCTTCCGCCGCGAGCCGGACGGGGACCCGGCGGTCCTGGCCGAGGCCAAGGCGCTGATCAGGGAGTACCTGTACCGCCACGTCAACACCATCTCCCGCTGAGGCGTCCGACCCCGCCGGCGGACCGGGCCGCCCGGGTCGCGGGCTAGAGGAACGTCCGCGACTCCCCACGATAGGTGGGTACCGCGTCGACGATCCGGTCCCCGGAGACCAGGTGCACGGTGTCCACGTGTTCGCACAGTTCACCGGCCTTGGCGTGGCGGAACCACACCCGGTCGCCGGCCCGCAGCGCGCCGGCGGCCGGCCCGGTCACGGGCGTCTGCACCTCGCCGGCGCCCTCGGTGCCGATCAGCGACAGGCCTTCCGGCAGCCACGGCACCGGCTGGCGGCTCCGGCTGGTCTCGCCCGAGGCGATCCAGCCGCCACCGAGGACGGTCGCGATCCCCGGTGCCGGCCGGCGGACGACCGCGAGCGCGAAGAACGCCGCCGGCTCCGGTCGCCACGCGCGGTACGCGTCGAACAGGGTCGGCCCGTAGAGCCCCGATCCGGCGGTGACCTCGGTGACCGCCGGGTCCGCGGCGGTCGCGGACACGCTGCCGGTACCGCCGCCGTTGACGAATTCGAGGTCGGCATGCGCCCGTACGGCGGCCACGGCCGCGCCCCTGCGTGCCACCAGTTCCGGCATGGAGCGGCGTTGCATGAACCGGATGGCGGCGCCCCGCGCCCGCTGCCCGGCCGGGGAGTCGCCGAGACCGGCGATCTGCGCCTCGTAGGACATCAGCCCGACGAGCCGGTACCCGGGGCGGCCGGCCACCTGGGCGGCCAGGGCGCCGGCCTGTTCGGCGCTGTGTACCGGTGAGCGGCGTACGCCGACGTGCAGCCGGCCGCCGACGAGCCGCCACGAGGCGTCCAGTTCGATGCACAGCCGGATGGTTTCCCGGGCGGCGCTCCCGCCCGCGGCGGCGTCGATGAGGTCGAGATGGTCGGCGCTGTCGACCATGAGCGTGATCGAGGCGGCCAGCTTCGGATCGGTGGCCAGGGTGCGCAGCGTGAGCCGGTCGGCGGTCGGGTACCCCAGCAGGACGTCGTCGCTGATCCCGGTCTCGACCAGCCACACGGCTTCGGCCAGCGTGTACGCCATGACGCCCCGCCAGCCGGGCCCGTCGAGCGCCCGGCCGAGCAGGTGGCGGCAGCGCACCGACTTGCTGGCGACCCGCAGCGGCTTGCCCGCCGAGCGCGTGACGAGGTCGGCGGCGTTGGCGTCGAACGCGTCGAGATCGACGATCGCGAACGGCGGTTCGAGCGCGGCAGTGGCCCGGTTGTACCTGGAAAGCTGGGCATCTCGCCCGGACGTTGCGTTGGACACAAAAGCACGCTAGCGGGTCCTCAGTTAACGCGAAACGCTCTCGCGTAATTCGGAGGGTGCCTATCATGTCGCTTTCCGGTCTGTCCGACCCGGCGGTGTGGCGGATCTGCCGTCCCGTCGGGCCCGCGGTCCGCAGCTCAGCCCCGCGGTCCGCAGCTCAACCGAGTTCTGCCGGGGCCGACAAAGGCGCGGGCGACACGCCGGGGCAATCTGCCAGTGATCGGTAGCCCGGCTACAGTTAGCGCATGGGGGGCTGCTTGACAGCCGGCACGTGCGGAGGTTAATGCCATCGGTACGACGTCCGAGCCGCGGGGACGGCGCACGGAATCGCCCGCCCCGCCATCACAATCGCCCGTCGATTTGTCGGGAGCCGCCGCCTTAAAGGCGATTCTCCAGATCAGGCCGTTCCGCCGCCTGTGGCTGGTGCTCGGCCTGTCCTCGCTCGGCGACTGGCTGGGTCTGCTCGGCTCGGCCGTCTTCGCCAGCGAGCAGGTGAAGGGCTCCGCGGCCCAGGGCGCGGCGTTCGGCTCCGTGGTCGCCGTACGCATGCTGCCCGCGCTCGTCATGGGCCCGTTGGCCGGAGTGGTCGCGGACCGGTGGGACCGCCGGTACACGATGGTCGTCTGCGACATCGGCCGGTTCCTGCTGTTCGCGTCGATCCCCGGGATCACGCTGCTGACGCACGACGCGAAGCTGATCGTGTTCTGGGCGGCGGCGGCCACGTTCATCATCGAGACGCTGCAGATGGGCTGGGGGCCGGCCAAGGACGCCGCCGTACCCAACCTGCTGCCCAAGGGGCGCCTGGAGTCGGCGAACCAGTTGACGCTGGCCACCACGTACGGCGTCACCCCGGTGCTGGCCGGCCTCGTGCTGGCAAGCATCAACACCGTGCTGAGCTCGTTGTACCACTCGACCAGGCAGAGCCCGATCAACCCGACTCACCTGGCGCTGTACTTCGACGCGCTGACGTTCCTGACCACCGCGCTGACGGTGTTCTTCGGGATCAAGGAGATCAGCGGCCGGCCCACCGACCGCAAGGCCAAGCAGTCCAGCCTGTGGCGCGAGTTCATCGCCGGCTGGGCCTACGTGGGCAAGACACCGCTGGTACGGGGGCTGGTCCAGGGCATCCTGTGCGCGTTCGCCGGCGCCGGCGTGGTCGTCGGTACCGCCCAGTTCTACGCGCGGTCGCTCAACGGCGGCGTCTCCACCTTCTACATCCTGTTCGCGTTCCTGTTCATCGGCCTGGCGCTGGGCATCGTCGGCGGCCCCCGGCTGGTCGGGGCGCTGTCCCGGCGCCGCTGGTTCGGCCTGTCCATCGTGCTGGCCGCGCTGTCCGTGGGCGTCCTCGCGTTCGCCTGGCACCTGGTCATCGCCGTGGTCGCCGCGGTCGGGGTCGGCGTCGGAGCCGGCATGGCGCTGCTGGCCGGCACGACCCTGCTGGGCCGGGAGGTCGGCGACGAGGTCCGTGGCCGGGTGTTCTCTTTCATCCAGGTCGGCACCCAGCTGACCCTGCTGTTCAGCGTGTCGGTCTCCGCGCTGGTGACCGGTGTCGGCGGCTCCCGCAGGCTGCTGGGCATCCCGGTGTCGACCACCCGCATCCTGCTGCTCGCGGCGGGTGTACTCGGCGTGCTCGCCGGCATCGCCGCGCTGCGGCAGATGGACGACAAGAAGGGCGTACCGCTCTTCAGGGATCTGATCGGCTCGATCCGGGGTCGCCCGCTGTCGCTGCCCGAGCAGTCCGTGCGGGCCGGCCGGTTCATCGTGTTCGAGGGCGGCGAGGGCGCCGGCAAGTCGACCCAGGTGCAGCGGCTCGCCAACCGGCTGCGCGCGGAGGGCCACGACGTGGTGGTCACCCGGGAGCCGGGCGCGACCGACGTCGGCGCGCGCATCCGCGGCCTGCTGCTCGATCCGGGACCGGTGGACGGCGGGGTGATCGCTCCGCGGGCCGAGGCGCTGCTGTACGCCGCTGACCGCGCACACCACGTGACCAGTGTGGTGCGCCCGGCGCTGGCCCGGGGCGCGATCGTGATCAGCGACCGGTACGTCGACTCGTCGCTGGCCTACCAGGGCGCCGGCCGGACACTGCCGGTCGACGACGTGCGGTGGCTGTCGGCGTGGGCGACCGGCGGCCTGAAGCCGGACCTGGTCGTGCTGCTGGACATCGACCCGGCGGTCGGTCTGGTTCGGGTCCGCGACCGGGCCGGGAGCGCCGACCGGCTGGAGGCCGAGGAGTTGCCGTTCCACGAGCGGGTCCGGTACGCCTTCCTCGACCTGGCCTCGGCCGAACCGAACCGGTACCTGGTGCTGGACGCGAACCGGCCGCCGGAGGCGGTGGCCGGGATGGTGGCCGACCGGGTGGTCGGCATGATCGGTCCGTACCAGCCGGGATCGACGCCGCAGCCGGATTCGGAGCCGGATTCGCGGCCAGAGCCGGAGTCCGCACCGCGGGCCGACGCGCGGCCGGAGGCCGGGTCACAGGCCGGACCGCGGCCAGAGCCGGAGGCCGGGCCACAGGCCGGACCGCAGGCGGAGGCCGGACCGCGGGCGGAGGCCGGACCGCACGAGACGGAGCCCGGGCAGCGGCCGGAGGAGTCGGGCGACGGGCTGAACAGCGACGTCATGCCCGACGGCCCCGACCAGCCCACCAAGGTGCTTGAGGGGCCGCTGTCCACGCTGGAGAGCCGGTCGTCGTCGTGACCGGAGTCTTCGACTCGCTCGTCGGCCAGGACGAGGCGGTGGAGATGCTGCGCCGTGCCGCGGCCGCGGCGGTGCGCGGCGCGTCGACGCAGGGCATGACCCATGCCTGGATCTTCACCGGACCGCCCGGCTCCGGCCGGTCGGTCGCCGCCCGCGCGTTCGCGGCGGCTCTGCAGTGCGCCGATCAGGGTTGCGGCGCCTGCCCGGCGTGCCACACAACCCTCGCCGGGACCCACGCCGACGTGCGGTTCGTGGTGCCCGAGGGGCTGACCATCGGGGTCGGCGAGATGCGCGCGCTGGTGCTGCGCGCGGCCGGCGCACCGAGCCAGGGCCGGTGGCAGGTGCTGTTGATCGAAGATGCCGACCGGCTCACCGAGGCGGCCGGCAACGCGCTGCTCAAGGCCATCGAGGAGCCGCCGCCGCGTACCGTCTTCCTGCTCTGTACCCCCTCGACCCACCCGGACGACGTGTCGGTGACCATCCGCTCCCGGTGCCGGGTGGTGACTCTGCGCCAACCGCCGGCCGAGGCCGTCGCGTCGGTACTGGTCAACCGGGACGGCATCGACCCGGCCGACGCTGCGTGGGCCGCTGCCGCGGCACAGGGCCACGTGGGTCGGGCCCGCAGGCTGGCGCGCGACCCGCAGGCGCGGGCGAGCCGGGACAAGGTGCTCGCCGTACCCCGCCGGCTCACCGGCATCGGCGCGTGCTTCGACGCCGCCCTGTCGCTGATCGAGGCGGCGGAGGCCGAGGCGATCGCCGCGGTGTCCGAGGTCGACGCCAAGGAGCGCTCCGACCTGGAGACCGCGTTGGGTTCCGGTGGTACGGGCAAGGGTGCGGCCTCGGCCGCGCGGGGCATCGCGGGCGCCGTCAAGGACCTGGAGCGCCGGCAGAAGTCGCGGGCCACCCGGGCGCAGCGCGATTCCCTGGACCGGGCGCTGGTCGACCTGGCCGGGTTCTACCGGGACGTGCTCGTGGAGAAGTTGGCCGCGCCGGTGGCCCCGGTACACGCGGACACCGTCGAGGTCGCCGCGCACGCGGCCGCGCGCTGGACGGCGGAGGGGGCGCTGCGCCGGCTGGAGGCGGTACTGGCCTGCCGGGCGGAGATCGAGCTGAACGTCAAGCCGAGGATCGCGGTAGAGGCGATGATGCTCGCTCTCTGGCGCGGCTGACCCACCCGGCCCGCCCCGAGTTATCCACAGCCACGAATCCGGTCTTCCCGCCTTACCCTGAGGTGCCGTACGGTGACCAACCGGAAGGGGGAGGCTCATGGGGCGCGAAATCGACGAGCACTTCATCGAGGAGGCCATCGAGCGCTATCAGCGCCTGGACGCCCGGCTCGCCGAGTTCGACAAGGCGGTGCGCACCGTCGAAGTGACCGTCAGTTCGCCGGACGGCATGGTGGAGGTCGTGGTGGCCGCCGACGGCACCATCCGCGACGTGACCGTCACCGGTGACCTCACCGGCCGCAGCAACACCGAGCTGTCCCGCTCGATCCGGCAGGCAGTCTCCGCCGCCTCCGACGCCGCCGCGTGGGCGCGCACCACGCTGCACGCCGAGACGTTCAACGAATACCGCCCGCTGAGGAGGGCCGATGGAGATCGATGAGCTGGCGGCCCGGGTCGACTCGCTCGGCGCCGAGGTGTCCGCCGCCGCGACCCCCCGGCTGGGCCGGACCGATCCGGGGCCGGTGGCGTTCGCCGGCGACGGGGCCGGCCGCCTCGGTGAGCTCGGCCGGGTCATGCACGCCCAGTGGGGTGCCGCGCTGGCCGCCCGTGAACGGGAGGCGGCCGCGGCGGGTGCCCGGCTCACGGACCTGGGCGCTGCGCTGCGCACCGCGGCGACCGGGTACCGCGACGTCGAGGACGCGGCGCACCGCCGGCACCAGCGGACAGGGGCGACCTGATGGACCTTCTCGACCGGACCTACCCGGTGGCCCGCGACCTTCTCGACCGCATCGATGCCACGCTGATCGCGGCCGGGGCGCCGCCCGACCATCCGATCCTGCCGCTGCTGCGCCGGCTCGGTGCCCTGCCGGGCGACGTCGCCGCGCAACTCGCCGCGGTGGTCCCCGATCCGCTCACCGCGGCCGCGGAGGCGGTGCGCCGGCAGGCTGAGGGTTACGAGACCGGACTGGCCTCGGTACCGATGCCGGCCGCCTGGCGCGGCCCGGCCGCCGAGGGCTTCGCCGCCCAGTGGTCCACGGTCTCCGGACACCTGGCCGGGGATCCGGCGAGCATGGCCGGCCGGCTGGAAGCCACCGCGTCATACCTGGACGACACCGTCGCGTGGCTGGTCCGTGGTCGCCGGGCGCTGGCCGGCACGCTGGCCGAGTGCCTGGGCTCGGCCGAGGCGGCCACCCTGCGCACCGCTCGGCCCGCAGGCGCGGCCGGTGGGATGGTCGGCTCGCCCGCGGGCGCGGCCGGTGGATCGGCCGGCGGCACGTCCCCGGGCGTCCTCTCGCCGGCGGCCATGCCCCGCGACGCGGTGCGGGCGGCGGCCGACCTCGGTGCGCACCTCCTCGGTGGGGCCGTCGAGATCCTGGACGACGGCCAGCGCGTCCTCGATGCCTGGGCCGGCCGGCTCGACGACCTGCCCTATCCGGCGTCCGCCCCGGTGACCGCCACGACCGGCGGACATCTGGAGATCGGCTGACCCGCGAGCGGCGCACGGGGCAGAGGAGTGCCCACGGCGCCGCTCTGGCGCCGTGGGCCCCCTGCACCCCCCGCAAGTTCATGAAGTACGTGGGTACAACGCCGGAGCTGGATACATTGTTGTTGGCCGGGTGGTGAACCGACGATGAACTCTGGTCGCTCCCTACCCGTGGTCGTCCGCAAAACGCCTGCTCTCCGGCTCACCGAACGGGGATAGGGTGTCGTGATGGGAATGCTGTGTGCGGTCAGCTTCAACCGGTACGGCCGGCTGTATTACCTCAACCCCGGTGAGCTGTCCATCGGCGTGGGCGACAAGGTGCTGGTACCCACCGACGACGGCGCCGAGGTCGCCGAGTGCGTGTGGGCGCCGCAGTGGGTCTCCGAGGATACCGAGGGCTTCCCCAGGCTGGTCGGAGTCGCGGTCGACGACGATCTGCGGCGCGACGAGTTGATGCGCAAGCGCAAGGCGGAGGCCAAGACCGCCGCCAAGCGTCTGATCCGCGAGCACGAGCTGCCGATGAAGGTGGTCGCCGTCGACCACGTGCTGGAGAGTTCCGGTGGCTCGGGCGGCCGGACCACCATCTACTTCACCGCGCCGCACCGGGTCGACTTCCGGTCGCTGGTGCGGGACCTGGGAGCCACCCTGCACTGCCGGGTCGAGCTGCGCCAGCTCTCCGCGCGCGATTCGGCGCGGGTCCAGGGAGGGATCGGTTCGTGCGGGCGTGACCTGTGCTGTGCCACCTTCCTGACCGACTTCGAGCCGGTCACCATCCGGATGGCCAAGGACCAGGATCTCCCGCTCAACCCGTTGCGTATCTCGGGCGCGTGCGGCCGGCTCATGTGCTGCCTCAAGTACGAACACCCGCTGTACCAGCAGTTCCAGGCCTCCGCCCCGGCGGTCGGCACCCGCGTGTCCACCCCGGAGGGTGATGGCCGGGTGGTCGGGCACAGCGTTCCGCGCGACTCGGTCGTGGTCCGCATGGACGCCGACGGTTCGCGCTGCGCGTGCAGCCGGGCCTCGGTGTGCGGGCCGCGCCAGGCCTACGAGAGCCGCTGACCGGACCCGTCTCCGGCCGGCGGACGCGCCGGGCACCTCGGGACGCCGCTACTCGATCCGCGCCGCGACTCGATTCGCCGGTTACTCGATCCGCAACGGCTGCTCGATCAGGCGCACGTCGATCGGCTTCGTCGGGACGATCCACGACTGCGTCTGTGGCGCGTCCGGCGCGACCGCCCAGTCGCGACCGACCTTGTCGACCGCGACCGGGTACACGGTCAGCGAACCGTCCGGGTCGAAGCGCATCCGCAGGAAGCTCTTCGAGTCCACAATGGACTGCCCGGCGAACAGTTCGTTGAGGTTCACCCTGGCGGTGCTGGCCACCAGCAGGTACAGGCAGAAGACCTCGGTCGTGACCAGGCCCGACGCGGGCAGGTAGAAGACCAGCGCGGCCAGTACCGACAGCGACCACGTCCAGTGCACGAACGGCAGGTGCACCCAGGCCCAGGCACCCAGTACTCCGATCCCGACGTGCACGAGACCGTGCCCCGCGCCCAGCAACCAGTGCTTCGGCCGCCGTACGCCGTGTGGCGGCATCGCGAAGAACGTGGCGCCGGCGACCATCACCAGGCCCATCAGGACGACCGGGATCGAGAACAGCCGCGCCACCACCCCGGACTGCTGAATCTGCTCGACCAGCGCCATCGCGTACAGCGTGTGCAGAGCGCCCAGCAGCGCGGCGAAGCTGGGATTGTGCGCCAGTACGCCGGTGAACACCCCGCCCGCGTAGCGCCGGGAGCGCGCCTTCGTGGGGTACGTGGTCGCCAGCCGGTACGGCTTGATCGTGCTCTGCCGCCGGGACCGGCTGACCGGCGGCGGTACCAGTATCTCCTCGGGCAGCTTGTGCGTCGGGTACAGGTACGCGCCGCCGCCACCGCAGGTGATCATCTGACGGTCCGGCCCCTCGTACCGGGCGTAGTGGTGCAGGTCGCCGGAGAGCATCAACTTCACCTGCGCCCCGGTCGGTTCGACGACGGTACGGATGAAGTAGTCGATGGCGTCGTACGCCCCGGGGTCGTCGACCGCCTCGACCCAGCCCGGCGTCGACGAGCACAGGATCAGCCGGTCGTCGGCGTCCAGCCGGGCCGCCACGTCACGGAAGTAGCGCAGTTGGGGATCGTCCAGGTACGCCCCGAACTGGGTGTCGATGGCGAGCAGCCACCACCTGTGCGGCAGCGAGATGGCGAAGTACGACCGGGCCTGCGCGTTGACCCAGCCGCCGATGCTGTCCGCCTCGTTCTTCGCGAACAGGCGCAGGAACGCAGTCAGGCCGTCGTACCAGTCGTGGTTGCCCGGCAGCGCGTACAACTGGGGCTGTTCCGCGCCGGAGGCGCACGGCAGCGCCGCCTTGTACGGCCCCTTGGTGCGGTCCTCGTACGCCCCGGTGCTCGCCGTCGGGTACACCTCGTCGCCGCCCATCATCAGCACCTTGCCCCGGGGCAGTTCGTGCCCGTCGACGGTGAGGCTGGGCTGGGCGAGCAGGTACGCGATCGAGTACGTGGGATCGAACCCGTCGCCGAGGTCGGCCACGAAGTCGAACCAGAGTTCGTCCCGGTCGGCGCCCTCGTCGTAGACCCTGGCCGGCAATGTGTTCTGCAGTTCGCGCTTGTCCAGGTAGGCGCCGAAGAGCTGGGACAGGATCACCCGGAGCGCGGTGCCGGAGAGCTGTACGGGTTGCAGCCAGCCGACCGGGGGCTGCGGGCGGAAGCCGAGTTCCTTGGGGTCGAACGTGCGCGGTCGCGGCTCGGTGACGGGCTGCTCGTCGACGGTCATGCGTGTGCAGGGTAATCACTGATTTGCATCGGGTACCGGCGAGACAGGCGGCGACACATGTATTGATCATGCGCTTGGCCAGGGAAAACTCGACCCTACGACCAAGATCGTAACGGTTTGGGAACACCTGGGGATGACGAGATGACCTTGTCGATACCCGGTGGGCCGGGGACGGCCGCGTCGCGTAGACTCAACGGGTCCCACGCCGCCTTAGCTCAGTCGGTAGAGCACATTACTCGTAATAATGAGGTCGACGGTTCGATTCCGTCAGGCGGCTCCACGCGCCGTGCGGGCCATCCCGAGGGTCGGAGACAATCTCCGGCCCTTTGTGGTGTCCGGCTCTCTTTGTGGTGTCCAGGCCTTTGTAGTGTCCGGCCCGCACACGTTAGGTATCCGGGTCGCCACCCTCAACGATTGTCGCAGGCAGGCGCGCCCTAAGCGTCGATGAACATCAACACCCGGCTTGACTCGCCGGTACCACCGGTGGGTTCCCGCGGCATCGCCGATCGCAATATGCTCGCACCGCGTGGACATGCTCCGCGTCGCTGCGTTGGCACCGCTGGGGAGGGTCGATGGGACGCAACGGATCTGGCGAGGCCGCCGGATCCGGCCGGGACCGTTTCGTCGACGCGTGGGCGCGGGCGATCGGTGGAACCAGCTACGTTCCGATGGGCAGCGCCGAACTGCGCCGGCTGCTGTGCGGCCTCACCGACCAACTGATCGCGGCCCTGTCCGCGCGACCGTTCTCCGCCGATCCGGCGAGGCGGGTCGGAGCGGCACTCGTCGATGCGCACTTCCTCAGCCCCGAGGCGCTCAGCCGGACCGTCGCGCTGCTCGGCACGGAGTTGGCCGATCCGGCCGCCGACGCCGGCCGGGTCGCCATCGCCGTGGCCGCCGAGCCCGGCCGGGCCGCCGACTCCAGCCGGGCCACCGTCACCGGCCAAGCTGCGGAATCCGGCCAAGCTGCCGAACCTGGCCAAGCTGCCGAACCTGGCCAAGCTGGCGAACCCGGCCAGGCCGGGGATTCCGACGTCGACCCGCCCCGTGTGGCCGTGCGCATCGCCGGGCTCCAGGGCGCGCTGGCCAGCGGGTACACCTGGGCGCTGCGCCGGCGCACCCTCGACGATCAGGAACAGGCCTGGGAGGCGCTGGCCGCCGCGCAGGCACAGGCCGAGGCGCGGTTCCGGGCGGTGTTCGCCAATGCCGCGATCGGGATCGGTATCGCCGATGTCGGCGGCCGCATCCTCGATGTGAACCAGGCGTTGGCGGACCTGCTCGGGTACCCGATCGAGGAGTTGCGGCAGTTGACCGTGCGGGACCTGTCGCACCCGGACGACGAGCCGGCCAGTGGCAACGGGTACCAGCAGGTCATCGGCGGCGAGGTCGACCACATCCGCCGCAATCGCCGGTACCGGCGACGGGACGGCAGCACCGTCTACACCGAGATGACCCTGTCCCTGCTGCGCGACCGCGACGGCCGGCCGCGGTACACGGTGGCGATGATCCAGGACGTCACCGACCGGCAGCGGCTGCACGCCCGGCTGCGTCACGAGGCCCGGCACGACCCGCTGACCGGCCTGCCCAACCGGCGGCTGTTCCTTGAACGGATGAACGAACTGTTCGCCGACGCCGACCCGGACAGTCGCGTCGGGCTCTGCTACCTGGATCTGGACGAGTTCAAGGTCGTCAACGACACCCTCGGCCACGATCTCGGCGACCGCCTGCTGGCCGCGATCGCGGGTCGGCTGGAGGCCGCGGTGTCCCGGCTCGGGCATCTGGTGGCCCGGATCGGCGGCGACGAGTTCGTGGTGCTCATCCCGGACTCCACGGGCACCGAGCAGGTGATAGCGGTGGCCCGCGACGTGCTCGCCGCGCTGGAGGCGCCGGTGCGCATCGGCGATCAGGAGCTGAGCGTCGGCGCCAGCGTGGGCGTGGTGGAGCGGTCCGTACACGGCAGCGATGTCGAGGACATGATGAAGGCCGCGGATACGACCCTGTTCTGGGCGAAGTCGGCCGGTGGGCGGCGCTGGGCGCTGTTCGACGCGGACCGGCACGCGCGCGAGGTCACCCGGTACACGCTGTCGACGACCATGCCGGCGGCGTTGAACCGGGGTGAGTTCGTCGTCGAGTACCAGCCGCTGGTCCGCCTTTCCGACCGGGCACTGCTCGGCGTCGAGGCCCTGGTGCGGTGGCAGCACCCGACGTTCGGCCGGCTGCTGCCCGACCAGTTCATCGAGGTGGCCGAGGCGAGCGGGCTGATCGTGCCGTTGGGCCGGTGGGTGCTGGCCGAGGCGTGCCGGGAGGCCCGGCGGTGGCAGCGCGACGCCGACCGGGACCTGGTGGTCAGCGTCAATCTGGCGGTACGGCAGATCCACCAGCCCGACCTCGCCGGCACGGTGCGGGAGGTGCTCCGGGAGACCGGGCTCGACCCCCGGCTGTTGCAGCTTGAGCTGACCGAGAGCGCGGTCATGGACACCACCGGCGAGCCGATCCGGGTGCTGCGCGCACTGACCGCGATGGGGGTGCAGATCGCGATCGACGACTTCGGTACCGGGTACTCCAACTTCGCGTACCTGTGTGACCTGCCGGTTCACACGCTCAAGTTGGCCGCGCAGTTCGTCGAGGGGCTCTGTGACCCGCAACCCGCCGATCCGGCCCGCAGCCGGATCGTGGCCACGTTGGTCGGTCTGGCGCACGGGCTCGGACTGTCCGCGACCGCGGAGGGTGTGGAGACGGAGGCCCAGGAGGCCCGGCTGCGCGACCTGGGCTGTGACTGCGGGCAGGGTTGGCTGTTCGGGCGCCCGGTGCCGGCCGACGAGATCGCGCGGATGCTGAGCCGGGACGCCGTCGTGCGGATGGACCGTACGGCGACCGGCTGAGCCGGACCCGTCAGCGTACATCTCGGGGCAAAATGCCATAGACACCCCAAATCGGGACTAAAGTCGGTCCTGTCAGCACCAGGCGATCCAGGGGGTGGGGCGCCCATGTCCAGAAGTAGTAAGAGTTCCAGGCAACGTTCACGTAGCGGCGGGTCTGCGTTCCTGGCCGTGTTCGTGGCACTCGCGGCCATGCTCCTGTTCTTCGGGGTGGCCGTCTACCGGTACCGCACCGGTACCGAGGTGGGCGCCGCGCTCGGCGTGATCACCGGCACCGTCGGTACGATCCTCGGTGGCTTCCTCGGTGTACAGGCCGGAGCCTCGGGTAAGAGGGAAGCCGAAGAAGCTCGGCGGGACGCGGAGATGGCGCGTCAGGCGGCCGAGGAGCGGGCCACCGCGCTGGCCGCCGCGCTGGAGCCGGACAAAGCCGTGTATGTGTTGAACACGGTCGGCAGGCCGAACGGCCTCGCAAGTATGTCCTAGCCCACAACGGGGCTAATTCGGTTGTCAGCCGACCCGCTCCCGCGAAATGCTTGTGTCGGGCAAGTATCTCGGGGGATTGTGGGGAACTACCGATGACGGACGATCACGTTGAGATCGGGCGTCAGTTCGGCATCTTCCTGCGTCGGGCCGACCGGTTCTATGCGAGTCTTCGCGTTTCTCCGGACGGTCTCGACCTGGAGCGGGGCGCATATATCCTGCTGAGCCGGATCGCCAGTGGCGGTCCGGCACGGCTGTCCGTGCTGGCCGATGACGTCTGTCTCGACCTGTCGACGGTCAGCCGGCAGGTCGGTGCGTTGGAGTCGGCCGGCCTGGTCGACCGCTCCTCCGATCCGACCGACAAGCGTGCCGTACTGGTCGCGGCCACAGCCACCGGCCAGGCCGTGTTTGCCCGCAACCGGGAACTCTGGCAGTCCGCGCTCCGCGACCTGCTCGCCGACTGGACCGCACAGGAGCGGGCCGAATTCACCCGGCTGTTCACCCGGCTCAACGAGACGATCGCCACATCGGGACAGGAGAAAAGATGAGTACCGCCGTCGGGCAGCAGACCCGGCCACAGCTCAGCCATCGGCAGATCCTTTTGCTGATGGGCGGTCTGATGACCGGCATGCTGCTGGCCGCGCTGGACCAGACCATCGTCGGCACCGCGCTGCCGACGATCGTCGGCAAGCTCGGAGGGATCAACCACTACTCGTGGGTCGTCACCGCCTACCTGCTCGCTTCGACCGCGTCCACCCCGCTGTACGGCAAGGTGTCCGACCTGTACGGCCGGCGCCCGCTGCTGATGTTCGCGATCGGTACGTTCCTCGCCGGCTCGCTGCTCGCCGGGCTGTCCCAGAACATGACCGAGCTGATCCTGTTCCGCGGGATCCAGGGTCTCGGCGCCGGTGGTCTGATGACGCTGGCGTTCACCATCGTCTCGGACGTCCTACCGCCCCGTGACCGGCCGCGGTACCAGGGCATCTTCGGCGCCGTCTTCGGCCTGGCGAGCGTGGCGGGCCCGCTGGTCGGCGGGTACTTCGCGCAGCACGACTGGCGCTGGATCTTCTACATCAACGTGCCGCTCGCGATCGTCGCGATCTTCGTCTGCTACGCCGTGCTGCGCCTGGTTCCCCACATCAAGCGCGAGCACAAGGTGGACTGGCAGGGTTCGGTACTGATGGTCGCCAGCGTGATCTGCCTGCTGCTGGCGCTGTCCTTCGGCGGCAGCAAGGGCTGGGCCTGGACCTCGCCGAAGGTGCTCGGCCTGCTGGTCGCGTTCGTCGTCTTCGCGGCCGGATTCCTGTTCCTGGAGTCGCGGGCGTCGGAGCCGATCCTGCCGCTGCGGCTGTTCCGCAGCCCCAGCTTCTCGATCTCCAACGCGGCCACGTTCATCCTCGGCTTCAGCATGTTCGGCGCGATCATCTACGTGCCGCTGTACCTGCAGATCGTCAAGGGAGCCACGCCCACCAGGTCCGGCCTGCTGATGCTGCCGATGATGGCCGGCGTGATCGTGACCTCGATCGTCTCGGGTCGGGTGATCAGCAAGCTCGGCCGGTACAAGTGGAGCACGGTCGCCGGTACGGCGATCCTGGCGGCCGGGTTGCTGCTGTTCACCCAGTTGCAGGTGGGCACCCCGCTGTGGGAGGCCTTCATCTACATGCTGGTGATCGGCATCGGGCTCGGCCTGTCGATGCAGCCGCTGATCCTCGCCGTACAGAACTCGTTGACCCTGCGCGACATGGGCTCGGGTACCGCGACCGCCACCTTCTTCCGCTCGCTGGGCGGCTCGGTGGGCGTCGCGGCGCTGGGTGCGGTGTTGAGCAACAAGCTGACCAGCGTCCTGACCCCGCTGATGGGGGCGGCGCTCAAGCAGTTGCCGCCGAGCGTGGCGCAGCGGTTCGCCGGCCAGGCGAGCAGCGTCTCGATCAACGATCCGGCGTCGATCAAGGCCCTGCCGGGTCCGCTGCGCGGGGCGATCCAGCACGGGTTCGTCGACACACTGCACCCGATCTTCCTGGTTGCGGGCCTGGTCGCGCTGATCGCGGTGGCGCTCTGCCTGATCCTGCCCGACCGGGAACTGCGCGGCGCGGCCCAGCCCGGCAGCGCGGAGGACGGCGAGTACCGGGAGGCGTCCGCCGAGGCTCTGATCGGCTGAGGCCGATCCGACGCGGCTCGAGATCGGCAAGGCCGATTGCGATTGCGGTCCGGTTACCGAGGGAGTTCCCCGGTAACCGGACCGTTTTGCCCACTGGTCCGCTGTGACAACCACCACTAACGTTGGATCATGCGCAGTACGATGATGGACCTGCCGCTCCAGATCTCCCGGCTCCTCGAGTACGGCCGCGGCGTGCACGGCGGGTCCGAAGTGGTGACCTGGACGGCGGACGGGGCCCGGCGCAACACGTACGCCGAGGTCGGCGCGCAGGCCGCCCAGCTGGCCCACGCGCTGCACGACGACCTCGGCGTCGTCGGCGATCAGCGGGTCGGCACGTTCATGTGGAACAACGCCGAGCACCTCGTCGCCTACTTCGCGATCCCCAGCATGGGCGCGGTGCTGCACACCCTCAACATCCGGCTGTTCCCGGAGCAGCTGACCTACATCGTCACCCACGCCGAGGACCGGGTGGTGATCGTCGACTCGACGCTGGTTCCGCTGCTCGCGCGGAGCCTGCCGCAGATGCCGACCGTGGAGCACGTCGTGGTGGTCGGCGGTGGGGACACCGCACCGCTGGAGGCGGCGGCGGTGGAGGTGCACCGGTGGGAGGAACTGCTGGCCGGCAAGCCGACCGAGTACGACTGGCCGGAGCTGGACGAGCGGGACGCGGCGGCCCTGTGCTACACGTCCGGTACCACCGGCAACCCCAAGGGCGTGGCCTACTCGCACCGGTCCATCTGGCTGCACTCGATGCAGGTCTGCTCGCCGGCGGCGTTCGGCCTCACCACCCACTCCCGCGAGCTGGCCATCGTGCCGATGTTTCACGCGATGGCGTGGGGGGTGCCCTACGCGGCCTTCATGGCCGGCGCCTCGCTGATCATGCCGGATCGGTTCCTGCAGGCCGCCCCGCTGGCCGCGATGATCGAGGCGGAACGGCCCAACCTCGCCGGGGCGGTACCGACGATCTGGACCGACCTGCTCGCCTACCTGGACGCGCACCCCGAGGTCGACATCACGTCGCTCAAGGAGGCCGTGGTCGGTGGCTCGGCCTGCCCGCCGTCGTTGATGCACGCGTTCTCTGAGCGGTATGGCGTCGAGATCCTGCACGCCTGGGGGATGACCGAGATGTCGCCGCTGGGCTCGGTGTCCCGGACTCCGGGTGGCGTGGAGGGCCAGGCCGCCTGGGACTACCGGTACACGCAGGGGCTGTTCCCGGCCTCGGTACAGGCGCGGATCGTCGGCCCGCTGGGCGACGTACAGCCCCACGACGGGCAGGCGGTCGGCGAGGTGGAGGTACGCGGCCCCTGGGTGACCGCCCGGTACTTCGGCGACGACGTTCCCGACCCGGACAAGTTCCGCGACGGCTGGCTGCGTACCGGCGACGTGGGCACGCTGTCCGCCGACGGCTTCCTGACGCTGACCGACCGGGCCAAGGACGTGATCAAGTCCGGCGGCGAGTGGATCTCCAGCATGGATCTGGAGAACCACCTGATGGCGCACCCCGCCGTCCTGGAGGCCTGCGTGATCGGAGTGCCGGATCCCCGATGGGACGAGCGGCCGCTGGCCGCCGTCGTGCTGCGCGAGGGGGCCACCGTGACCGTCGGGGAGTTGCGCGAGTTCCTGGCCGGCCGGGTAGCGAACTGGCAGGTACCGGAGCGGTGGGCGTTCATCGACGCGGTACCCAGGACCAGCGTCGGCAAGTTCGACAAGAAGGTGGTCCGCTCGCAGTACGCGGACGGCGCGCTGGACGTGCAGACCACGGGCTGATCCCCCCGATCGCTCCGGGGGTGTTCAGGCGGAGCGGCGCGCCTTGCTGGCCGCCTTCTTGGCGGGAGTCTTCTTCGCGGCCGAGGTGCCTTTCGCGGCGGTCTTCTTGGCGGCCTGCTTGTCCCCGTCGTCCGAGCCGGCGCCGCTCGCCTTCCGCGCGGCCGCCTTCTTCGCCGGTGCCGCCTTCGTGGTCTTCTTGGCCGGCGCGGCCTTGGCGGCGGCCTTCCTGGCGGACTTGGCCGCCGTGATCGGGGTCGGTTCGGACGACCGTCCGGGTGCGCCCCCCTCGCCGCGGGCCGCCCGGGCCCGGTCCACCGAGGCCCGCAGCGCGGCCATCAGGTCGACCGCCGGAGCCGGCGCGGCTTCCTCCTCGGCGGGCGCGACCACCTCGCGGCCTTCGACCTTCGCGTCGATGACCTCCTGGAGCGCCTCGCGGTAGTTGTCCGTGTAGGCGTCGGGCTCGAAGTCGGCGGCCATGGAGTCGATCAGTGACTCGGCCATCGCCAACTCCTGGGGCCGGGCCGACACGTCTTCGTCGAGGAAGTTGAACGCGGGCGCCCGCACCTCGTCCGGCCAGAGCATCGTGTTGAGCACGAGCACGCCCTCGCGGACCCGCAGCGTGGCCAGTTGCTCGCGCTGGCGCAGCGCGACCTTCACGATGGCGACCCGGTCGACCCCGGTCAGCGCGTCGCGCAGCAGCACGTACGGCTTGGCGGCGGTGTTCTCCGGTTCGAGGTAGTAGGCCTTGGCGTAGAGGATCGGGTCCACCTGCTCGGCGGGCACGAACTCCAGCACCTCGATGGCGTGCGAGGTGGTCAACGGCAGGTCGGCGAAGTCCTCGTCGCTCAGCACGACCATCTCGCCGCCGCCGATGTCGTACCCCTTGGCGATGTCGTCGTACGAGACTTCTTCGCCGTCCACCGAGCAGACCCGCTTGTACCGGATGCGCCCGCCATCGGTGCGGTGCACCTGATGGAAGCGAATGTCCTTCTCCTCGGTCGCGGAGTAGAGGCGGACTCCGATCGACACCAGGCCGAACGAGACCGCACCTTTCCAGATCGCCCGCATACAGCCAGGATACGACCGGCAACCAGGGAAAACGACCGCTCCGGAGGTTCGGCCGACGAATCGTTGGCCAGACGGAACGTAATGTATGGGGCGCTCTCAGCGAGGGCGCCCCAAAAAGCAAGCAACGACCCCCTGCTCAGGGGTCGTTGATGTTCGGTTTACTCAGCAGGCGAGGTCGAATTCTCCGTCCTTGGCACCGGCTACGAACGCGTCCCATTCGGCTGGCGTGAATACCAGCACCGGGCCGCTGCGGTCTTTGGTGTCGCGGACCGCGACGGCGTCGCCGAGGATCGCGACCTCGACACAGTTGCCGTTACCGCTGCTGCGTGAGCTTTTGTGCCACGCCGCGCGGGTCAGGTCTTTGGCGGCCATACCGCACCCCCTTTTGTCTTTTAGGAGAACTATCGGAGGAGTTACTGGATGTTACGAGAAGCTTCGCGTAGTAGGGCAATCGAGTCGTCGGGACCGAGCGCCATACTGCACAACCTCTCGTGGACGATGTTATACCCTCCGACGTGTTGAGGTTCCTCCAACGCCTGTCCATTTGTGAGATTTTCCAGGTAGACGATTGATTCGTCCGGGGCATCTGCGAAGCTCAGGATTACGTAGGGTGTTGTCATCGCAGGGTGTCCACCGGCCGCCATGGGTAGTACCTGGATGGTGACGTTCGGTAGTTTCGCAAGATCAGCGAGCTGCTCCAGTTGCTCGCTCATCACCTCGGGTCCGCCGACCGGGCGCATCAGCACCGCCTCGTTCAGGACGGCCGACAGAGTGGCCGGGGAATCCTGCCGAAGAACCTCCTGGCGTTGGATGCGGGCGGCCACCTTGCGGTCGATGTCGACACTGCCGGCGGTCATCTCGAACATGGCCCGCGCGTAGGCCTCGGTCTGCAGCAGGCCCGGTACCGACTCGGCCTCGTAGGTGCGCATCACCGACGCCTCGGCCTCGAGCCCGACGTAGAACTCGAACCATTCCGGCAGGACGTCGCTGTAGTTGTGCCACCAGCCCCGCTGCTGCGCGCCCCGCGCTATTTCAATCAGCGCCTCGGCGTCGACATTGCTCACCCGGTACAGGGCGAGGGCGGCGCGCACGTCACGCGGCTTGATGCCGATCTGCGCGTTCTCGATGCGGGACAGGTTGCTTTTGGACATGTCAAGCTGGCGGGCGGCCTGGTCCAGTGTCAATCCATTTTGTTCGCGCAACTGGCGAAGCTCGCGGGCAATACGGCGGCGGCGAACGGTCGGGCTGCTGGTCACGGCGCTGAGTCTCGCATCTGTCGCAGAGGAATGCTAGGGAGCCGTGACGCAACGTGATTATCCGGGAGTTGCATCGCAATAGACGCCGGTGCATGCTATCTACAGCGTCGGCGCCGAGGTTCCCCGAGGCCGGCTGTTCCGGATGACGACGGCCACGGGAGAGCGGCGCCACGCGTACGCGTCGCGGATCGGCCCATGGGCCGGGCCGACGAGCGGCGTAGTGGGGCGGTGGCCAGGGGAGGAGTCCTGACGTGACCATGACCGTTCCGACCGATTCGGTCGCGACGACGACGGGTGCGGGGCTTCTTGCCATGGCTGCCGACCTCCTGCCGACAGTCGTCGGCGATGGGCCGATGCTCAGCAGCGACGTGCACGCCACCCTGTATTCCGCCGCCCGCGTCCTGCCCGGCGGGGACGATCGTGGCCGGGCGCACCTGGTCGCCGACCAGGCCGAGGAGATGTTCGCCGCCTATCTGGTGGCCGCCGGCGAGACCGGGCCGGCCAGGTCGCCCCGGCACACGGTGCGGGGCTGGGTGACCGGGTCCCCGATGTGGGCCGTGGCCCGCGGGCTGCGCGCGGCCGCTCGGTATTTCTGGCGGCCAGGGGCTCACCAGCCGCTATAAGGTCTTAGGGTGCCCGGCGCGCCCATGCTCGCCACCGCCGGTCCGCTGCCGAGCGGGCCGGACTGGGCGTATGAGTTCAAGTGGGATGGCGTCCGGGTACTCGCCACGATCGAGCGGGGCACCCTGCGGCTGCGCGCGCGCAGCGGCGCCGACGTCACGGCGGCCTATCCCGAGCTTGCGCCGCTGGGCGCCGTACTGGACCACGCGGTGCTCGACGGGGAGATCGTCGCGCTGGACGAGGCCGGGCGGCCATCGTTCACGGTGCTGGCGGAGCGGATGCACGTGCGGGAGGCGGGGCGGGCTGCCCGGCTCGCGGCCGTGCGCCCGGTCACGTACATGATCTTCGACCTGCTCGCGCTCGATGGGCTCGATATCACCGGCCGGTCGTACGCCGACCGCCGCGCCGCCCTGGAGGACCTGGACCTGTCCGCCGTGCGGTGGCTGGTGCCTCCCCGGTTCGATGACGGCGACGCGACCCTGGCGGCGGCCGACGAGTACGCGCTGGAGGGTGTGGTGGCCAAGCGGCTGGCGGCGCCGTACCGGCCCGGTACCCGATCACCCGACTGGGTCAAGTACAAGCGCGAGCACACCGCCGACCTGGTGGTCGGCGGCTGGCGCCGGGGCGTGCGGACCATCGGCGCCCTGCTGGTGGGCACCGCGCGACCGGACGGCCGGCTCGACTTCCGGGGCCGGGTCGGTGGCGGGATCTCGGCCGCCAAGGAACGGGATCTGCTCGCCGCGCTGCGGCCGCTGGTGGTGCGGGCGTCGCCGTTCGCGGAGGAGTTGCCCAGGGAGGATTCCCGGGACGCGGTCTGGGTAGCGCCACAGGTCGTGGTGGAGGTCCGGTACGGCCAGGTCACCCCCGACCACCGGCTGCGCTTCCCGCGCCTGGAACGGCTGCGCACCGACAAGTCCGCGGCGGAGTGTGTCGATGGCTGAACGAGATCGCGTCCCGGTGCAGGTCGACGGCGTCACGGTCGAACTGTCCAATCTCGACAAGGTGCTCTACCCGGCCAGCGGGTTCACCAAGGGCGAGGTGATCGACTACTACACCCGGGTGGCGCCGGTCCTGCTGCCGCACCTCGCGAACCGTCCGCTGACCCGGATCCGGTACCCGAACGGCGTCGGCGGCAACGGCTTCTTCGAGAAGAACGCGCCGGCCGGGGTCCCGGACTGGGTACGGATCGAGACGCTGCCCGCTCCCGGCTCGACGAAGGGCCGGGAAACCCTGGACTATGTCGTCGCCGACGATCTGCCGACCCTGGTCTGGCTGGCCAACCTCGCCGCCCTGGAACTGCACGTGCCACAGTGGACGATCGGCTCGGCCGGCCCCGACCGGCTGGTCGTGGACCTGGATCCGGGGCCGCCCGCCGGCTTCGCCGAGTGCACGCGGGTCGCCCTGCTGCTGCGCGACCGGCTGTCCGCCGACGGGTTGGACCCGCAGCCGAAGACCTCGGGCCGCAAGGGTATGCAGCTCATGTGCGCGCTCGCCGGTACGCAGCCGGCCGACGAGGTGGCCGGGTACGCCCGGCGGATCGCCGAGGAACTGGAGCGCGACAACCCGAAACTCGTCGTCGCCCGGATGGCCAGGAACCTGCGCCCCCGCAAGGTCTTCATCGACTGGAGCCAGAACAACGCGGCGAAGACCACGGTGGCGCCGTACTCGATGCGTGCGGAGCCGTCGCCGACCGTCTCGACGCCGCTGACCTGGGCGGAGTTGGAGAAGGGCAAGGTCCGGCAGTTCCGCGCCGACGAGGTGCTGGCACGGATCAGGCGGTACGGCGACCTGTTCGGCGACCTGACCGGCGGGGACGGCCGGGAAGTACCCCGGCCGCCCCGCCGATCCTGACCGCCGGCCCGGACCGGCGGCGTCACGCGCTCAGGTCTCGGCCATCGCCGCCACGATCGACGAGCGGGCCGCCCGGCGCGCGGGCAGTACGGCGGCCACGACCGCGGCCACCCCGGCGATGGCCAGGTACGCCACCAGTTGCCCGACCGGTACCGTCACCACCGCCGCGAAGCCGGTGAACATCACCCGGGTGGTGGCCCAGCCGTACAGCAGGCCGAAGCTCAACCCCACGAGCGCACCGACCACGCCCATCAGCAGCGCCTCGGTCAGCAGGGTGGCGCGTAGCTGGCCCCTGGTCAGGCCGAGCGCGCGGGTCATCGCCGACTCGCGGGTGCGCTCGAAGACCGATAGCGACACGGTGTTCATGATGCCGATCAGCGCGATGACGATGGCGATGCCGAGCAGGGCCGCGACCGCGGCGATCAGCGAGTCCACCGACTTGGTGATCTCCGACCGCCAGTCGGCGAGGCTGGTCACGGTGACCACCGGATAGTCGTTCGTCACCGAGTCGACCGCCGCCCGCGACGCGGCCGGTGACACCCCGTTCGCGGCCTTGACCAGTATGGAGTCGTCGCCGAAGGCCGGGTGCAGCGCGGCGAAGTCGTCCCAGACGACGAGCGCGTCGCCGATCTGCGACTGGCCGGAGGCCAGGGCCGCCACGGTGAACCGGCCGGTGCGCCCGCCCTCCGTGGACAGCGTCACGGTGTCGCCGACCTTCCTGCCCTTCGCGGCCGGCGCGGAGGTGAACAGGACGACCGAGCCGTGCCGGAGGTCGGTCACCGATCCGGCGACCAGTGGCATGGACTTGCCGGCGGTGAGCAGTGCCACCCCGGTCGGGTCGACGGTGCCGAGTTCGAGCCGGGTGCCGTCCAGCGTCGCCGCGTCGAGCCGCACCTCGGCAACCGTGCCGAGCTGGGGCCGTTCGCGCAGCCGCTGAGCTACCTCGACCGGGATGCCGGCGGCGCCGTGGCCGGCATCGGCGCTCTGCAGGAGGTAGTCGATGGGGTAGTGCGCGGTGAGCTGGTCGGTCGCCGTCGTCCGCACCGTCGCGATGGCCACGCTGGCGGCCGACATCAGGGCGACGCCGATCATCAGCGCGGCGGTGGTGGCCGCGGTACGGCCCGGGTTGCGCCGGGCATTGGCGACGGCGAGCCGGGCCGGGGTACCGAAGATCCGGGCCGGCAGCCAGCCGAGCGCGGCGGTGAGCGGGCCGACGAACAGCGGCGACGCGATGAGCACCGCGAGGAAGTTCACCATCCCACCGGCCACGACCGTGAGCGTCGCCACCTGCGCGCTCCCGTGTGCCGTCGAGCCGGCCACGGTCACTGCCGTACCCACCGCACCGACCAGCACCGCGAGCATGGCCCGGAGGATCCGTCGCCGGCCCGCGGGCAGGGTGCCCAGCGGCATCGCCCGCAGCGCGGCCAGCGGCGGTACCCGGGTGGCCCGTACCGCCGGGATCAGCGCCGAGGCCATGGTGACCAGCACGCCGACCAGTACGGAGAGGATCACCGTGCCGGGCCGGAGCACGACGGCGTGCGACGGTACCGGTGAGCCCAGCGCCCCGAGCCCGCGGAACAGCCCGTACCCGAGTCCGGTGCCGAGCGCGATGCCCAGTACCCCGCCGGCCAGCCCGACCGCCACGGACTCCAGGAGCACCGACCCGAACAGTTGGCCGCGCGACGCTCCGACGCAGCGCAGCAGCGCCAGGTCCCGCATCCGCTGCACGATCAGGATGGTGAACGTGTTGTAGATGACGAAGGCGGACACCACGCACGCGACGATCGCGAAGATCAGCAGCACCTCGATGAACCCGCTGAGCTGATTGATCGCGTCGTTGGCCAGATCGTCGCGGTACTGGTCGCCGGCGAGCACCCGGTCGCGGGGCAGCGCGGCGCTCACCTGCCCCGCCAGGTGCCGCTGGTCGACACCGGCCGCGGCCGACGCCACCACCTGGCTGTACCCGGTGGCCCCGGCCAGGTGGGTCATGGCGTCAGGGGTGAGGATCACCACCGCGTCGCCGGCGTACTGCTTCGAGTCGCCGAAGTCGACGATGCCGACCAGGGTCACGGTGTGCCTGACCTGCCTGGTGTCCAGCACGGTCAGGGTGTCTCCGACCGCGTACCCCGTCCGCGTCGCCGTACTGGCGTCGAGGGCGGCCTGGGTGGCGTCGGACGGTACCCGGCCCGCCGTCACGTCGAACGGCCGCAGCGCCGGAACGGTACCGGCGGACATGGCGATGCCGGGCCGGCCGTCGTTGCCGACCAGCTTGCCCTTGCGGTCCAGCAGCGGCAGGGTCTCCTGCATCCGGCCGTCGACGCTGGCCACGCCCGGCACGTCGCGCACCCTGTCCACAGCGGACAGCGGAAGCTCCGTGGCCCCGGACTTGCCGGACGCGTCCCGCGGTGCGACGGATACGTCGACGTTCTGTGCGGCACGGGCGAACTCGTCGTACAGCGCCGCCTTGATGGTGTCGCCGAAGATCAGGGTGCCGGCGAGGAAGCCGACGCCGAGGACGATGGCCAGGGCTGTGGCCAGCAGCCTCAGGGCGTGGGCGCGCAGCCCGGCGATGGTGGTCTTCAGCATGGTTCAGCCCCCCAGGTGGCGCAGCGCGTCCAGGACACTGTCGGCGGTCGGCCCGACGAGGTCGCCGGCCAGCCGTCCGTCGGCGAGCAGGACGACCCGGTCCGCGTACGAGGCGGCGTTCGGGTCGTGGGTGACCATGACGACGGTCTGGCCGAGGTCGCGCACCGAGTTGCGCAGGAAACCGAGCACCTCGGCACCGGAACGGGAGTCCAGATTGCCGGTGGGCTCGTCGGCGAAGACGACGTCCGGCCTGGGCAGCAGGGCCCGGGCGCAGGCGACCCGCTGCTGCTGCCCGCCGGAGAGTTGCGCCGGGAAGTGGCGCAGCCGGTCGCGGAGGCCGAGCACGTCGACGATGCTGTCGTACCACTGCCGGTCCGCCCGGCGCCCGGCCAGTTCCAGCGGCAGTTGGATGTTCTGCTCCGCGGTGAGCGTGGGCAGCAGGTTGAACGACTGGAACACGAATCCGACTCGGTCGCGGCGGAGCCTGGTCAGCGCCTTGTCGGACATCCCGGTGATCTGGGTCGAGCCGACGGTGACGGTACCGGCGCTGACCGTGTCCAGCCCCGCGGCGCAGTGCATCAGCGTCGACTTGCCGGAGCCCGAAGGCCCCATGATCGCGGTGAACTCGCCGGCGCCGAACTCGACGCTGACCCGATCCAGCGCGCGTACCGCCGTGTCGCCTGTGCCGTACACCTTGACCAGCTCATTGATGGACACGGCCGCCCGCGTCGTGGTTGCCACTGATGTCATGCCGTGAAGGTATGGCCGCGGAGGGGCCGCGGTCGTCGCCGAGAAGGACGCTTTGCGGGTACGCCGCAGGGAGGACCCGACCCTGGGTGCTCTCGGGGTCGCGGCCCCACGGCCGGCGGCGTGCCAGTCTCGCGGGCGGGGTAGCCCGAGCCCGGCACGCTGGTCCACGATGAGCCGATGCGCGTACTCCGGCTCGCGTCCGTGGCCCTGTCCGGTGCGGCAGCCCTGACCGCGGCGATCCTGACCGGGTCGCCGGCCGTGTCGGCGCCGGGAGGCGATGCCTCACTCACCGTC
Source organism: Rugosimonospora sp. (assembly GCA_036494675.1). GTDB lineage: Bacteria > Actinomycetota > Actinomycetes > Mycobacteriales > Micromonosporaceae > Rugosimonospora. The sequence continues at coordinate 27,594 of DASXOA010000008.1, forward strand.
GCCCCCAATCACGGCCTGCCCACCGCCGTCTTCGTCGCCCAGTACCGTGTCCTGCTGCCCGGCACCCAGCAGGGGCCGCGGCTCGGCTGCCCGGTCGTGCAGTTCACGTGGGACGGCCTGCCACTCGGCGGCCCGCAGCGATCGGCCCGGCAGAACGGCAACGTGTGCGTCGCCACCCTGCGAGCCCGGCCGCCGGCCCGGGACCGCGCCGCGGGTGCGCACCGGGTCGAGGTCCCGGCCATGCTCGGGCGCAATGCGCAGGCCGTGGCGTACACGGTCCAGGGCGCCGCCGGCCCGACCCCGACCGCCGGCAGGCCGACGCCGACCCGGGGCGCGACGGCCGCGGCGCAGGATCCGACCGAGCCGGCCCTCTTCTCCCCGAGCGGACCGGGCGACGCGATCGTCCCCCTGGCGACCGGGCCGGCGTCCGTCCTGGCCGCGCCTGTGGGGAGGAGCAGCGGCTCGGCGGGGCCGTGGATCATGGTGATCGGCGCCGTTCTGGTACTCGGCGGGGTCGGCATCCTCGGGTTGCTGATCTACCGGAGCCGGCGCGGTCGTTCGGATCCGCAACCCGACCCCGACTACGGATTCGACCCGGAAATCGGCGGCCTGTACGACTAGTCTTCGGGTCTCTGGCCTGGCCGGACGCATAGTCTTTCGACCATGGCGATGGCCGGGACCCGGGTGCACACAGCCGTAGACGCGCTGAACGAGATCAGCCACCGGTCGAAGGCCGGCCTGTCCGACCGCTGGCGCCGCCTGCGCGGCAGCCTGCTGTTCGCCGCCCAGGCGGGCCTGGCGGCGTCCCTCGCCTGGCTGGTCGCGCACGACCTGGTGCACCACGCGCACCCGTACTTCGCGCCGATCGCGGCGGTGATCGTGCTGAACGTCTCGGTCGGCCAGCGGCTGCGCCGTGCCGTGGAGTTGCTGGTCGGAGTCGCGCTGGGGATCCTGCTCGGGGATCTGTTGATCTACTTCACCGGTACTGGGGCGTGGCAGATCGGAGTGTCCGTCGCCTTCGTGATCCTGGCGTGCGTGTTCCTGGGTGGCAGCCCGACCATGATCGGCCAGGCCGCCTCCTCGGCGGTGCTGGTATCCACGCTGGCCCCACCGCAGAGCGGGATCTACTATTCGCGGTTCTTCGACGCGCTGGTCGGCGGCGTGGTCGGCGTGCTGGTGCTGGCGCTGCTGCTCCAGGTGAACCCGTTGACGGTCATCAAGAGGGCGGCCGAGCCGGCCTTCGGCTGCCTCGCCGAGGGCCTGCGGGACTGCGCGCGGGCGCTGACGTCGGGCAGCCAGGATGAGGCGCAGGCGGCGCTGGACGCGCTGCGGGACGCGGACGCGTCGGTCGGCCGGTTCCGTGACGCGCTCGCCGACGCCCGGGAGACCGCGACGCTGGCGCCGGTACGGTGGCGGGCCCGGGTACCGCTGACCGAGTACGTGGACGCCGCCCCGCACATCGACCACGCGCTGCGCAACGCGAGGGTGCTGGCACGCCGGGCGGTGATCGCGATCGAGGACGGCGAAGCGGCGCCGCCCGCTCTGATCGCGTCGCTGCAGAGCGCGTCCGAGGCGGTGGCCACCCTGGCCCGTGAGCTGGCCGCCAACCGGGACCCGGTGCGCGCCAGGGAGTTGACCCTGGCCGCGGTGGCCGTGGCCGGCGAGGCGTACCGGCGTGGACTGGGCTTCTCCGCCGGGGTGATCGCGGCACAGGTGCGCACGATCGGCACCGACCTGTTGCTGGCGACAGGCGTGTCCGACCGGGCGACGACCAGACTGATCCACCGGGCCGGCGCCCGGGTGGCCCAACCCTCCCGCCGGGACGGCTAGTCTCAGCTCATGAGCCAGCTCGCCGGAAGCCTCACACCGGTCCAGCCCAGACGGCCGGACTGGAAGAGGATCGGCCTGCTGGCCGGCCTGATCGCATTCATCGCGCTCTGTGGCGTGGCGATCCTGGTCCTGCTCGGGTACAACATCGGACCGGATGCGCTGGCCGTCGGGGTGGTCGCCGCGATCATCCCGGTACCGGTGCTGGTCGCCGCGTTCTTCTGGCTGGACCGGTACAAGCCGGAGCCGATCAAGTACCTGGCCTACTGCTTCGCCTGGGGCGCCTGCGTGGCCACCCTGGTCGCCTTCCTGCTGAACAACCTCGCCGGCTGGGCGTTCGGCAAGCTGCACTGGCCGACGGCCCTGGTCGCGGTGCTGGTGGCACCGTTCATCGAGGAGTCGATGAAGGCGCTCGGCCCGATCCTGCTGTTCTGGCGCCGCCGGCGGGCGTTCTCCGGAGTCGTCGACGGCATCGTCTACTGTGGACTGTCCGCGACCGGGTTCGCCATGGTCGAGAACATCCTGTACCTGGGCGGCTACGGGTACGCCAGCGGAGCCGACAAGGGTGGCGTGGCCGGTGGGCTCGCCGGGGTGATCGGCCTGTTCATCGCCCGGATCCTGCTGTCCGGCTTCGCCCACCCGCTGTTCACCTCGATGACCGGCGTCGGGCTGGGGGTCTCCGCCCGGTCCGGATCCCGGGTGGTGCGCCGGCTGGCCCCGGTGGCGGGCCTGCTCGCCGCGATGACCATGCACGGGTCGTGGAACCTCATGATCACCATCGCCCAGCAGACCAACCAGTACCTGGTGCAGCTCTACGGGTACTTCTCGGTGATGGTCCCGATCTTCCTGGGTATGGTCGGCCTCGCCCTGTACCTGCGCTCGTCGGAGGGCCGGCTCACCGAGCGGATCCTGCCGGAGTACGTGCGCGCCGGCTGGCTCACCGCGCCGGAGGTCGCCACGCTGGTCACCATGGGCCGGCGGATGTCGGCCCGGGCCTGGGCGAAGCGGGTGGCCGGCGCCGAGGGCGACCGGGCCATGCGCGGGTACCAGTTCGCCGCGACCCAACTCGCGCTGCTGCGCGACGGACTCCAGCGCGGCCTGGCGATGAAACCGGCGGACCTGGCCGCGATGCTGGCCGAGGAGCGGCGGCTGCTGGAGGCCGTCGCCTGGTACCGGGGGGTGTTCTCCCAGGATCCGCAGGCGCCGCCGGTGACCTGGGACGGCGGCCGGTACCACGTGAGCTTCCCGGACGGCTCGGTGCGCACGGTCGCGCCGCCGGAACTGCCGGTGGTACCGCTACCCGTGGTGCTGCCCCGGTACCCGCAATCGGGTTACCGGTAGCGCGGCGAGGGCTTACCGGTAGCGCCGCGGCTACAGGTAGAGCCCGGCGGCGTCGGGCTCCACCCGGCTCGCCGCCACGGCGTGAACGTCACGTTCTCGTAACAGAATGTAGTCGCGGCCGTGCAGTTCGACCTCGGAGCGGTCGTCCGGGTCGAAGAGCACACGGTCGCCGGTCACGATCGACCGCACGTGCGGGCCGACGCCCACGGCCGTGGCCCAGGACAGCCGGCGGCCGACCGAAGCTGTTGCCGGGATCACGATCCCCGCGGCCGAGCGCCGTTCTCCCTCGTTTCCCTCGAGCCGGACGAGGACGCGGTCGTGCAGCAGGCGGATGGGCAGGCCGGGATCGGGGTCGTTCACGTTCACGACCGGTACGGTACAGCGGATCTCGATTGCCCGCGTCGGTACGGTAGGTGGGGCCGGACCGCCGCCAGGGGCGTTGCCGGGCAAACGGGGGGTTGCCGCCGAGCGGGTGGGATCGGCAAGGCTGGCAGATGGAGAGGGCCTTGGGCCGTTTCAGGCAGGTACAGGCGAATATCTGGCGGGCCTACCAGGCCGGTCGGGAGACCGCGCGCACCGCCGACGTCGGAGAACATGAGTCGGAGGGGACCGGCGACGAACCGGTGAACCACGAGGAGACGTACCTGGAGCACCCGATCGGCAGGGACAGTCAGGACGTGCCGTACCCGCTGCGGATGGCGGCCGCCTGGTCATGGCGACTGCTGATCGTCGCGGTGGCCGGGGCGGCGCTGCTGTGGGTGGTCGGCAAGCTCCATCAGGTGGTGGTCCCGGTCGCCATCTCGCTGCTGCTCTCCGCCCTGCTCGCGCCGCTGGTCGGTTTCCTGCGCCAGCGGGCGCACATGCACCGGTCGCTGGCCACCGCGCTCACCATGATCGCCGGTCTCGCCGTGGTCGCGGGCGTGCTCACGCTGGTCATCACCGAGTTCGTCAACAGTTGGGGTCAGCTGAGCCAGCAGGCGCAGGGTGGCATCCAGAAGATCCAGGGCTGGCTCAAGGGCGGGCCGATGCACCTGTCCGACAAGCAGCTCACCTCGGGACTCAACTCGGTCCAGGACTGGCTCAACGACCACAGGTCGGTGCTGACCAACGGCGCCTGGTCGACCGCCACCACGGCCTTCGAGGTGTTCGCGTCCGCCTTCCTGATCCTGTTCACCACGTTCTTCTTCCTGCGCGACGGCAGCCGGATCTGGCGGTTCCTGGTCAACCTCCTGCCCGTCGGGGCGCGGGAGCCGCTGGGCGGCGCCGGCGAGCAGTCCTGGCAGACCCTGGTCGCCTACGTGCGGGCCACCGTGCTGGTCGCCTTCATCGACGCCACGGGCATCGGCATCGGGCTGGTCATCCTGCGCGTGGACCTGGCCTTCGCGCTGGCCGCCCTGGTGTTCCTGGGTGCCTTCATCCCGATCGTCGGCGCGACCCTCACCGGCACCATCGCGGTGCTGGTCGCCCTCGTGACCAAAGGACCGGTCACGGCGCTGGTGGTCGTGGCCGTGGTCGTGCTCGTGCAGCAGTTCGAGGGGCACGTGCTCCAGCCGTTCATCATGGGCCGCGCGGTCGCGGTGCACCCCCTCGCCGTGATCATGGCGATCGCCACCGGCGTCGTGCTGGCCGGCATCATCGGTGCGCTGGTCGCGGTGCCGATCCTGGCGGTACTCAACACCGGGATCCGGCACCTGTCCGCCCGGCGGCGGCGCGAGCCGGAACCGCCGCCGCCAAGAGAAGTCGTGGTCAAGAGCTAGCGCGGGCGGCTCCCGCCGCCGGTCAACCCGCCGTCGGTCAGCGCAGCCGGCGCAGTGCGCCGTGCACCACCTCGGGCTTCGTCGTGTACCAGAACGGCGGCAGCGTACGGCGCAGGTACCCGCCATAGCCCCGGGCGGTCTCCAGCCGCGAGTCGAGTACGGCGACCACGCCCTTGTCCTCCGCGCTGCGGATCAGCCGGCCGACACCCTGGGCGAGCCGGACGGCGGCGATCGGCACGCTGACCGCCGCGAAGCCCGAGCCCCCGGCCGCGTCGACCGCCGCCGCCCGGGCCGCCGCCAGGGGCTCATCGGGCCGGGGGAACGGCAGCCGGTCGATGACCACCAACTGGCAGGCGTCGCCGGGCACGTCGACGCCCTGCCACAGCGACATCACGCCCATCAGGCAACTGCTGCGGTCGTCGCGGAACTTGCGGACCAGCAGCGGCAGCGCCTCTTCGCCCTGCAACAGCACCTGCACGTCGGTCTTCGCGCGCAGCACCTCGGCCGCCCGCTCCGCCGCCCGCCGGGAGGAGAACAGCCCGAGGGTCCGGCCGCCGAGCGCCTGCACCAGGGCGATCAACTCGTCGGCGGCTGGGTCAGGCAGGCCGGACGCGCTCGGCCGGGGCAGGTGGGCGGCGACGTAGAGGATCGCCTGCTTCGGATAGTCGAACGGCGAGCCGACGTCGAGCGACGTCCAGGACGGGGACGTCGCCGCATCCACGGTCGACGGATCCTCGCCGAGGCCCAGCCCCCGCGCGACCGTGTCGAACCGGCCGCCGAGGGCCAGAGTGGCCGACGTGGCCACCACGGTCCGGTCTTCGTACAGGTGGTTGGCCAGGGTGCCGGCGACCGAGAGCGGTGCGACGACGATGGCCCGGCGCCGGTCGCCGCGCTCGATCCAGGCGACGTCGAAGTCGGCCGCGGCGAGCAGTCGCTGCGCGGTCTCGGACATCTCGGACAGCACGGCCTTGGCCTGCTGCTTGCGCACCGGGTCGGGGTCCTCGGCCTTCACGTCGCCGAGACCGTCGAGGATGCGGCGGCAGGCGCTGTCGAGCAGGGTGAGGGCCTCCTGGATCGGCGCGGGCAGCCCGGTCGTCAGCCGGCCCGGCTGCGCCTCGGCCAGCCCGTCCGCCAGCACGTCACCGGCCTCGACCAACCGCTCGTGATCGTCACCGTCCACAAGGGAGCGGACCCGTCGTGCCGCGCGCTCGATCGCCTCCGGGGACAGCTCCGCCTGCGCGGCGCTGGACACCCGGTCGGCCAGCTCGTGTGCCTCGTCGACCACGAGCAGCTTGTGCGGGGGCACGATGTGCCGGCCGGCGAGCATGTCGACGGCGAGCAGGCTGTGGTTGGTCACCACGATGTCGGCCTCGCGCGCCCGCGCGCGCGACGCCTCGGCGAAGCACTCCGAGCCGTAGGGGCAGCGGGCCGCGCCGACGCACTCGCGGGCGGGCATGGAGGCCAGCCGCCAGGCGGAGTCGTCGACGCCCGGGTCCAGCTCGTCGCGGTCGCCGGTGTCCGACTTCAGCGCCCAGTCGCGCAGCCGCTGGATCTGCTTGCCCAACCGGCCGGCCTCCCCGAGCCACCCGGTCCCGCCGCCCTCGGACTCGAACAGGGTGTCGCCGGGCTCGTCTTCGTTCAGGTTGTCCAGCCGGGCCAGGCAGGCGTAATGGTGGCGGCCCTTGAGCACGGCGAACGTGGGGCGGCGGCGCAGCAGCGGCTCGACGGCGTCGGCCAGCCGCGGCAGGTCGTGGTCGACCAGCTGGGACTGCAACGCGAGGGTCGCCGTGGACACCACGACCGGGCCGTCGACGAGCAGCGCGGGGATCAGATAGGCCAGCGACTTGCCAGTGCCGGTGCCGGCCTGCACCAGCAGGTGCTCACGGCTCTTCACGGCCTCCGCGACGGCCGTGGCCATGGCCTGCTGGCCGGGCCGGGCCGTGCCGCCGGGCACGGCACCGACGGCGGCTGCGAGCAAGTCGTCAACGCTGGGTCGGCTCACGGACCAGAACGCTACCGCGTGGCTCCGACGGACCGACGCGTCATCCACACCCCGGCGGGTTGTCCACAGGCCGGCTCGCGGAAAACCACGGTTCGCTAACTGTATTAGCCAGGGCTCTGGACAGTACTGTCTGGGCATGGCCAAAGAGGTCGTCCGCGTCGAGTACACGAAGTATGACGGCAGCGCGCACCGGGGATACCCGGCCCTGCGCCTGGGCGAGGACGGGCACGGCGTCTGGCTGGGTGTCCCGGAGCCCCGGCGGGCCCAGGGCGACGCGTACAAGTACGACGACCCCTATGTCCTCCTGGTGCCCCGGGACGCCTGGTGGACCGCGCTGTTCAACGCGCCGCCCCGGCGCACCGAGGTGTACTGCGACATCGCCACGCCCGCCACCTGGGTCGACGCGCACCTGGTCCGGCTCGTCGACCTCGACCTCGACGTCCGGCGTCGGCGCGCCGAGAGCACGGTCGAACTGGTCGACGAGGACGAGTTCGAGGTCAACCGGCTCCGGTTCGGCTACCCGGACGACGTGGTGAGCAACGCCTGGTCGGCCGCGCACTGGCTGGTCAAGGCGCTCTCCGACGGCACCGAGCCGTTCGCCGCCGGGTACCACGCCTGGTTGGATCAGGTCATCTGAGCGGTGCTCCCCTGCCGGGGTACAGGGTGGCGATCAGTTCGAGCTGATCGAGCTGGGACTTCAGGTCGAGCGCGCCGATGCGGCACACGATGTGCCGGGCGCCCGCGGCGACGTACCGGTCGAGCGCGGCGGTGACCGACTCGCGCGTACCGGCGATCAGCACCTGGATGGTCTCCACGACCTCCGCCGGCATCCGGTAGGTGCGCTGCGCGTACTCGGCGAGGGCGCGGCGGCCGGCCTCGACGTCGTCCATGATGAGCAGGGTCGCGAACAGCGCCGGGGTGACGGCGCTGGCGGGCCGGCCGGCCCCGGTCGCGGCCCGGCGTACCTGCGCCAGCCCGGTCTCGTAGTCCGCCGGGTCCGGCGGGTACGGCAGCCAGCCGTCATAGAGCCGGCCGGTGCGCTCCAACGCCGAGGGCGTGGCACCGCCGAGCCAGATGGGCGGTCCGCCCGCCCGGGCCGGCAGGGTGGCCTCCGGGATGTGGTCGAAGTGCAGCACCTCGCCGTGGTACGAGGTGGGGCCGATCCCCGTCCACAGGTGCCGCCACAGCGCCACGGTGTCGTCCAGCCGGGCGAACCGTCCCCGCCAGGGCACCTCCGCCGCCGCGTACTCGGCCTCCGACCGGCGGGGGAAGCCGGCACCCACGGTGACGACCAGCCGCCCGCCGGAGAGCAGGTCGAGCGAGGCGATCGCCTGCGCCGCCTGGACCGGCCGGCGCAGGGCCGGTAGCAGCGCGGCGGTGCCGAGCGTCACCCGTTCGGTCACCGCCGCCGCGGCGGACAGCATGGTGAACGTCTCGATCACCGGGCGGAGCAGTGTGTCGCCGGCCCAGATGGAATCGAAGCCGAGCCGCTCGGCCCGTACCGCGAAATCGATCAGGTCACGCGGATCCGTTCCCTCGCCCCACTGGGCCTTCCCGGTCGGCAGCACCACGCCCAAGTGGAGATCGCCGTTCATGCTGGTCATGCGGGAATCGTGCGGGCGCCGGGGGTATCGCGGCAATTCCTCGCGGGGAATGGCCGGTGGCCCGAGGCCGCTGGTACAACCGCTGGTGTGGACTTCCCCGAGGCGCTGCGCACCCGGCGGGTGCGCCGCCAGCTCAGCCAGCTCGACCTGGCGCTGCGCGCCGGGACGACCCAGCGGCACGTCAGCTTCATCGAGAGTGGCCGCTCGGCGCCGGGCCGCGCGATGGTCGTGCGGCTGGCCGAGTCCCTCGGGCTGCCGCTGCGGGAGCGCAACGATCTGCTGCTCGCGGCCGGGTACGCGCCGGCGTACCCGGAGACTCCGCTGGAGGACCGCGCGCTGGCGCCGGTACGGGACGCTCTCGGGCACATCCTGACGGGACACCAGCCGTACCCGGCGATGATCGTCGACCGGTACGGCGACCTGGTCGCCGCCAACGACGCGTTCGACGTGCTCACCGAGGGGGTCGCGGCGCACCTGCTGGCGCCGCCGGTGAACGTCTACCGGCTCGCTCTGCACCCGCGCGGCATGGCGCCCCGGGTGGCCAACCTGGGTCAGTGGGCTTACCACATCCTCGATCGGCTCGAACAGGAGTCGCTGCGCAATCCGGACGACCGGTTGGCGGCGCTGCGCGAGGAGCTTGCCGCGCACGCACCGGCCCGGGTGGTGACGGCCGACCATCTCGGGTTCGCCGTACCGCTGGGGCTGCGCTCGAGCCACGGCGACCTGCGGCTGATGACGACGATCACCACGTTCGCCACGGCCGTCGACGTCACGCTCGCGGAGCTGAAGCTGGAGGCGTTCCTGCCCGCGGACGAGCCGACGGCGGCCGTGCTGTCCGGCTGGGCCCGGCCCTGAAGCCGGCTAGAGCTAGACGCGGGGCGGCCAGGTCGTGGTCTCCGGGTCGGGTCGGGGTACCCGGTCAAGCTTGTCCGGGTTGAGCTGGTTGTACACGCCGGTGATCTTCCCGTCGGCCACGGACAGCGCCATGACGACGAGGCCCGGGCCGCGGGCCGGGTCGACCCCGTCGATGAGCAGGCCGAGGTCCCCGTTGACGAGCACCAGTTCGGCGTGCGCCACCGAGAACCGGTCGACCTGGCGGAACAGGCCGAGCAGGAACCGGGAAGCCTGGACGGCACCCACGATCGGGTTCCGGTTGGCAGGAGCCCGGCCGCCGCCGTCGCCGGCGACGACCACGTCCGGCGCCAGGATGCGGACCAGCCCGTCCAGGTCGCCCCGCCCGGCCGCGGCGACGAACGCGGACAGCACACGGCGCTGCTCGGCCAGGTCGGCGGTGTGCCGTGGCGCGTCCGGCGCGGCCAGGGTGCGTCGCGCCCGGGTGGCCAGTTGCCGGGCGGCGGCCGGCGTGGTGTCCAGGGTGGCCGCGATCGACTCGAACGGGACGGCGAACACGTCGTGCAACACGAAGGCGACGCGCTGCTCGGGGGTCAGCCGTTCCAGCACCACCAGCAGGGCCAGGCTGACCTGTTCGTTCCGGGCGGCCTCGTCGGCCGGGTCGGGGCCACCACTGGGCAGCCGGGCGACGATCGGCTCGGGCAGCCACTGGCCGACGTACGTCTCCCGGCGCACCCGGGCCGAGCGGAGCACGTCCAGGCAGATCCGGCCGGTCACGGTGGTCAGCCAGGCGCGCAGGTCGGCCGGCTCGGGCCGGGCCGCGGCGTAGCGCAGCCAGGTCTCCTGGACGGCGTCCTCGGCCTCCGACCGGCTGCCCAGCATGCGGTACGCGACGCCGAACAGGTGACGTCGATGCTCCTCGAACTGCCCGCCGAATTCGTCGCCCACGCCGCGAGCCTACGAGGCCGCCCAAACCCGTGATCCCGGTCCCACGGCGGAGCCCGGTCCCGCGGCGGCGTCCGGTCCGCGCGGAGGCGCGCGACCCGGCCAGGGTCCGCCGCCGGCTTGCTCATCGGGACGGATAGGCGATGATCAGCCGGTGGACCTACGCGACATTCTGCGAGTGGAACCGGGCAGCCGGGTGGATCTCGGCGCCATCGATCCGGCCGGTACCCCCGGCCTCCCGGACAAGGCCGGCAAACGGCCCAAGGCCTGGGCGCGCCGTGAGCTGGAGATCATCGGTACCGATCTCGCGTCCCACCAGGAGCGCCTGTACGCGAACGCGAAGGCCGGCGCCTCCCGCCGTCGCGTGCTGCTCGTGCTCCAGGCCATGGACTGTGGCGGGAAGGACGGCACGACCAAGAAGGTCGCCGGCACCATGAACCCCCAGGGCCTGCACATCGTCGGCTTCGGCAAGCCGACGCCCGAGGAGTTGGCGCACGACTTCCTGTGGCGGATCCGCGCCGCGCTGCCGATTGCCGGATATGTCGGGGTCTTCAACCGCTCGCAGTACGAGGACGTGCTGGTGGCGCGGGTCCACGAGTTGGTGGCCCCGGACGTGTGGCAGGCCCGGTACGAGAGGATCAACCACTTCGAGCGGGACCTCACCCGCGACGGCACCACCATTGTGAAAGTGATGCTGCACATATCCTTCGAGGAGCAGCGCAAGCGCATCGAGCAGCGGTTGGACGATCCGACCAAGCACTGGAAGTACAACCCGGCGGACGTGGACGAACGGGGCTACTGGACCGAATACCAGGAGGCCTACCAGGACGCACTCTCGGCGTGCTCGACCGACTACTCACCGTGGTATGTGGTTCCGGCAAATCGGAAGTGGTACCGCGATTGGGCCGTCGCCACCCTGCTCAAAGAGGCATTTGCCGACCTGCGGCTAACCTATCCAGAGGGCGACTTCGACCTGGCGGCCGAGCGGCGCCGGCTCGCGGCCGCAACCAAGCCCGCCAAACACAGGGTGACCAGGCGGTGAACTAGAGTTCCCGGAGATCACCACCCCCCCGTACCGTGTGAGGTTCCCCGCGTGCGATTTCGACTGAGTCCCAGCGACAACTCCTTCTACGAATTCTTCAGCAGGGCCGCGCGGAACCTCGTCACCGGCACCGAGTTGCTGGCTGAGCTGATCCTGCCCGGAGCCGACATCCAGGCGATCAGCGAGCGGCTGGTCGAGGTGGAGCACGACAGCGACGCGATCACCCACGAGCTCTACAAGAAGATCAACTCAACCTTCATCGCGCCGTTCGACCGGGAGGACATCTACCGGCTGGGTTCCAACCTGGACGACGTCATGGACCACCTGGAGGCGGTCGGCAGCCTGGTCTACCTGTACGGGCTGACCAAGATGCCGGCGCTGCCCCGGGAGATGCACGAGATGGTGGACGTGCTCGACCGGCAGGCCAGACTCACCGCGGAGACGATGCCGCGGCTGAAGGGCCTGAAGGATCTTGAGGACTACTGGGTCGAGTGCAACCGGCTGGAGAACGAGGGCGACCGGGCCTACCGGATGCTGCTGGTCCGGCTGTTCTCCGGCGAGTACGACGCGCTGACCGTGCTCAAGATGAAGGAGGTCGTGGAGGAGATGGAGCTGGCCTGCGACTCCTTCGAACGGGTCGCGAACACCGTGGAGACCATCGCGGTGAAGGAATCGTGAGCTTCGAACTCCTCGCCACCATCGCAGTGATCATCTTTGCGATGGGCTTCAACTACACCAACGGGTTCCACGACGCCGCCAACGCGATCGCCACCTCGGTCTCGACCCGCGCGCTGACCCCGCGGGTGGCGCTGGCCATGGCGGCGGTCGGCAACCTGATCGGTACGTTCCTCGGCGGCAAGGTGGCGGCCACCGTCGGCAAGGGCATCGTCCGGCTGCCCGAGGGTACGGGCAGTCTCGGCGTGGTGATCGCCGGGCTGATCGGTGCGATCGCCTGGAACCTGGTCACCTGGTACTTCGGCATCCCGTCCTCGTCGTCGCACGCGCTGTTCGGCGGCCTGGTCGGCGCGACTCTGCTCAACGCGCCCGGCATCGTGCTGTGGGGCGGCATCCTGAAAAGCGTGATCATCCCGATGGTGGTCTCACCGGTGGTCGGGCTGATCCTCGGGTACCTGGTCATGCTCGCCGTGCTCTGGATCTTCCGGAAGGGGCATCCGGGCACCCTCAACCGGGGATTCCGGATGGCCCAGTCGGTCTCCGCGTTCGGCATGTCCATCGGGCACGGCATGCAGGACGCGTCGAAGACGGTCGGGATCGTGCTGCTCGGGCTGACCGTGGGTGGGTACTCGGGGGCGACGAGGCAGCGGTGGTGGGTGGACGTGCTGACCGCCCTGGTACTGGCCCTCGGCACCTACTCGGGCGGCTGGCGGATCATCCGTACCCTCGGCCGCAAGGTCATCCACCTCGACCCGCCGCAGGGCTTCGCGGCCGAGACCACGGCGTCGGCGGTGCTCTACGCCGCGACCGCGTACGGGCTGCCCATCTCGACGACCCACACGATCACCTCGGCGATCATGGGGGTGGGGGCGACGAAGCGGCTCTCCGCGGTCCGCTGGGGCGTGGCGGGCAACATCCTGGTCGCCTGGGTCCTCACGTTCCCGGCCGCCGGAGCCGTGGGCGCGATCGTCTACCTCGCGATCCGCCCGATTTTCTGAGGCCGCCGCCCGATTTTCTGAGGCCGCCCGGACAGCGGTCGACGCTGTCGGCTCCGCGTCGCTGCGTTTACTCAGCGTCATCACGCTGCCTACGGTAGGTGCAGACGCCTCAGCGGCGTGCCGACCGCGACCGCGGGAGGATGCCATGCCGGACACCGCCTTCAGTGCCGGGAAGAACGGCTTCCACTTCCCCAACAACTTCACGAACCACCTCCTCACGCTGCACGTCCCGCTGGACGGGGCCGTCGACGTGACGACCGGCGGCCGGTGCGGCGGCATGGCCTTCGCCGCGCTCGACTACTTCCACGCGGGCCTGCCCGTGCCCACCCACCAGACCGGAGACTTCCGTGACGGTGTGCCACCGGACGGCAGCGTGCTCGCCGGCTACATCTACCACCGCCTCATGGACAGCTTCCTGACCGGATCGGCGACGAAGTTCATCACCTGGACCCTGCGCCGCGATCAGGACGTCCTCCGGCTGCCCGGCGTGCACACCCGGACCGGCCAGGAACTGGTCCGCATCAGGCAGTCGATCGACCGCGGCGACCCGGTGGTGCTCGGGCTGCTCCGGTCGAGGCTGCTGACCGATCTGGGGGAGAACCACCAGGTGGTCTGCTACGGGTACGACGGCGACGAACTGCACATCTACGACAACCGTGCGCCGGACGTGGAAGGGACGATCACCCCTCGACCGGACGGCTCATGGTGGCTCGCGGCCGGCGACCAACAGGACGGGTGGCGCGGCCTGTTCGGTCAGGACTACCGCCCGGCACAGCCGCCGTACCACGACCTGATGCTGACGTCCGGGCTCACCGTCGAGCCCGGTGCGCCGGTCGCCGGGGCGCCGCTGCGGTGCGGGTACCAGGTGCGCAACGTCGGCGAGTTCACCGCGCACGCGGAGCGCTGGCACCTGTCCGTACGCGGCCCGGGCGGCGAGGATCTCGACGCCGTCCTCGTCGCCGACGCCGCCGCGGCCGGAGCCCTGGAGCCGGGGAGCACGGTCGAGGTGAGCAGCGGTACGGCCGGGCTCGGCGGGCCGGGCGGCGAGTACACGTTCTGCGCCGGGTTCATCTCGGCGAACCAGACCGCCGAGGTGCTGCCCGCCACCGCCGTGGCACGCAACCGGCTGAGGCTGGCGGTACAGGCCGCACCGCAGCCGACCCAGGCCGGGGTCAGTACGTGACGCCGATCTGCGCGCGGACGGCGTCCAGGCAGCTCATGACCTCCAGCGTCGCGGACAGCGGTACCAGTGGGCTCTCCGTCAACCCCTCGCGCAGGCAGCGCATCACCTCTTCGGCCTCGTAGCCCATGCCGTTGCCGCGGATCGGTACCTGCACCACCTCGGCCTGCTCGCCACGGTGGATGGTGAACCGGTCGGGCCGGAAGAACGGCGACGGCAACTCGATCCGGCCGGTCTCGCCGACGATCGCGGCGATGTTCGGCGAGGCCCCCACGATCCCGCAGTGGAGGCTGGCCAGCGCTCCGCTGTCGTACCCGAGGATGATCCCGGTGTTCTCGTCGACCCCCTCGGTGCTCAGCGTCGCCAGCGCCGCGGTGCGCTGCGGCGGGCCGAGGAACAACTGCGCGAAGGTGACCGGGTAGACACCGAGGTCGAGCAGGGCGCCGCCGCCCAGCGCCGGGTCGCGCAGCCGGTGGTCGGGCCCGAACGGCCCGGAGATCCCGAAGTCCGCGTACACGGCGGTCACCTCGCCGATCGCCCCGTCGGCCACCAGTCCGGCGATCTTGCGGATGGCCGGGATCGTGCGCATCCACATCGCCTCCATCAGGAACACGCCACGCTCCCTGGCCAGGGTCACCAGGTCCTGCGTGGAGGCCAGGTCGAGGGTGATCGGCTTCTCGCACAGCACCGCCTTGCCGGCCGACAGGCACAGCCTGGCCGCCTGGTGGTGGGCGGAGTGCGGGGTGGCCACGTACACCACGTCGATCTCGGGATCGGCGGCCAGTTCGGCCCAGGAGCCGTAGGAGCGGGGGATCCCGTGCCGGGTCGCGAAGCCGCGGGCCGCATCGAGGGTACGGGAGCCGACGGCGGCGATCTCCGCGTCCGGCAGGAGGGCGAGGTCCTCGGCGAAGGTGTTGGCGATGCCGCCGGTAGCCAGGATGCCCCAGCGGATTCGGGTGGTACCGCGGTCGCGGTCAAGCGGCCGTTTTGGAGTGGTATCGCGGCCGCCAGCGGCGCCGAGGGACGAGGCGTCGCGGTCAAGCGGCCGTTTCGGAGTGGTCATGTGTTGATCCAATCATGTGCGGTTCGGGCAAGTAGGGTCGACGCGTGAGTCCCGAGCCCGTAGCGCGCCCCCGGCCGGCCGCGACCGTCCTGCTGCTGCGATCCCCGTTCGAGGTCTATCTGGTCCGCCGGGCCGCGACGATGGTCTTCGCCGGCGGCATGTACGCGTTTCCCGGCGGTACCGTCGATCCGCGCGACGCGGCCACGGACCTGGACTGGGTGGCGCCGCCGGAACGTCTCGGGCTGCCCGCCGCCGAGGCCCGGGCGGTGGTCTGCGCGGCCGTCCGCGAGGTCTTCGAGGAGACCGGTGTGCTGCTGGCCGGCCCGTCCGCGGATACCGTGCTCGCCGATGTCTCCACAGTGGACTGGGAGGATGCCCGCCACGCGGTCGAGGCCCGGGAGGTCGGCTTCGCCGAACTGCTGCGCGACCGCGGGCTGGTGCTGCGCGGCGACCTGCTGGCGGCGTGGAGCCGCTGGATCACACCCGAATTCGAGCCCCGCCGGTACGACACGTACTTCTTCGTCGCCCGGCTGCCCGAGGGGCAACTGACCCGGCACATCGGTACCGAGGCGTCGCACTCGCTCTGGGCGGCTCCCGCCGAGACTCTCGACCTGCCGATGCTGCCCCCGACCCGGGTGACCCTGGACCAGTTGGCCCGGCACGGCGGCATCGAAGCCGCCCTGGCCGCGGCGGCGCACCGGGATGCTGTGAACCCGGTGCGCCCACGACTGGTCGACGGCCGGCTCGTGTTCTGAAGGCCGCCACGTTCTCGACACCGGCCCGGCAGCCGCCGCGGTCAGCCGGACGACCGACGATGGTCAGCCGAAGCGGCCGGTGATGTAGTCCTCGGTCTTCTTCACCGACGGGTTGGTGAAGATCTTCGCGGTCTCGGCGTACTCGATCAGCCGTCCAGGGTCGCCGGTCTGGTCGATGGAGAAGAACGCGGTGCGGTCCGAGACCCGGGCGGCCTGCTGCATGTTGTGGGTGACGATGATGATCGTGTACTGGTTCTTCAGCTCGCTGATCAGATCCTCGATCGCCAGCGTGGAGATCGGGTCCAGGGCCGAGCACGGCTCGTCCATCAGCACGACCTGCGGCTCCACGGCGATGGCCCGCGCGATGCACAGCCGCTGCTGCTGACCGCCGGACAGCCCGGCACCCGGCCGGTTCAGCCGGGTGTGCACCTCGTTCCACAGGTTCGCCGCCCGCAGCGCCTTCTCGCACGCGTCGTCGAGCGCCGACTTGCGGCGCACGCCACCCAGCCGCAGCCCGGCCACGACGTTGTCGTAGATGGACATGGTCGGGAACGGGTTGGGCCGCTGGAAGACCATCCCGATGGTCCGCCGTACCGCGGTCACGTCGACGTCACGGGCGTAGATGTCCTGGCTGTCGATGGTGATCTTGCCCTCGACCCGGGCACCGGGCAGCACCTCGTGCATCCGGTTGATCGAGCGCAGGAACGTCGACTTGCCGCAACCGGACGGGCCGATCAGCGCGGTCACCGACTTGGGCTCGATCACCATGTTGATGCCGTCGATCGCCTTGAAGGCGCCGTAGTACGCGGTGACGCCGACCGCTTCGATCCGCTTGGCCATTGCCGACTCCTGTAGGGCGATCACTTGTTCAACTTGGTCCGGCGCGACAGCAGCTTTGCCACGACCGTGAGGAGGAGCACGATGACGACCAGGGTCAGCGCGGCGGTCCAGGCCCGGGGAGGCCCGTACTTGGAGGCCGCGGCGGCCTGCTCGTAGATGTAGAGGGACAGCGATTCCTGGTTGCCCTGGAACGGGTTGAAGTTCCGGTTCGGGGTACCGCCGGCGACCAGCAGGACCGGTGCCGTCTCGCCGGCCGCGCGGGCGATGGCGAGCATGACGCCGGTGACGATGCCGGGCAGCGCGGTGGGTACCACGATGCGCATGATGGTCTTCCACTTCGGCACGCCGAGCGCGTACGCGCCCTCCCGCAGCGACGCCGGCACCAGCCGCAGCATCTCCTCCGTCGACCGGGTGATGGTCGGGAGCATCAGCACGGTCAGCGCGAGTGCGGCCGCGAACCCGGAGTAGAACGGGGTGTGGGTGGGCGAGAAGTGCGGCGAGACGATGAGCACCCAGAAGGCCAGGATGAACAGGCCGGCCACGATGGACGGGATGCCGGTCATCACGTCGACGAAGAACCGGATGGCGGCCGCCAGCCGGCCCCGGCCGTATTCGACGATGTAGACCGCGGCGGCCAGCCCCAGCGGCACCGTGATCAGCGTCGCGATTCCCGCCTGCTCCAGGGTGCCGACGATCGCGTGGTAGGCGCCGCCTCCGGAGTCGAAGGCCGTGATGTTGCGCATCGAGTTGTTGAAGAAGTTGCCGTCCAGCCGCGTCTTGCCCTTGTTGACCAGCGTGATCACCACGGAGACCAGCGGCAGCAGGGCGAGGACGAAAGCGGAGTAGATCAGCGAGGTGGCCACCCGGTTGCGCGCCGCCCGTCCGCCCTCCACCGTGGTGGAGACGATCGCCAGCGCGATCAGGAAGATAAGGATGGCACCCACCACGGTGAGTACCCAGCCGCCGTCCATGAGACCGGCGACCTTGAACAGCAGAACCGCCAGTACGGCGGCGCCGACCCCGGTCGCGATCAGTGACCAGAGCGGCAGGCGACGGGCCCGCAGCGAGTTCGTCAGCGGTGCGGGCGAGGGCGTGGGGATGGTTGTCATGCTGCTCACGCCGCACTCCCGAGGAACTCACGGCGCCGGTACACGATGGCCCGCGCGGTCATGTTGACGACCAGCGTGATGGCGAACAGCACCAGGCCGGAGGCGATCAGCGCGCCGCGGCCGATGTCGTTGGCCTCACCGAAGCCGTTGGCGATGTTCGCCGCGATCGAGTTGCCGCCGTCGTGGATGACATCGGCGCCGATGCCGAACCCGCCGCCCAGGGTCAGCGCCAGGGCGATCGTCTCGCCCAGCGCCCGGCCGAGGCCGAGCATGACCGAGGCGATCAGGCCGGGCCGGCCGTAGGGGATGACCGCGGTGCGGATCATCTCCCACTTGGTCGCGCCCAGTGCCAGCGCCGCTTCCTCGTTCATCGGCGGGGTCTGCCGGAACACCTCACGGGACAGCGAGGTGACGATCGGCAGGACCATGATGGCCAGCACCAGCGAGCCGAGCAGGATCGACTTGCCGTACGGACCGTCGCTGCCGAACAGCGGGATCCAGCCGAAGTACTTGTGCAGCCAGCCGGACAGCTCGGTCACCGGTGTGACCAGGTAGTCCCGGCCCCACAGGCCGAACACGATGCTCGGGACCGCGGCCAGCAGGTCGATCAGGAAGCCGAGCCCGTTCGCCAGCCGCCGGTGTGCGTAGTGCGACAGGCACAGCGCGATGCCCAGCGCCACCGGTACCGCCATGATGAGCGCGAGTGCCGAGCTGATCACGGTGCCGAAGGCCAGCGCCGCGATGCCGAACTGCGGGTTGGTCGGGTCGTTGGGGAACCACTCGAAGTGGGTGAGGAAGTTGGCCTTGTCGGCCCGGATTGCTGGTACGGCCTTGGCGATCAGGAAGACCGCGATCGCCACGATGATGATCAGGACGACCGAACCGGCGCCCGTGGTGAGCCAGCGGAACACGCTGTCCCCGCCGAACCGGCGCTTGGTGGGCAGTGCCCCGCCGCCTCCGAACGGGGCGCCGCCGCCTCCGGGAGTGCCGGTCTGCCGGCCGCCGGAGCGGTGCCGCGGGATGTCGGCGCGGGTGTCGTCTTCGACGGTCAGGTCATTCGGCGACTCCGCCGAGGCCGCGGAAGCGGCCTCGGCGGAGCCCGGAAACGATGGTTGGCTCATCGTCTACCTATCGATTCGTTCTACCTGTCGGGGTGAGGCGTCAGCCGAGGTTGCCGACGGTGGCGGCGACCTTGGTGCGGACCGTCTCCGGCAGCGGGGCGTAGCCGACCTTGGTGATGGCCTGCTGGCCGGCGGTGCTGGCGGCGTAGCCCAGGAAGCCCTTGATCAGCGGCAGCGCCGTCGCGGAGTTGCCCTTGTCGCAGACGATCTCGTACGTGACCAGGACGATCGGGTACGCACCCGGGGCAGTGGTCTTGTAGTCAATCTTCATCTGCATGTCGTCGCCGGTGCCGGTGACCTGGGCGCTGGCGATGGTCTTGCCGGCCGAGTCGCCGGTCAGCTCGGCGAACTCGCCGGCCCCGTTGCCGATCTTCGCCACGTTCAGGCTGTCGGCCTGGGCGAAGGACCACTCGACGTAGCCGATCGCGCCGCTGGTCTTCGACAGCTGCGAGGCGATGCCGTCCGAGCCCTTCTCGGCGTCGCCGCCCGGGCCCTTCCAGGTCTTGTCGTGGCCGAAGGTCCAGTCGGTCGGGTCGACCGAGCCCAGGTAGTTGGTGAAGTTGTCGCTCGTACCCGAGCTGTCCGAGCGGTGCACCGTCAGGATCTTCGTGGACGGCAGCGAGGCGCTCGGGTTGTCCGCCTTGATGGCCGGGTCGTTCCAGGTGGTGATCTTGCCAGCGAAGATCTTGGCCAGCGTGGCGGGCTTCAGCTGCAGGTTGGTGACGCCCTGCACGTTGTAGACCACCGCGATCGGGCCCACCGCCATCGGCAGGTGAACCGCCGGGCCGGTCTTGCAGCGCATGTCCGCCTTGGGCTGGTCGGCAGCGGCCAGCGGCGAGTCGGAGCCGGCGAAGTCCGCGGTACCGGCGATGAATGCCTGCTGGCCCGCGCCCGAACCGGTGCCCTGGTAGACGATGTTGGCTCCGGAGCAGGCGCTCTGGTAGTCCTTAATCCACTGGTTAATGGCGTTCTGCTGAGCGGTGGAGCCCTGAGCGTTCAGGGTGCCGCTGGCACAGGAAATCGGGTTCGAGGCGGCGCTACTGGCGCCACCGGCGCTGGCCGGCGGCGTGGTGTTGTTGTCCGAGCCGCATGCGGCGAGCGCGAACGTCGCGGTCAGCGCGATGCCAGCCAGGATGCCGTGCCGCTGGAGCTTCACGTGCTGTCCCTTCGAGGGTTCGAGGTGAGCCGGCCCGGCGGATCTCCCGCGCGGCCCAGTCAGCCGGCGGTTCCGCCGACTGACTGGACGTTAAAAGCGGCAGATGGACGGTGCAGAGGCCACAAGTGAACGCGGGGTGAACACGTGCGGGGCGCTGGTTGACGATGTGCCGATGGCAAGATGTCGGTTGCGTGAACGGTGGTGCTGATGCCCGATTTTCGGGCTAACTTATTCGGATATCTGTGCCTCGGCGGCCGTGCCCGGCGGACCCTCGGTGAGGTGGCTCACGGCGTCCGGCAGCGATCCGTCCCGTCCCGATCAGGTTCCGCCGCGTCAGATCCGGCGCCGGAAACTGACGTCCGTCGACCACCGGGCGAAGCCGAGTTTCTGGTACAGGTGGACCGCCGCCCCGTCGCTCTCGTCCACGTAGAGCATGGCCTGGTCGAGGCCGCGTCCGCGCAGGTACCGGAGGCCGGCCAGGGTCAGCGCGGTGCCCAGGCCGAGACCCTGGGCGGACGGGTCCACACCCAGCACGTACACCTCGCCGATCGGGTCGTGCTGGTGGGTGTCGGCGCCCTCGACGCGCAGCGCGCCATGCACCTTGGTCCAGTGGAAGCCCAGGATCGGGTGGTCCTCGGGCTGCCGCGGGCCGCCGTCGTCGGGGGCGGTGTCCTGCTCCGCCGCACGCTCGGCGAGCAGGAACCCGGCCGGGTCGAACCACGGCTCGGCCATCCGCACCCGCAGGTCCTTGAGGGTCCAGCGGCCCTGGTCGGGATGGCCCGCGAACGCCCGCGCGTTGAGCTCGACCCAGCGTGTGTCGTCCTCACCCGGCCGGAACGCGCGGATCCGCACGCCCTCGGGCAGGTCAGGCGCCTCGACCGGCGCGTAGAGCGAGCGGCGCATCTGCCACAGCACCCGGTGCCGCTCGAAGCCCTGGGACAGCGCGAGCGCGCTGGCCGAGGGGTGGTCGCCGTGCGCCCACAGCCGCAGCCGCCCGCTCGGGTCGTGTTCGGTCGCCGCGGCGGTGGCCGCCGTCACCAGCGCGCGGCCGAGCCCGTGCCGGCGGTACATCGGATGCACCACCAGTTCGGCGCTGGCTCCCTCGATGGCGTCGGTGGTGTCCACGTGCGCGTACCCGACGAGCCGACCGTCGATGCGGATGACCAGGTGTTCCGCCGGCTCGTCGCCACCATGGCGGATATGCAGCACCACGTGCTCGGACAGCGGGTAGGCGCCGTCGGCGTCGCCCGCCGCCCGGGTCAGTTCGAGCACCTCGCCGACCTGATGCGGATCCAGTCGATCAAGGCGCCGCACCGGCACGGTCGAGGTCATCGGGCAACCGTATCCGGTCCTTACCCGGACGGCATCGTGAGGCCAGAGCGTCCTCAACCGTCCGGAGAGCCGGGCCGGAACCGTCCGGAGAGCCGGGCCGGAACCGTCCGGAGGGCCAGGCCATGCCGTGCCCGGGCCGGCCGGAACTCGCCGGCCCGGACAACCGGTCAGACGGTACGCAGCGCCTCGGTGGGGGACAGCCGCGCGGCGCGGGCCGCCGGGTACAGGCCGGCGACGGCGCCGATCACCACCGCGGCCAGCAACCCGGCACCCACCGCCGCGGGTGGGATCAGCGGCTGCCAGCCACGCTGGCTCGCGAGGCCGTACGTGATCCACACGCCGGCCGCCACCCCGGCCACCCCACCGGCCGCCCCGAGCAGCAGCGACTCGACCAGGAACTGGGCCGCTACATGCCGGCGGGCCGCGCCGAGTGCCCGGCGCAGGCCGATCTCGTTTCGCCGTTCCAGCACGGAGATCACCATCACATTGGCGATGCCGATGCCGCCGACCAGCAGCGCGACCGCGCCGAGACCCAGGTACAGCCCGGTGGCCGAACCGGAGACGGCGAGCCGGGCCGACAGTGCGTCCGACGGCCGGCTGACGGCGACCTGCTCCGGGTTCTCCGGGTCGGCCGCCCGGGCCAGAAGGCTGGACACCTCCCCGGTACGGGCGGTTTCGGCGCGCACGTACACCCGGCTCGGGTGCCCGTCGTACCCGAAGTCGGCCGCGGCCACCGGGAACCCGACCAGCGCCGAGTTGTCCACCTCCGGAGCCAGCTCGAACGGCGCCAGGATGCCGATCACCGTGAACCAGTCGCCGCCCAGGAACACCCGCGGCGCACCGGACAGGTCGGTGATCCCGAGGGTCTGGGCGGCCGTGTACCCGAGCACGGTCGCCGGGTAGTTCACCGTCGCCGCGTCGAGGAACACGCCCCGCAACAGGTGGCCGTCCAGTGTGGACATCAGGCGGGCGTCACAGGCCCGTACCGACAGGCCACCGCTGCGGTAGGCGGGGATCCGGTCCGACCGGTACACCGGCACCGAGGACAGCTCGGCGGTCGGCGCGACGGACAGGACCCCGCCGGTGCGGGCGATGGTCGCCCCGGCGGTCGCCGGCAGCTCGGCCTCGTCCCCGCCGATGGTGTGCCCGTTCACCACGGTGAGCAGGTTGGTGCCCAACCGGTCGATCCGCCCGAGCAGGTCGGACTGGCTGGACCGGGTGATGCCCAGCACCGCGACCAGCGCCGCGATGCCGATCGTCACTCCCAGCATGGACAGCGCGGCGCGACCGCGCCGGCTGCGCAGCCCGATCGTGCCGACCGGCAACAGGTCGGCCATCCGCATCCGTGAATTCACCGCGGCCCTCCCGTCGCCGGTGCGTCCTCGCGAGCCGGGCCGGCTTCGCGGGTCGGGCCGGCCGGTACCGGACTGGCCCCCGTACCGGTGTCGCTGACGACCAGCCCGTCGCGCAGCTCGATCCGGCGGTGCGTCGCGGCGGCCACCGTGGCGTCGTGCGTGATCACCACGACCGTCGTACCGTCGTCGTTCAGCTCCCGGATCAGCGCGAGGATCTCCGCGCCGGTCGTCGAGTCCAGGTTCCCGGTCGGTTCGTCGGCCAGAAGCACGGCCGGCCGGCCGACCAGTGCCCGCGCGATCGCGACCCGCTGCCGCTCGCCGCCGGACAGGTGTTGGCCCCGGTGGTGCGCCCGGTGGCCAAGTCCGACCCGGGCCAGCGCCTCCCGGGCCGCCGCGCGCCGCTGCCTGGCCGGCACCCCCCGGTACAGCAGGCCGGTGGCCACGTTGTCCTCCGCGCTCAACTGGTCGAGAAGGAAGAACTGCTGGAAGACCACACCCAGCCGGTACGCGCGCAGACCTGACAGCTGCCGGTCGGACAGGTTCTCCACCCGCTGGCCGGCGATGCGCACCGATCCGGTACTCGGCCGGTCCAGCGCGGCCGCCAGGTTGAGCAGGGTGGTCTTCCCGGAGCCGGACGGACCGACCACTGCCACCAACTCGCCGTCGCGGATGGTCAGGTCGATGCCCCGGATCGACTCCACCGGCGGGTTGCCGGGGTACACCTTGCGGGCGTCCAGCAGCTCCAACACCGGCTCCCCGCGGGCTGTCCGTTGACCGATCATGACGCGGGCACCTCGACCCGGTCGCCGGCGTTCAGTCCCGCACCGGCGACCTCGACCGTGCCGGCGTCGTCGTCGAACAGTCCGGGCTGGACGGCCAGGTAGCCGCCGGACGCCAGCCGGACCTGGTACCCGCCGCCGGGCCGGGCCAGCAGGGCGGCGACCGGTACCAGCAGGACGTTCGGGTGTTCGGCGACGACGATCGAGACCTGGGCCGGTGCCTGATCCAGGTCGGCGGCGCCGGGCGGCGGAGTGAGCGTGATGGTCACCGGTACCGTCGCGGGTGCGCTGGCCGACCCGCCGCCGGTACTTGCCGGCCCGTTGTCGCTGGTCGGTGCGGTGGCGACCCGGCCGATCCGGCTGACCGTACCGACGACCGGCGTGGCGTCCCCGATGCCCACCCGTACCCCGTCACCGCGGTGTACCAGCGACTGCCGGTCGGTGGTCAGCTCCACCGTGACCACCCGGTTGGTGGATGTGCCATGGAGCACCGGGGCACCCGGCGCCACCGTGGTGCCCAGGGTCGCCTGCACCTGCCCGACGCGCAGCGCACCGGGAAGGAACACCACCTCGCCGGGCTCCAGGGCGCCGGTACGGTGGCCGGCCGGGACGCCCCAGGACGCCTGCCAGCGCCGGATCGCGCTGGCGGTGGCCGCCGTGAAGTGGTCGTCGACCGTCATCGCGTGGCCCGGGTCGAAGCCCAGCGCGACGAGGTTCGCCTCCAGTTGGGCGACGTCCGGGCCGTCGGGCATGCCGGCGGCGAAGCCGCGGTACGCGGGTACGGCGCCGTAGAGCAGCCGTACCGGGTGGTTCGCGACCGCGTACAGCGTGCCGCCCCGACCGACCGTGGCACCCAACTCCGGTACCCCGGTGAGCACCCCCGGCGCGTACTGGTCGACCACCGGGAAGTCGCCGTCGAAGCCGAGGGTCCCGGCGATCTTCACGGTCTCGGTGACGGTGCCTCGGGTGACCGGCGCCGTGGCGCTGGGTACCGTCCCGGCGGCGACCGCCACATCGGCGTGCGGGCGGGCGGTCGCCGCGTACCCGATGGCGGCCGCCGAGCCGGCCACCGCGATCACCGCGGCGCCGGCCAGCGCCCGCCTCAACCGGCGACGCTCACGACCGGTCCGGGGACCGGCGCTGTGCTCGGTCATTTGCGGACCGCCAGCCCGTTGCCATCCAGGTACTGGTCGCACGCCTGCCCGGCGGCTAACCTCCGGGACGATTTGCCCTCGTTCTCCAGCGCCGGGGGAAGCGAGAAGCTGCCGTCCGCCTGCGGGTCGGGCCAGTCCGGGTAGCCGTGCTGGCGCATGCACTGCGCGTACCGCAGCAGGTTCTGCATGTCCTCGGGTGAGAAGCTGCTGCGCTTGGTGGCCGATGCCGGCAGCCGGTCGAAGATCGGGCCGCAGGCATCCTGGGCCGCCTTGTTGTTCTGGAGCGCCTGCTTCATGTCCGTACCGCCGCTGACCGGCATGGCCAGCCTGCCGTCCACGACGACGGGGTCGGGGTAGTCGGGTATCCCGTGAGCGCGGACACACTGCGAGTACTCGCGGCCGATCGCGAGGATCTGCGCGTCGGTGGCCGCCGACGGCGAGGGCGCCGGCGAGCCCGCCGACGGGCCACTACAGCCGGCCACCAGGCCGGAGCCCCCGAGCAGCGCGGCCGCGAGGGCGGGAGCGAGGAATCGGTGAAGTCTCATGCCCACACGGTCCGGCGCCGGGCGGCCCGAGTCGTCTGCGCGCCGTCGGATCTGCCGTACCGGCATCCGACCGGAGTCGCACCGGCGGGTACGACCTGAGACAGATGCCGGGACCGCCCGCCGTACCTACCATGAACAGGTGTCCCCCCGCCTGACTGTGAACCGGGCACTCCTCATCGATGCCGGTTTGGCGCTGGTGTTGACGCTGGGCAGCGTCGTGCAGGGCGCCGACTACCTGTTCGACGGGCCGGTCACGACGAAGATGCTGGTCGCGTACGGCTCGTCCGGCGGCTGGCACCGGGCGCTGACGCTCTGGTGGGTGTCCACCGGCCTGCTCGTGGTCGGCATGCTGCTGGCGCACCGCTGGCCACTACCCGCTCTCGGCCTGGTGTCGCTCGGCGCCGCCGGGCACCAGAACAACCGGCTCATCCCGGTGCCGCTCATCGACTTCGCCGTGCTGATCGTGTTGTACTCACTGACCAGTCGTGCCCGATCGCGGCTGATCCCGATGTGCGCGCTCGCGGTGCTGGCCGTGGGTGACTTCCTGCCCAGCATGTGGCTGCCGGGGACGCCGGCAGCCATCGCGATCGAGGTGAAGAAGGCCTCCGGGACGAAGCCGTACTGGCACCTCCTGCAGTTGCAGGGTGTCGGCTCGACGGTCGAGGTGCTCCTGATGCTGGTACTCGCGGTCGTGCTCGGCGACAGCGCGCGTACCCGCCACGCCCACCTGCGTACCCTCCAGCAGCGCGCCGCTGACCTGGAACGCGAGCAGCAGCAGCGGGCGGCCCTGGCCGCCTCCGCGGAGCGCACCAGGATCACCCGGGAGCTGCATGACGTGGTCGCGCACGGGCTGTCGGTCATCGTCGTCCAGGCCCAGGGCGCGGCGGCCGCCCTGCACCGGCATCCGGAACGCACCGAGGCAGCCCTGCGCGACGTCATCGCGACCGGCCGCAGTTGCATGGCCGAGATGCGCGGGCTGCTCGGCGTCGTGCGCCGGGACCCGGCCGAAGATCCACAGCTGGCACCGCAGCCCGGGGTCGCGGCGCTGCCGGCGCTGGTCGACCAGGTTCGCGCGGCCGGTGCCCCGGTCGTCCTGACGATCGAGGGCGAGCCGGCACCGCTGCCGGTCGGGGTGGACCTGTCCGGGTACCGGATCGTTCAGGAATCGCTCACCAACACGCTCAAGCACGCCGGCCCGGGTGCGGGTGCCCGGGTGCTGCTGGCGTTCCGGCCCGGACGGCTGGAGATCGAGGTCAGCGACGACGGCCGGGGCGCGGCGGTGGCCGACGGCGAGGGTACCGGGCTGGCCGGTATCGCCGAGCGGGTCAGCGTGCTGGGCGGCACCCTGGTCGCGGGGCCGTCGGAGCGTGGCTTCCGGGTCCGGGCGGTCCTGCCGCTGGGCGGCGCGTCCGGCTCTTCCACCATCGCGGTGGCCGAGCCGGCCGGGTCTCCGGCGTGACGATCCGGGTGGTTCTGGTCGACGACCAGACGCTGGTACGGACCGGGTTCCGGATGATCCTCGACGAGACCGAGGACATCGAGGTGGTCGGCGAGGCGGCCGACGGTGTCGGAGCGCTGGACGTGATCCGGCGGTACCGCCCGGACGTCGTGCTCATGGATGTCCGGATGCCCGGCCTGGACGGGATCGAGGCGACCAGGCGGCTGCGCACCGGCGGTACCCCGGCGCCACGCGTGATCATCCTGACCACGTTCGACCTCGACGAGTACGTGTTCGCCGGGCTCCAGGCCGGCGCCAGCGGCTTCCTGCTCAAGGACACCCTGGCGGCGGATCTGATCGCCGCGGTACGGGTGGTGGCCAGCGGCGAGTCGGTCGCGGCGCCCACCGTTACCCGGCGCCTCATCGCGCACTTCCTGCACAGCGCCACCGCGCCGGCGCCCCGCCGCGCAGACCGGCTCGACGTCCTGACCGCCCGGGAGCGCGAGGTGCTCACCCTGATCACGCACGGCCTGACGAACACCGAGATCGCGACCGCGCTCCACCTCTCGGAGGGCACGGTCAAGACCCACATCGGCCGGATCCTGGCAAAGCTCGGCCTGCGCGACCGGGTGCAGGCCGTGATCCTCGGTTACGAGAGCGGGCTGGCCACGACCTCGGGCTGAATGACCCCGACCGGCTCGGTGTCCGGAAGCGCCCGGGACGGCGGCACCACGAACTTGTACCCGACCTGCCGGACCGTCCCGATCATCGACTCGTACTCGGAGCCGAGCTTGGCGCGTAGCCGCCGGACGTGCACGTCGACGGTTCGGGTACCGCCGAAGTAGTCGTAGCCCCACACCTCGCGCAGCAACTGGTCCCGGGTGAACACCCGGCCGGGGTGCTGGGAGAGGAACTTGAGCAGCTCGAACTCCTTGTACGTCAGGTCGAGCGGCCGGCCCTTGAGCTTCGCGGCGTACGTGTCCGGGTCGATGGACAGCTCACCGGCCCGGATCAGGCCACCCTCGTTCGAGTTGGCCTGGCCCAGGCGCCCGACCGCCAGCCGCAGCCGCGCCTCGATCTCGGCGGGGCCGGCCGAGGCGAGTACCACGTCGTCGAGGCCCCAGTCGGCGGACAGCGCGACCAGGCCCGACTCGGACACCACCGCGAGCAGCGGCACCCCCAGGCCGGTGGCGTGCAGCATCCGGCAGGTGGCGCGGGCGTCAGCGAGTTCGCTGCGAGCGTCGATCATGACGACGTCGGGCGACGGTCCGGAGACCAGCGTGCGTACGTCGCGTGGCGCTGTGCGCACCGAATGTGGCAGCAGGTCCAGGGCGGGGAGGACGGTAGCCGGCTCGCCGGCGCGGCCACCGGTCAGCAACAGGATCTCCACGCGTCTCCTCCGTCTGTTGTCGATCAGTCCCCGACGGCGCTGACGGGCGAGTTAAGACAAGAGAATAACCGATGGTCCAGGTCAACTCACTAGGTGAAATGACCCACTCCGGATTCCGTGCCGGTTACGCGTGCCGGACGTCCCGCCGGGGATGTTTCCGGCGGAGCCGCGACGGCCGGCGTCGCGGTAGGTGGTCACGCTCTGGCACGATCAGGGGCGTGTCCCCGACAAACCCCCCGAGCGGAGGTCGCGAGGCGCCGGAAGGCGGCCGCGACGAGTGGCAGCGCAGGCAGCGTGCGACCGCGCGCCGTCCCCACCGCGCCGACTCGTCCGACCGCCGCATCGACGACTCCGATCCGTTCGGCTGGAGCGCGGCGCGGGACGGTGGGATCGACTACCCGCCCGGGCCGCCCGGTGAAGATCCGCGGGGTGGGCGCCCGGACCGCCCCCGCGGCGAGCGGGGCCGGCCGGAGCAGGGCATGCCGGAGCAGTGGCAGGCCGACGGCGCCCCCGCCGAGGGTCCCTGGGGCGAGCAGCGCCGCAACGACCCGCGCCGGGCAGACTTCCGCCCGGAAGACGGGACCCGGGTCTTGACCGGGGCGCCGGACGGTCAGGGCGGCCAGCCGCCGCGCGGCGACCGGATGCGGGAGGCCGGCCGCCGGCTGCGTGGACCGCACCGCCGGCGGGCCGTCGACGGTCAGGAGACCGGCCTCACCCTCGGCATGCAGTCCGACCTGCCGAGCTGGCTACAGGAGCGCGGCGAGGGCCTGGTCCCGGTGAAACGGCTGCTCTCGCTGTCGGTGGCCGGGTTCGCCGCGCTGCTCGGGCTCGCGCTGGTACTCGGCGCGCACACCGTGCCGGGCTCGTACGCATTCGTGATCTTCGGGGTTCAGGTGCTGTTCGTCCTGGCCTGGACGGTGACCATGCGGCCGGCCGGCCCCCGGATCGTGGCCGGCGTGTCGCTGGCCGCGGCGGCCGGCACCGACCTGGCCGCGACGCTGCCGCAGCACGCCTCGCTGGCGCCGCTCGGCCTGATCACCGTCGCGGCGGTCGGCGCCGCGGTGGCGGGGCAGTTGCTGCGCCGCGGCCCCCGGCCGCGGGTCACCGAGTCGCTGGGTAGCACGCTGATCGTGGTGATCGGCGTGGTCTGTTTCGCGATGCTGGTTGTTTTGAGCCGGCACGCGCCGGGTACCCCTGCGATCGTCGCCTGTCTGGTCGCCGCCGGAGTCGCGCTGGTGGTGGCCAGGCTGACCGACATCGTGCTGCCGTCGCCACGCACCAGCCCCCAGGTGCCGCGCGGCTCGATCGGAGTGGTCCTGGGTGCCATGGCCGGAACGGTCGCGGCGAGCGTCATGGGCTCGGTGCTGGTCGGGCTGGACCCGCCGCGGGCCGCGATCGCCGGACTCGCCACCGCGCTGGTGGCGGTGCTGGCCGACCTCGCGGTCTCCTATGCGGAAGTGAGCCGGGAACTCGACGGCAGGCAGCCGGCACTGTGGATCGCACGGCACCTGCAGGGCCCGCTCGGCGGCTTCGCGCTGGCATCCCCGGTCGCGTACGTGCTGAGCGTCATGGTACTGGTGACCAACCTGAACTGACGCGCGTTGCCGACGGAACGAGGAGCACTTACATGGCGACCAGTCGTGGACGCAAGACCCTGCTTGTGCTGGTCATCCTGGTGATTGCCCTCGCCGGGCTGTTCGTCATCGCCGACCGGGTGGCCGTCTACGCCGCCCAGCGCACGGTGGCCAGCGAGGCCAAGAAGCAGATGTCGGCGCAGAACATCACCTCGCCACAGGATCCGTCCGTCAAGATCAGCGGATTCCCGTTCCTGACCCAGGTGGTAGGCGGCCGGTACGACAAGATAACGATCGATGTGACCAAGCCGACCGATCAGGGCGTCACGCTCGACGATCTGACGGTGGTGGCGACCGGCGTCAACGCCAGCGCCAGCGCACTGATCAACGGCAACGGCCAGGTGACCGCCGACAATGTCACCGGTACCGGCCGGCTGGGCTGGGACTCGGTCAACAAGCTGATCGACCTGTCGCAGTTCAACAGCACCGGCGCGACGGTGTCCGCCCTGCCCGACGGCGAGGTTCAGATCACCGCGCCGGTGAAGGTGCTGACGGTGTCGACGACCGTCGTCGCCACCGGCACCCTCGCCGTCGCCGGCGACGCGGCCCACGTCACGATCAACAAGGTCAACGTCCAGGGCGGCGGGATCCCGGCGGTACTCCAGGCGGTCCTGGGTTCGCTCAAGGAGCAACTGTCGTTCACCGTGAAGATCCCGCCGTTGCCGTACCACCTGAAGATCAAGAGCGTTCAGGCGAAGCCGGCCGGGGTCACGGTCACAGCGACGGCAACGAATGTCGCGCTGGCCGGCGCCGGAGCGTAAGTGAGCATTGTCGCAAGGTGAGGCGCCCTGTTCGGCCGGTTGCGGCGATGATAGGCTCCGGAACCATGAGCCCACTGGTCTCCGCCGCGCCCTCCGTGGCGCGCCGCGACCGTGAACTGATGCTCACCAAGCGCCGGCCGATCGACTTCGGCCTGGTCGCAGCCTGCCTGTGTCGCCAGGTCTGACACGGCGGCCGTCTCCTTCCAGCCTCTTTGCCGGCAGCGGCGCCGCCCGACGTACCCATCGATCGCCCATGGGTCGCGGCGCACATGATCGCGACCCAGCCACCATCTTCGAGAGGTAACCATGAGTCGCGACTCTGTACTCGTCTCCGCCGAATGGGCCGAGAAGAACCTGGGCGCCGCGGGCGTCGTCTTCGTCGAGGTCGACGAGGACACCACGGCGTACGATGCCGGCCACATCCCGGGCGCCGTCAAGCTGGACTGGCGCCTGGACCTGCAGGACCAGGTCCGGCGGGACTTCGTGAACCGTGAGCAGTTCCAGACCCTGCTGTCCTCGCGCGGCATCGGCAACGACGACATCGTCGTGCTCTACGGGGGCAACAACAACTGGTTCGCCGCGTACGCCTACTGGTACTTCAAGCTCTACGGCCACGGCGACGTCCGGCTGCTCGACGGCGGCCGCAAGAAGTGGGAGCTGGACAACCGGACCCTGACGAAGGACGCCACCTCCCGCCCGGCCACGAGCTACGTCGCGCAGGACCAGGACCTGTCGCTGCGGGCGTTCCGCGACGACGTGGTCGCCGCGATCGGCGCGCAGAACCTCGTCGACGTCCGCTCGCCCGACGAGTACGCCGGCCGGCTGCTCGCCCCCGCCCACCTGCCGCAGGAGCAGGCCCAGCGCGCCGGCCACGTGCCGACCGCGATCAGCGTGCCGTGGAGCAAGGCCGCCAACGAGGACGGCACCTTCAAGTCCGACGACGAGCTGCGCGAGATCTACGGCGCCGCCGGCCTGGACGACAGCAAGGACACGATCGCGTACTGCCGGATCGGCGAGCGCTCGTCGCACACCTGGTTCGTGCTGCGTGAGCTGCTCGGGCATGACAATGTCAAGAACTACGACGGTTCGTGGACCGAGTACGGCTCGCTGGTCGGTGTGCCGGTGGCGCTCGGCGACGAACCGGGTCAGGGGTAAAGATCATGACCGATATCTCAGGCTGCGGCGCACCGGAGCAGTCCGCGCCGCTCCCGGCGAGCGTCAACGTGGAGAAGGAGACCGTGATCACCGGCGTTGTCCGCGCCGGTGACCTGCCGGTGTCCGGCGCCTACGTGCGGCTGCTCGACTCGTCCGGCGAGTTCACCGCGGAGGTGGTCACGTCGGCGGCCGGGCAGTTCCGGTTCTTCGCCGCGCCGGGAAGCTGGACGCTGCGGGCGCTGTCCCGCGCGGGCAACGGCGACGCGACGGTCGACGCCGGTCGGGGCATCACCGAGGTGGCTCTCTCGGTCGCCGCCTGATCCCGATCCGGGCATCATCGGATGCCGGTGGCACGCAGGGCGTGCCGCCGGCACCTTTGTCGTCGAAGAGGACCATGGTGGCGTGACACTCGACAACCCGCCGAGGTACGTGCCCTACGAGCCGCCCAGGCCGACCCCGCCACCCGACCCGCGCCGGCGCCGGGTGCTGCTCGCGGTCTGCTGCGCCTGGGTGCTGGTGCTGCTCGCCGGCGGGGTCTGGTACGCGTGGCACGGCAGGCCGTCGATCCGTGAGCAGACCACCGCCGCGGGGGCCCAGCCGACCGTGGACCGGGCGATCGGTCAGGTGATCGGCGCCGCCGGCACCGGGGTGGTCCCGGCGGTCACCGGGTACGACGAGGTGACCACGTGCGCCATCACGCCCGTCCGGTCCGGGGTGCGCTACGACCGGGTGGCCTGGCTGGCCACCGCCCCGGGTACCGAGTCGGGCCTGCTGGACCGGATCGCGGCGGGGCTGCCTCACGGGTACCGGCCGGAGGCCGTGCACCCGAAGACCGGCGGCCTACAGGCGCAGCGGCTGAGCGCCGATGCCGGGGACTACGTGCAGATCACGGGCTCGGTCGACCGCGCCGGCCTGGTGCGGATCACCGCCGGTACGGGCTGCCGCCCACCCGGCAACCTGCCGGTCGCCGACCCGACCGGCGCGCCGGCCGCCACCGACCGGGCCGCGGTGCAGCGGGTCCTCGACGCGCTCGGGGTCACCTCCGTCCGCTGGTTCACGCACCGGCTGCCGTGCGGGCTGCGTACGGTCGAGGCGGTCGGGATACCGCGGCAGACCCTCGACGCCCTGCCCACCCCGCCGCACCCGCCCGTGGTGGACCGCGACGACGTCTACGCGGAGGGCACGGGCCTGCTGGTGCGGACCGACGGCGACCGGGTCACCGTGACGTCCACCACCGGCGGCTGCCGGTCCTGACGCCGCTCCTCGGCTGCGGTCCTCGGCTCGGCTGCCGGTCCCAGCGCCGCTCCCAGTTGCGGTCCTGGCGGCTCGGCTGCCGGTCCCAGCGCCGCTCCTCGGCTGTTGGCCCTGGCGGCGCTCAGTAGACGAGCGCCTGAGCGCCCTCGGCCGTGATCTCCTCGACGAAGACCGCCGCGCCGGCGATCCGGACCTGCGGGAGGACGTCCTCCGGACCGATCGAGCGCCGGGCCGCGCACTGCGTGCACAGGGTGACCCGGCCGCCGGCCAGCACGGCGTTCAGCAGGTCGGGCAGCGGGGCGGAGTGCGGCAGCTCGAACTCGGCGGCCCGCCCCGGCAGCGCGAACCAGGCGGACTCGCCGGTGAGCCACAGCGACACGTCGACACCGGCGGCCAGAGCGGTCGCGGCCACGGTGAACGCCTGTGAGCAGCGTTCCGGAGCATCGCTGCCGGCGGTCACCTTGATGACCAGAGTACGGACCATGCCGCCCAGCATAGGATCGGAGGCCGTGGTTACCGAGATCGGTTTTGTCAGCCTGCTGGTCGCCGGGTTCGGCGCGCTGGCCGGCGGGCTGGTCTACCTGGCCGTACGGGTATCGAGAGGACGCTGGTGACTGACAGCCTGACACCGCCGCCGTGGTTGAACGCCCCACCGGTGCCGGAGTATCCGTACGAGGAGACGCATGACCTGCGTACCGGCCCGGATCTGCACCCGGCGCTGCTGGGGCTGCTGCCGTTCGTCGGCGTGTGGCGGGGTCGGGGCCGGGGCGGGTACCCGACGATCGAGGACTTCGACTATGCGCAGGAGGTCCGGTTCAGCCACGACGGCCGGCCGTTCCTGTTCTACGAGTCGCGGTCCTGGCTCATCCGGGACGACGGCACCCCGATCCGGCCGTCGGCCCGGGAGACCGGTTGGTGGCGTCCGGTCCAGCGGGACGGCGAGGCGACCGATGACCTGGAGGTGCTGCTGACCAGCCCGACCGGGATCATGGAGCTGTACGTCGGCCGGATGGATCACCTCAAGGTCGAGCTGGTGACCGACGCGGTGGTGCGCACGGTCACCGCGAAGGAGGTCACGGCCGGCCAGCGGCTGTACGGCATCGTCGAGGGCGCCCTGCTGTACGCGCAGGAGATGGCCGCGGTCGGCCAGCCGCTGTCCGCGCACCTGTCCGCCCGGCTGATCCGGGTCGGCGGCTGAGGCCGTTCGCTCGTCGCGGCCGGCCCGGCGGTCGGCCGCGCCCCGGCGGCTGGCAGGAGCAGGTGGCTGGCTGCATCAGGCGGCGGGCCGGAGCAGGCGGCGGGCCGGAGCAGGCGGCGGGCCGGAGGAGGCGGCCGGCAGGGCAGGCGGCCGGCGGCTCAGAAGCCGAGCAGGCTCAGCATCCTGGCGGTGTCGGCGGGCTGGTTGAGAGGCTTGCCGTCGAGGGTGCGGATCTCGGCCAGGCCGCGGACCGAGGAGGCCAGCCACGCCGCCTCCACGGCGGTCAACTCGGCCGGCCGGATCATCCGCTCGCCGGCCTCGTAGCCCAGTTCGCCGGCGCGCTCCAGCAGCGCACGAGCCGTGATGCCGGGCAGGATCCCGGTCGAGGCGGCCGGCACCGTCCACAGAGTGCCGCCGGCCAGCCAGACCAGCGTGGAGGTCGGTGCCTCCAGCGCGTACCCGTCGCTGGAGACCCACAGCACATCGTCCACGCCCTGCCCGCCGGCCCACCGCTGCGAGGCCATGTTGACCGCGTACGACAGGGTCTTCGCGCCGCCGAGCAGCCACGGCGCGGCCACCCGCGCATCGGCGGTGATGCCCAGCGAGGCGGTCGCCACCGCGACGCCGTCGCGGCGTCCGCGGATCTGGCCAGCGCCGAGCGGGGCCAGCGTGGCGAACGCCGTCACCGGCCCGCCGTCCTCCCCGCCCCGGGTGCAGACCAGCCGCAGCGCGCCCTCGACGCCGTCCGGCCACTCGGCCAGCGCCTGGCCGGCCAGTTCGAGGAGTGCCTCGCGCGGCGGCAGGACCAGGTCGATCAGCGCGGCCGAGCGACCCATCCGGGCTAGATGATCTTCTATCAGCCAGGCTCGGCCGTCCCGGACGTGCATGGTCTCGAAGATCCCGTCACCACGCAGGACGCCGAGATCATCGGCACGCAGAACGGGCGTCTGGGCTGGTACGACGCCGTGACCAAGCACGGCGACCACTCGCTGCGGCACACGGGGAGCCTACCCGGCGGCCCGATGCGGGCCGCGTGGGGCGCCCCGGCGCGGCGCGCGGCCGGTCATGGTCGAATCGGCCCCTCCGAGTACGCTCGAATGGTGTCCAATTCGCCTTTGGCGGAGGTACTGCGCTCCCGGGGTCTGCGGCTGACCGCTCAGCGGCAGCTCGTGCTGGAGGCCGTGCACTCGCTCGGCCACGCCACCCCGGACCAGGTGCACGCGCGGGTCGCGGAGACCGCCGCCGGGGTGAACATCACCACCGTCTACCGGGCCCTGGAGCTGCTTGAGGAGCTGGGCCTGGTGACCCACGCCCACCTCTCCCACGGCGCGCCGACCTACCATGCGGTGGGAGAGGCGCAGCACGTGCACCTGGTGTGCCGGCGCTGCTCCGCGATCCTTGAGGTGTCTCCCGGCGTGCTCGGTCCGCTCGCCGAGTCGCTCACCCGCGAGCGGGGCTTCCTGATCGATATCAGCCATGTGGCGCTGTTCGGGTTGTGCGCGGGATGTGGAGGCGGAGATGTCTGAGGTACTGATCGAAGCGGTCGAGCCGGGCTCGCCGGACACGGGTGCGGTGGCGCACTACGGCGACCCCGCGCGCGAGCAGCGGACCCTGGACACCGCCGCCGGGCTGGTCGACCGATCGCACCGGGGGATCATCATGATCCCCGGCGATGACCGGTTGGGCTGGCTGCACAGCCTGACCACCCAGCACCTGACCGACCTGCGGCCGGGAGAGGGCAGCGAGCTGCTGGTGCTGTCCCCGCACGGGCATGTGGAGCACCACGCCGTGCTGACCGACGACGGCACGGCGACCTGGCTGGACACCGAGCCGGGCAAGGCGCCGGCACTGCTGGACTTCCTGAACCGGATGCGCTTCCTGATGCGCGTCGAGCCGGCCGACGTCACCGACGACTGGGCGCTGCTGTCGCTGGTCGGGCCGCAGGCACGGATTCCGGGCATCGAGCTGAACCCGCCGCGGGTGGCGCCGGTGCCGGGGGCGAAGTTCGCCTCGGCCGATGTCGCACCGCGCCCGACCACGGTGTATTCGACCGCGCCGCTGCCCGGTGGCGGTTGGGTGCGCCGCATGCCCTACGGGTACGACCTGCTGGTACCGCGCTCGCGTGTGGCGGCCGTCGCCGATGAGCTGGGCGTGCCCTGGGCCGGGATCTGGGCGTTCGAGGCGCTGCGGGTGGCCGGTCGCCGGCCGCGGTACGGGTTGGAGACCGATCACCGGACGATCCCGGCCGAGGTGGGCTGGTTGGCCGACGCGGTGCACCTGGACAAGGGCTGCTACCGGGGCCAGGAGACGATCGCCCGGGTGCACAACCTCGGGCGTCCGCCCCGGCGGCTGGTGCTGCTGCACCTCGACGGGGTGAGCACCGATGAGCTGCCCGCCCCCGGTACCGCGGTGACGACCGCGGAGGGGCGTGAGGTGGGCTTCGTCGGGACCGCGGTGCGCCACCACGAGCTCGGGATGATCGCGCTGGCCGTGCTCAAGCGGAACGTCGGCGACGGCGAACCGCTGCGGGTCGGCGTCTCTGCCGCGGCGATCGACCCGGCCTGATCCGTCCCGGCGACCCGGCCTGATCCGTCCCGGCGATCCGCCGGCCGGGGCGCGGGCCCACCCCGGACGAGCGGGCCCGCGCCATGCTGGTCTATCAGATCAGCCGGTGTAACTGGAGAAGATCTTGCTGAACTCGTACGGCGACTGACTGATGTTGGTGCACATGTAGAGGGCACCGGTACAGCGACTTGAGCTGGTTGACGGTGGACTGCGCCGCCTGTAGCGCGAAGGCGCCGTAGTCGCCGTTCTGGTAGTAGCCCATCGCCATCACGTTGACCACGTCCAGGTTGACGCCGGCGTTCTTCGCGGCGGTCACCACGTCCAGACCGTTGCTGTCCAGGCCGGTCGGGAGCACCGGCAGGGTCAGCGAGATCTGGCCAAGACAGGCCTCCCTACCAGCATTCGATACAGGGACGGGTGTCGATTGCTGAACCGTAAGGAGTGTTATCTATTCCGTCAATAGATGTCGGATTGGCTGGCAGGTCAGGGGCCGTGGCAGGATCGCGACCATGACAACACCGACGTTGATCACGATCGCGCCGACCGGTGCCGAGTCCGCGAAGAGCGAGGTGCCGGCGCTACCGGTGACCCTCGACGAGCTGGTCAGCACCGCGCGCGAGTGCGAGGCCCTGGGCGCCGCCGTGATCCACGTCCACATCCGCGACGACGACGCGAGCCCCACGCTCGACCTGGGCCGCCTCCGGGACACCGTCGCGGCCCTGCGCGAGCGGACCGATCTGATCATCCAGTTGTCCACGGGAGGCGCGGTCTCCGACCCGGAGTCCGACCGGCTGCGGGTGCTGGACGCGGAACCGGACATGGCCTCCTGCACGATGGGTACGGTCAACTTCGGCGGCGACGTGTTCCTCAACCGGTGGGAGTTCATCGTCGAGCTGCACACCCGGATGCGGGAACGCGGGATCGTGCCCGAGTACGAGATCTTCGACCTCGGCCAGCTGACCACGCTGCGCCGGCTGCTCGACCGGCACGGTCCGCCGGCCGGTGGGCACGTGCACGTGGACCTGGTGATGGGGGTACCGGGCGGGATGCCGGGTACCGCCGAGGCGCTCGTCGCCTGCCTGCGCGACCTGCCGGACGGCGCCACGTTCTCGGCCACCGGGATCGGCCGGGCCGCGATCCCGGTACTGCTCGCGTCGCTGTCCACCGGCGGCCACCTGCGGGTCGGCATGGAGGACACGGTGAGCTATGCCAAGGGGCAGCCGGTCGAGTCGAACATGCAGCTGGTCGCGCGCGCGGTCGGCTTCGCCCGGCTGGCGCAGCGACCGCCGATGCCGGCCGGCGAGGCCCGCGCGCTCCTGGAGGTGAAGCGCCGTGGTTGATCTTCATCCTGCCGCCGACGAGCGGGCCGAGTCCGGGTCTCCGGCCGGCGACGGTTACGCGGGCGGCGACGGTTACGCGGGCGCAGACGGTTACGCGGGCGGCGAGCTGCTGGCCGAGGTGACCCGGTCCGGGTACGTCGAGGGGTACCACCGCGGTTCGGTCATCGTGCTGTCCGCCACCGGCGAGGCGGTGGCCGCGGCCGGCGACGTGACCGGTCCGATCCTCCCGCGCTCGTCCAACAAGCCGTTCCAGGCCACCGGCATGCTCCGCTCCGG
Source organism: Rugosimonospora sp. (assembly GCA_036494675.1). GTDB lineage: Bacteria > Actinomycetota > Actinomycetes > Mycobacteriales > Micromonosporaceae > Rugosimonospora. The sequence goes on from DASXOA010000008.1 coordinate 66,037, forward strand.
CCTGGCGCTGGCCGAGCCGGCCCAGCTGGCCCTCGTCGCCGCGAGCCACCACGGCGAGCCGATGCACGTCGATCTGGCGCGCGCGATGCTGCGCGGTGGTGGCCTGACCGAGCAGGCGCTGGCCTGCCCGCCCGACTTCCCGCTGTCCGAGTCCGCGCGCCGGGAGGTGCTCGCGGCCGGCGGCCGGCCGGCGCGCATCCTCATGAACTGCTCCGGCAAGCACAGCGGCATGCTGCTCACCTGCCTGGCGGCGGGCTGGCCGACCGAGGGCTACCACCGGCCCGACCATCCGTTGCAGCGCCACCTGCGCGCGGTACTGGAGGAGATCGTCGGGGAGCCCGTGGCGGCGGTCGGCGTGGATGGGTGCGGGGCGCCGGTACTGGCCATCTCGCTGTACGCGCTGGCGTCGGGGTTCCTGCGGATGGTGCACGCCGAGCCGGGTACGGCCGAGCGGACCGTCGCGGACGCCATGCGCGGGCATCCCGAGCTGGTCTCCGGTACCGGGGCCGACGACGCCCGGCTGATGCGCGGGGTACCGGGCATCCTGGCCAAGGGCGGCGCCGAGGGCGTGCTGGCGGTCGCCGCACCCGGGGTCGGGGCGGTGGCCATGAAGATCGATGATGGCTCCCGCCGTGCCCGGTTCCCGGTGGTGGCCAGCGCACTGCGCCGGCTGGGGGTGGACGCCCCGGTCCTCGCCGAGCTGGCCGGCGACGCGGACGGTGTCATCCAGCGCGGACGCGGCGAGCCGGTGGGGACGGTACGGGCGATCTGGTGACCGTACGGAGTGGTGCGGCTCACGCTAGCAACCGCTAGCAGTTTGCTTGCTGCTGCAAGCGCGGCGACGTACCGTTGGGCTCATGCCAACGCCCAAGGACCTGCCGCGCGACATCGGCGAGTTCATCCGTGACCTGCGCCGCAACGCGCGGATCTCGCTTCGCCAGCTCGCCGACCAGGCCGGGGTCAGCAATCCGTACCTCAGCCAGATCGAACGCGGCCTGCGCCGCCCGAGCGCCGAGGTGCTGCAACAGATCGCTGGCGCGCTGCGGGTCTCGACACCCCTGATGTACCTGCGTGCCGGCCTGCTCGACGGCAAGGAAGGCCACAACGTCCTGGAGGCGATCGCGGCCGACCCGGATCTGACCGCGGCCCAGAAGCAGTCGCTCATCCAGATCTACGAGACATTCCGCCGGGAGAACGCCCGCGAGGCCGAAGCGTCGGCGGCGCAGGCCCCGGCGTCGCAGGTCCCGGCCGGCGAGCCCGGCACCGGCACCGGCACCGGCGCCGGCGCCGACGCCGGTACCGATTCCGTCGTCGACGACGCGCCGGCAGACCCATCCGGTCCCGGCGCGACCGCGCCCGCCGATCAGGCGGACGGCCCGACCGCGACAGTGCCCGAACAGCACCCGAAGCCAGCCACGAACGCGGCCCGCAAGGCCGCCACAACCAAGGAGATCTGATGGCTGCCGAGACCAACACGAAGATTCCGGCCCCGCTGTATGCCGCCGCCGCCGTGGGCGACATCGCCTACCAGCGGCT
>DASXOA010000009.1:0-43493 GCA_036494675.1 Rugosimonospora sp.
GTCGGGTACGTGCACAGCGACGGAATCGGGTCAGCGGGCAGTCCGGACGTGTGCGTGAGGAGGTTCAGGATGGTGATGTCGGACTTGCCGTTCGCGGCGAATTCCGGAATGTAGCGCACCACGGGGGCGTTCAGGTCGATCCGTCCCGCCTGGATGAGCTGCACCGCGGCGATCGAGGTGAACAGCTTGGTCATCGACGCGATGTCGAAGATGGTGTCGGTCCGCATCGGGATCCGCTGGTCCGGCGGCAACTCGGTGCCTTCGCGGTTGGCGTAGAGCAGCGCGTAGCCGACGGCGTCGTGGGCGACGATGGTGCCGTTGTGCGCGGCCAGCGCGACCGCGCCGGGATAGAGGGGATGCACCGGCGACGGCTGCAGTCCGGCGGCGATGTCGGTGGCGATCCGGTCGATGTACCGCGGCACGAGTCCGGCCTGCTCGGCGGTGCCGTAGTGCAGCACCTTCGGTGGGTTCGCGAACCGGATGTCGGCGGCCGCGACGGTGGGTGGGCCGCCGGTCAACGCGGCGGTTCCGGCCGCCGAGCCCATCCCCGCCGATGCGGAGACAAGGGTCAGGCTGCCGGCGGCGACAACGGTCGCCGCCGCACGCAACATACGTCCAAGAATCATCGACTACCTCCCGGGTCCGGTTGCTGGAGGTGCCGCTCGCGCAGTCTCGCCACCATCGCGACAGCGGTCCGGATCGGTTCGCACGCGGGACGGCCCGTGACGTAGAGCCTATACGCGGCAAATAGCACAAGTAACGTATTTAAGAGAAATCTCCACGTTTGACGCAGGAGCGCCCGCGGCGACCCGACGCACGCGGATCGCGCGCAACGACCCGTCCGGGGACACCGGGCACCGAAGCGGGCGGGAGATCGCGGTGCGATCATTCACCCGTGACGATCTCCGAGGAGTACGCCGACTTCGCCGCGCACGAGACCCACGGCATCTCCCCCGCGTACGAGCGGTTGTCGCTGGCGGTGTCCCGCGACGACCGGCTGCTGGCTCTGCTCGGCACGCTCCCTCCGGGCAAGCGGCAGCCGAACCTGCTGTACGGCGTCGTACGGTTCCTGGGCGGTCCGGTCGAGGAACCGGCCGCGTTCCACGACTACGCGGTGGCGAACTGGCCCGCGATCGAGGCGGAACTGCGCACCCGGGCCACGCAGACGAACGAGGCCGGGCGGTGCGCCGTCCTGCTGCCGGTGCTCGCCGCGTTGCCGCAACCGCTGGCGCTGCTGGAGGTCGGCGCGTCCGCCGGCCTGTGCCTCTACCCCGACCGGTACGCCTACCGGTACGGCGACCACGCGGTCGGCACCGGCGAACCGGTCCTGCACTGCGCGGCGTCCGGAGTGGCCCCGCCGGCCGGCGTACCCGAGGTGGTGTGGCGGGCCGGCCTGGATCTGAACCCGCTCGACGTCACCGACCCCGCCGACGTCGCATGGCTCGACGCCCTCATCTGGCCGGAGCACACGCACCGCCGCGCCCGGCTGTCGGGCGCCGCAGCGCTCGCCGCGGCCGACCCGCCGCTGCTCGTGCGCGGCGACCTGCTCGACGACCTGCCGGCACTGGCCGCGCAGGCGCCGGCAGGCGCGACGCTGGTGGTGTTCCACACCTCGGTGCTGTACCAGGTGCCGGCGCCACGGCGGGCGGCGTTCGCCGAGACGGTACGGGGGCTGCCCGGGCACTGGGTCGCGAACGAGGCCCCGGACGTGCTGCCCTACGACACGCTGCCGGAGCCGCCGGACACCGCCCGGTACAACGTGCTCGCGCTGGACGGGACGCCGCTGGCCTGGACCCGATCGCACGGACAGCAACTCTTCTGGTTCGGGTGAGCGCGCCCCCTTTCTACGAGACGTGCCCCGCCTCAGGCAGTACCCGCCGGTAACCCGCCGCGCCCCGGCGGGTGGCGGTGACGAGCCAGATCCCGCCGGCCAGGTTGACGCCGTCCGGCGTCTCGTACTCGCGCAGCGCCGAGCGCACCTCGTCGCGCACCCGCTGCACGGTGGCCGCGTCGACGTCGGCGAGGTTGTGCCGGACCGGGCCGGTGGCGAAGTAGAAGTCGACCGCGTCGCCGGCGTCCCGGCCCCAGACCACGGGCACCTCGACCGGCGTCACCGACACGTCCGCGAACCCCGCCACGGTGAGGATTTCCTGGATGCGTGCGGGGTCGGTGAGCGAACCCATCCCGCGCGCGGCCGGCGACGGGCCGCGCATGAGCGGGCCGAGCGGCGCGAACGCGCGCGTGTGGTCGCTGGACGTGCCGCCCGGCTGCGGCCCGGCGAAGACCAGCCGGCCACCCGGGCGCAGCGCCTGCCAGATGTTGTTGAACGCGGCGACGTGGTCACCGAAGAACATCACCCCACCGCGGCTGATGGCCAGGTCGTAGTGGTCCGCCGGAAACGGGTACACCTCGGCGTCGCCCTGCACGAAGGACACGTTGGTCAGGCCCTCCTCGGCGGCGGCGGCCCGAGCCCGGTCCAGCATCGGCGCCGAGATGTCGATGCCGGTGACGTCGCCCCCGCTGGCCTGGCGGGCGGCCAGGCGGGTGGGCCCGCCGGTGCCGCATCCGACGTCGAGCACGCGGTCCCGCTCGCCGATCCCTGCCGCGGCCAACAGCGGGTCGTTGATCCCGGCGGCCATCGCGTCGTAGCGGTCGGCGTTCTGCGCCCAGTGGACGCCCTCGGGACCGTTCCAGGCCTCGGCCTGCTGGGTGTTGACGATCGACTGCATGGGTAGACCTCCCTGATCTCGCTTTTCGCTAGAGTCCAACTCTAGAGTTCGACTCTAGATATAGACTACGGCGATGACGGAGGTCAAGGGCAGGCGAGCCGAGAAGGCCAGAGCGACCCGCCGGAAGATCGTGGAGGCCGCGCGCGAGCTGTTCATCGAGCGCGGGTACGGCGCGACGGCGCTGCAGGACATCGCCGACCGGGCCGGGGTCGCCGTGCAGACGATCTACTTCACGTTCGGCAACAAGCGGACTCTGCTCAAGGAACTCGGCGATATCACCATCGCCGGCGACGACGAGCCGGTGGCGACGGTGGAACGCCCCTGGTTCCGCGAAGCGCTGGCGGCCGGCACCGCCGCCGAACAACTCGAAGGCATCGTCCACGGCGCGCGGGGCGTGCTGGAACGCCTCGCCCCGATCGCCGAGGTGCTGCGCACGGCCGCCACGGTCGAACCGGCGGTCGCCGCGCTCTGGCGCACGGACGCCGACCCGCGGTTCACCGTCTACGAGACCGCCGCGCAGGCGCTGGTGACCAAGCCGGACGCCCGCGCCGGGATGTCGGCCGAGCACGCCGCCGACGTGCTGTTCGGCCTGCTGAGCCCCGAGCTCTACCTGGTCCTGGTGCGCGACCGGGGCTGGTCGCCCGAGCGCTGGGAGCGTTGGGCGTACGAAACCCTGCGCGCCCAGTTGGGTGCCGACCGGCCATGAATGGTGGTGCCAGCCTTACCAGAAAGACTCCAGCCAGCGTGGATCCCTGGCGGTACCCCCATCCATAGTGTCGTTGACATGGCAGTCATCGATGCACCACCCGCCGGGCATGCCCCGGCGACGACCGCGCGGATGCGCTGGCCGTCGGTTCTGGTCCTGCACCTGGCACCCGCGGCGGCCACGTTCGCCGCCGCGCTGCTGCTGGCTCCGCTGGTCGCACGGCTGGGCCTGCCCCGCGGCTTCGCCCTCACCGCCGCGTTCGCGTTCGTGCTGACGCCGATCGAGTTGGGGCTGCTGCTGCGCGCCGCGCACCGGGCGACCGGTCGCTGGTCGCTGCAGGCGGTGCCGGAGGTACTCGCCTACCGCCGACCCCTGGGCCGGTGGTGGCGGCTGGTGCCGGTGATGTTCGCCGTCGCGCTCGCCATCGCCGTCGCCTGGCAACCGGTCGGGAACGCCCTCGGCGCCCCGCTGGCGGGCCTGTTCCCGGACTGGATGCTGCCGACCTACGACGAAACGGTCGGCTTCCCCCGGGCCGCGGTCGTCGCCGTACTGCTCGTCTCGCTGCTGATCGACGGCACGATCAGTCCGATCGTGGAGGAGCTCTACTTCCGCGGGTACCTGTTGCCACGCCTGCCGCTGGCCGGCTGGCAAGCGGTACCGGTGTCGGCCGCCCTGTTCGCCGTGCAGCACTACTGGCAGCCGTACAACTGGATGCTCATCTTCGTCCTGGAGGTCCTGCTCACCACGCTCGTCAGGCGATCGCGCAGCTTCCGGTTCGGTATGGTCATGCACGTACTGGCCAACTGCTTCGGCATCCTGGTCACACTGATATCCGTGCTGTCATGAACCAGCCGGATGACGGGAGACTCATGACGGCCACGGCAGCCGGGCACCTCCCGGGCAGATGGCTGTGGGGGGCTTTCGGCTCGCGCACCTGGCGCGGCCTCGGCTACCTGTTGCTGGGCCTGCCGGCGGCAGCGCTGGCGTGGGCGGTGGCCCTGTTCACCCTCATCAGCGGCATCCTGCTCAGCGTCACGGTGGTCGGCGTCGCGGTCACCCCCCTGCTGCTGGTACTGGTCCGGGCCACCGCGGGGCTGGAGCGGCACCGCGCCGGTCTGGTCGCACCCACGGCGCCGAACCGGCCGTACCGGTCGGTGGACGGGCTGACCGGCCGCGCCCGGCTGCGGGCCCGGCTGACCGACCCGGCAACCTGGCGGGACCTGGCCTGGTTGCTGCTCTGCGGCCCGGTCACCCTGGCGAGTGCCGTGGTCGCCGTGGTGCTGTGGGCCGCGGCACTGGGAATGCTGAGCATCCCGATCTGGTACCGGTTCCTGCCCGGCGGCCACGCCACGCTGTACCAGTCCGGCGGCGTGACCCATGGCGTCATCGGCAGTCTCCCGTCGGCGCTGCCCTGGGTCGTACCGGGTCTGGTACTCGCCTGGCTGGCCGGCTGGTCGACGCGGGCACTGGTGGCCGGGCAGGTCCGGCTCGCGGCGTCGCTGCTGGGCCCCACGCGCACCGCGGGGCTCCAGACCCGGGTGGCCACCCTGTCGGCCACCAGGGCCGCCGCCGTCGAGGGGCAGCAACGGGAACTGCACCGCATCGAACGCGACCTGCACGATGGCGCGCAGGCCCGGCTGGTGGCGTTGTCGGCCGATCTGGGGCTGGCCGGCGAGGCGTTCGACGAAGACCCCCCGCAGGCCCGGCAACTCGTCGAGCAGGCCCGCGACGGGATCGTCCTGGCCCTTGCCGAACTGCGCGATCTGGTCCGCGGCATCGGCCCGCCGGTGCTGACCGACCGGGGACTGGCCGCCGCCCTGGAGGCGGTGACCGCGCGCAGCCCGATCCCGGTCGTCGTGACGATCGCGGTACCACGCCGGCTGCCCACCACGGTCGAGACCGCCGCGTACTTCGTCATCTGCGAGTGCCTCGCCAACGCCGGCAAGCACAGCCGGGCCGACCGGGTCGTCGTCGACGTCCGCCAGCGCGGCGGTGCGTGCCTCGTCACGGTGACCGACGACGGCATCGGCGGCGCCGACCCGCACGGCGCGGGACTGACCGGGCTCACCGCGCGGGTCGCCGCCCTCGACGGTCAGCTCAGCGTGGACAGCCCCGCGGGCGGTCCGACCACCGTACGGGCGGTGCTGCCGTGCGCGTCGTGATCGCCGAGGACCACGTGCTGCTCGCCGACGGGTTGGCCCGGCTGCTGGCCGCGCACCACCACGAGGTGGTGGCGACCGTGGATACCGGCCCCGGGCTCATCGACGCCGTCGAGGCGCACCGGCCGGACGTCGCGGTCGTCGACATCCGGCTCCCGCCAACGTTCACCGACGAGGGCCTGCGCGCCGCCGTGCAGATCCGCCACCAGAGCGGCACACCCATCCTGGTGCTGTCGCAGTACGTCGAGACGGCGTACGCCGGCGAGTTGCTCAGTACCGGCGGCGGTACCGGCTACCTGGTCAAGGACCGCATCAGCCGGCCCCGGGAGTTCGTCGACGCACTGGCCACGGTGGCGGCCGGGGGTACGGTCCTCGATCCCGAGGCGGTGACCCAGATGTTCGCCCGCGATCGCACCCGCCAGGCGCTGGCCTCGCTCACCGATCGGGAGCGGCAGGTCCTGCACCACATGGCGGAGGGACTCTCCAACGCCGCCATCGCCAGGGAGTTGGTCGTCACCGACGCCACGGTGGAGAAACACATCAACAACATCTTCGCCAAGCTCGGCCTGCCACCCTCGGACAGTGACCACCGCCGCGTGCGGGCCGTCCTCACGTACCTGAAGGTCTAAAGTGGATGATGAGGTATCAGGAGCGTCGGGTGCCGATCAGAAGAGGGCGAGCTGTCCCGGAATGGGATCCCTGCGGCCCCGCGAGGACGTCCTGCGCACCCACTGTCGCGGCGCCGGCACGGTCTCCCGGGCATCGGGCGGCGAGCCACCGGTGAGCGCCCACAGCGACGGCCCGAGGATGATGCCCCGATCGGCCAGTACGCGCTTCATCGCGGCGTAGTCCAGCGGCAGGCGTACCGCGTCCAGGTCCGGCATCGGCAGATCGTCGCGCATGGACATGAGCCGGCGGTTGCGATCCACGGTCTCCCGGGCGGCGGCCGAACCGAAATGCTCGCCCGACCGGTCGCCGACCACGTCGCGGACCGCCTGCTCGTCGCCGCCGTCCCAGGCCGCCCACGCGAGGTCCACGCTCCCGAACGCGGCCAGCAGCCGGGCGGACGTGGCAGAGCCGAAACCGGGGACACCGCGCAGGTTGTCGGACGGGTCGCCGCGCAGGGCGGCGTAGTCGCGGTACTGCGAGGGCTCGACGCCGTACATCTCGGCCAGGGACGCGGGGGTGACCAGTACCGCCTCGTCGAAGCCGCCGTTGCGGACCCGCAGCACCGACGTGGACGCGTCGATGAGCGCGAACGCGTCGCGGTCACTGGTCATCAGGAAGGTCCGCCAGCCGCCCCGGCGGGCCTGCGCGGCCGAACTGGCGAGCACGTCGTCGGCCTCGTAGGCGGTCGGCACGACCGTGCCGATGCCGGTCGCGCGCAGCAGATCCGGGGCGGCCAGGATCTGCTCGGCGAGGTCGGCCGGCTTCTCCGGGCGATGCGCCTTGTACGCGGGGTAGTCGACCCTGCGCGCCGAGTGGTGCGGACAGTCGAAGCCGACGACCACCGCGTCCGGGCGCAGCCGCGCGGCGGCGCGGGCGACGTAGCCGACGAGCCCTTTCAGCGCCCATACCGGTCGGCCGGACCGGTCGAGCAGCCGCCCGGTGGCTGCCGCATGGTAAGCGCGGTGAAGCAGGCTGTTACCGTCCAGGACGAGCAGCAGCGGGGTCGGGGAGGGCGGCACCCACCCAGGGTAGCGGTCGCCGCGGGCTCACGATCGAGGACGCGGCTGCCGGTACGGCCGGTGGGGCGCCCTCGCTCCGGCCTGGTCGCGAGGACGCCCCACCGTCGACGGCGGTCATCCGCCGCGGTACGACCCCGGTCAGGTCGCGGTCATCCACCACTGTGAGTAGACCGCGTACCTGGGCTGGTTGAGGGAGCCGTCGCTGTTCAGCGTCCCGGTCCCCTCGTCGTCCCAGATCCACCACGTCGTACTCACGCCCTGCTCCGTACCGGTCAGGGCAGGTCCTCCGCTGGCGGCTTCCTGCCCGTTGACGTACGCGGTCAGGGTGCTCGCCCAGTTGGTGTCGTCGGCGTTGCTCATCGTGGAGCCCGCCTCGCCGATCCAGACCGGGGCGATGTGGTTGGTGACCAGGTAGCCCCAGACCGCGTTGTACCGGGCCACGGCCGCGGCGCCGCTGTCCTGGACCACGTGGTTGATCTCGTACGGGTATTCGTGCACCGAGTAGATGACGTGCGAGCTTCCCTGGGAGAGGACGACGGGGTCCGACGCGACCCGGGTGAGGTCGCCCTCCGGCGCCGTCACGCCGCTGGCTCCCGCATAGGTGCCGCCGTAGTTCTGCGGTCCCTCGCAGATGACCAGGACGCCCGGGTCGATCGCCTCCACGGCGCTGCCGACGGTGGTGTACATCTGGTGGATGTCGTTGACGCCGCCGTCGCCCCAGGTGCTCTCGCCCGCATAGGCGAGCGGCTCGTTGTCCAGGTCGAAGCCGATGACCGTGGAGTTGCCGGCGTACCGGGTGGCTATCTGCTTCCAGTCGGCGAGGAACGAGGCCTGGGTGACCGTCCCCGCCGTACCGCAGTCGTCGGTGCCGTCGGTGCCCGGTCCGCTGTCGTACCAGAGGCCGTTGGACTGCTGGGCCTCACAGTTGTGGGTGCCCGCGACACCCTCGTCGTTGTGGTGGTTCAGGATGACTTTGAGCCCGGTCTCGGATGCCGCGCGTACCACGGCGTCGATCCCGTTCAGGTACGCGCTGGCATTGCTGTCGTGGAGGCTGGCGTCGTTCCAGCCGACGGTCACCGTGTTGAAGCCGGCGCCGCGCGCGGCACCGAAATTCGCGGCGAGTCCGGGCAGTGGACTGTTGGCGTTCACGAGCACGGTCTGGTCGAGGTCGGACAGGCCGTGCAGGCCGACGGCCGCGATGCGGACCCGGTTGCCGGCGGCGTCGACGATCGCGCTGCCCGCCCTCGACAGGTATCCGGAGGGCAGCGCCGCGCCGACCGCGTCGGGGTGCACCCCGCCCGCGGTGCGGGCCTGCGCCGCCGGCCCGAAGCTCACCATCGACAGCAGCACCAGGGTCGCGGCGCCCGCGACCACGCAGACCCGTCTGGTGAACCGGATCCGTCTCACGAACAGCATGTCAGTTGCTCCTCTCCCTCGTGGTCGACGCGGAGCCGGTGCACCTCCCGCGAGGCTCACCGACGCACGAGCCGTCCGCTACCGGCGGCGGCCGTCCCCGGGTCGGCCAGCGGCGTGCGCGGCAACCGATGAGGTCCCGGTGATGGTCATCTTCCGACCGTAGACAGCGGCGACCGGCGCGGGCTTGCCTGATATACGGGACTTTGTGCGCGATCTTCAGGTGTTTCCGCTCCGAGGCCGGCGACGCCGAACGCGTGGCTCCGCGAGATGCCGGCCGGCGGCGGGCCGGTCGCGACCGCTAGAGTTGTGGGGATCTTGAGGCGGCCGGGGCGGGAGGTGGCGGGCCAGGTGATCATTCTGATGCACAGCTCGAAGACGATGCGGCCGCCGGCGTCCGGCACGAAGCCGACCGGGACGCCGGTGCTGCTCGGCCGGGCCGAGGAACTCATCGGTCACCTGCGGACGCTGCCGGCCTCGCAGCTGGCCAAGGTCATGACGCTCTCCGGTGACCTCGCAGAGAAGACCCGCGACCAGTACGCGCGATGGAGCACCGACCCGGACCGGCAGGCGCCCGCCGCCGAGACCTTCGTCGGTGACATCTACAGCGGCCTGCAGGTCGACTCGTTCACCGCGGCCGACCGCCGTTACGCCGGCACACACCTGCGGATCCTGTCGGGCCTGTACGGCATCCTGCGGCCGTTCGACGGCATCAGCCCGTACCGGCTGGAAATGGGTTACCGGATCCGGCCGGGCCGGCACGCCAACCTCTACCAGTTCTGGGGATCCGCGATCGCCGAGCAGTTGCCGGCATCCGGCCGCATCGTCAACCTGGCCGCCGGCGAGTACAGCAGGACCGTGACCGGCTTTGTCGACCCCGGCCGGGTGGTGACGCCGAAGTTCCTCACGGTGAAGCCCTCGACGAACGAGCCGGCGTTCGTAGTGGTGCACGCGAAGATCGCCCGTGGCGCGTTCGCCCGGTGGCTGATCACCGCGCGGGTCAAGGATTCCGCCTCCGCGCTGTGCGACTTCAGCGACATCGGCTACCGGTACGACGAGGCGTTGAGCTCCCCGGACGAGCCGGTCTTCGTGTGCCAGGAGTTCGGCGGCAAGGGCCTCTCGGTCCGGCTCACCTGAGCGTTGACGATATCCCCGGAGGTAACCGGATGACCCGCCGACCGCGCGCACTCGTGGCGATGTCGCCCGACACCTTCGACCAACTGTTCGACGACGACCGCCTGGCCCGGCTGGCCGCGCTGGCGGACATCCCTGTACCGGTGGCGCCGACCGACCTGGCCGACCCGGCCGGGTTGGCGGCCCTGTCCGGCGCCGAGGTGCTCGTCACCGGCTGGGGCTGCCCGCCGCTGACGTCCGAGGTGCTGGCGCACGCGCCGGAACTGCGGGCGGTGTTCCACGCCGCCGGTACCGTGAAGGACCACATCACGCAGGCGTGCTGGCGGCGCGGCATCACCGTCACCACCGCGGCCGACGCCAACGCCATCCCGGTCGCCGAATACACCGTGGCCGCCGTGCTGTTGGCCGGCAAGCGGTTCTTCGAGCACGCCGCCCGCTACCGGGCCGCACCGGGCACCTGGTCGCCGTGGCGCGATCGGGTACTCGCCGGCACCCGGCACCCCCGTACCGTGGGGCTCATCGGGCTCTCCCGGATCGGCCGGCGGGTCGCCGAGGCACTGCGCGCCTTCGACCTCACGGTCCTCGCGTCCGACCCGTACGCCACACCCGCCGACGCCGCGGCCCTGGGGGTACGCCTGACCGACGTGGACGAACTGGTCGCCGCCAGTACCATCGTCAGCCTGCACGCACCGCTGCTGCCCCAGACCCGGCACCTGCTCGACAGGCGCCGGCTGGGCCTGCTTCCCGATGGCGCGACCGTCATCAACACCGCCCGCGGTGCCCTCGTCGACACCGACGCGCTGACCGCCGAGTGCGTCACCGGCCGCCTCTGCGCGGTGCTCGACGTCACCGACCCCGAACCCCTGCCCGCCGCCTCCCCCCTGTACGGGTTGGCCAACGTCACGCTCACCCCGCACATCGCCGGGGCGCTGGGGGGTGAGACTCGGAGGATGACCGACCTCGCTCTCGACGAACTGGACCGCTACCGCCGCGGGGTTGCGTTACAGCACCAGGTACACGCCGACGAACTGGACCGGATCGCCTGATGCCGGGCCGGCCCGAACCCGAAGGAGACGGCAACCCATGTCTGTGAACGAGGATCAGGTCGCACTGGTGGTGCGTGGCGGCTGGGACGGGCACTCTCCGGTCGCGGCCACCGATATGTTCATCCCGTACCTGCGGCAACGGGGGTACGCGGTGCGGGTGGCGGACTCCCCCGAGCCGTACGCGGATGCCGATTACATGGCGACGGTGGACCTCGTGATGCAGTGCTACACGATGGGGACCATCGAGCCCGATCAGCTGTCGGGACTGGAGGCGGCCGTCCGCGCCGGCACCGGGCTCGCCGGGTGGCACGGCGGGATCGCCGACTCGTTCCGCGATTCCTCGGACTACCTTCACCTCATCGGCGGGCAGTTCGCCTGCCACCCCGGCAAGGATCCGGCCATCCGACGCGGAGCGGCCGACGACAACTTCGTGCCGTACACCATCAACCTGCTGCCCTCCGCCAAGACCCACCCGATCATCCGCGGCCTCGACGACTTCGACCTGGAGACCGAGCAGTACTGGGTCCTGACGGACGACTACATCGACGTCCTCGCCACCACGACCCAGCGGGTGCGCGCATGGGATCCCTGGCACCGGGAGGTGACCTCGCCGGCGATCTGGACGCGGCAGTGGGGAGCCGGCCGGATCTTCGTCGCCACCCCGGGACACGACCTGGATGTCCTGCGCCACCCGACCGTTCACACGATCATCGAGAGGGGTCTGGCATGGGCCAGCAGGTGAGGGTCGGCGTCGTCGGCTGTGGCGCCATCTCCGGCCAGTACCTCCAGACGATCGACCGGTTGTCGGCCCTGCGGCTGACCGCGGTGGCCGACATCGACGCCTCGCGGGCCGAGGCGGTCGCCGCGGGCCGCCCGGAGGTCCGCGCGCTCACGGTCGACGCACTGGTCGCCGACCCGGAGGTCGACGTCGTGGTGAACCTGACCGTGCCGGTCGCGCACGCCGAGGTGGCGTTGAAGGCCATCGCCGCGGGAAAGGACGTCTACGTCGAGAAACCGTTGGCCGCCGACACCGGACAGGCCCGCCGGGTCCTGGACGCGGCCGAGGCCGCCGGGGTCCGGGTGGGGTGCGCCCCCGACACCGTGCTGGGAACCGGCACGCAGACGGCGCGGCAGGCGATCGACGGCGGCGCGATCGGCACCCCCCTCGCCGCGACCGCGACGATGGTCACGCCCGGCCACGAGCGCTGGCATCCCGACCCCGACTTCTACTACCTGCCCGGCGGCGGGCCGCTCCTGGACATGGGGCCGTACTACCTCAGCTCGCTGGTGACCCTGCTCGGCCCGATCAGCACCGTCATCGGCGCGGCGGGCCGGGCCCGTGCGCACCGGGTCATCGGCTCCGGCCCGCGCGCCGGCCCATCGGTACCCGTGCTGACCGACACCCACGTCACGGGAGTGATGACCCACGAGTCGGGGGTGCTATCCACCCTCCTGATGAGCTTCGACGTGGTCGCCACCAGATCGTCCAACATCGAGGTGCACGGCAGCGGCGCGTCGCTGATCGTCCCCGACCCCAACCGCTTCGACGGCGAGGTGCGGCTACTCGGGCTCGACGACTCCGACTGGCGAACGCTTCCGGTCAGCGCCGGCTACCGCGACGGCGGGCGCGGGTACGGCCTGGCGGACATGGTGGCCACGCCACGCACGGCGGAGCCCCGGGCCGGCGGGCTGCTCGCATTCCACGTACTCGATGTCATGGAGTCGCTGCTGGCCTCCGCACGGTCCGGGCAGGCGGTCGCGGTGCGCAGCAGCGCCGAACGTCCGCCGGTCGTGCCCCTGACGTCCCTCGACCAGTTCCTCGGGAGTGCCGGCGTCGAGAGCGGAGAATGACGATGTACGCGATTTCCCTGGGCGAGGACGGCGCGCAACTGCGCCCGCTCGAACCGTGGCGGGCCGAGGAGTTCCTGACCCACATGGACCGGGGACGGGAGTTCATCGGGCAGTACATCACGCTGCCGGACGTCATCACGGACGTGGAGTCGAGCCGCTCGTTCCTCCGGAGGTACGCGGACAACGCCGCCGCCGGCACCGGCCGGATCGACGGCATCTGGACCGACGGCAAACTCGTCGGCGGGGTGCTCTTCAAGGCGATGAACGTCGAGCGCGGCGTCGCCGAGGCGGGCTGCTGGCTCGAACCGTCGGCGGCGGGCAGGGGCCTGGTCACCAGGGCCGCGCGCGTCATCATCGACTGGGCCATCGAGGAGCGGGGCATCCACCGCGTGGAGTGGCACGTCTCGACCGCGAACGGCGCCAGCATCGCCGTGGCGCGCCGGCTCGGGATGACCAGAGACGGGGTACTGCGGGAAAGCTACCCGCACCGCGGCACCCGGCACGACATCGAGGTCTGGTCGGTGCTCGCGCCGGAGTGGCGGGCGGCCAGGCAGGCGTCGCCTGGCTGATGGGTCGGCGGATCCCCGGTCAGGTGGTCGCGTCGAGGGATCGGGCGATCTTCTCGACGTCGGCTGCCTGGAACCGCTCCCGTACCCGCTCCAGTCTCTCGAACCCGGTGACGCTCTGCAGGATGTGCCGCGCGTTCAGATACACCCCGGGGAGCTTGCTGAGCGCCCGGGCCACCTCCTTGAGGACCCAGGTCAGTTCCAGCTGTGCCTGCGCCGCGACCGCGGGCGTGACGGTGCCGGCGGTGAGCACGGCCTCGACCAGATAGCCGGCGAACGAGCCGACCAGCAGGTTGATGAGGCCGACCACCGTGCCCTCGGCGAGCGCCGCCTCGGCCTGCAGGCCGCGCAGCGTCTCAGCGGTGGTCTTCACGTCGTCGGCCAGCGCGTCGAGTTCGGTGAGGTAATCGCTGAGTATCGCGAAGAACCGCTCCGCGTCCGGACCGGTCCACGTCTCGTGCAGCCCCTCGGTCGCCAGGCACAGCCGGTCGATGACCGCGACGGCGTCGGTGTGCGCGTCCTGCCATGCCTCCGCGGCTCGACGGATCTCGTCCGGATCACCGGTGAGCCGCTCCAGCGCGTCGAACGGATTGGGCAGTCCAGTCTCCCGGCAGACCCAGGTCACCAGGCGCTTCTCCAGGCCGGTGATGCCGATCAGATGCAGGTGCGGATGCTGATCGTCGAGATGCGGGAAGAGCCGCGCGGCGAAGGCGTGCAGCCTGCCCTGATCGCGCCGCCCCGGCTCGGCGGGCTCCGGCCGCTTCCCCTCGGGCAGCGCGGCGGCCCGGGCGAGCCAGTCCTCGATGCTCTCCGCGCGATCCACAGTGGACACATCGGCGACCCGGGCCGCGCTGGCCGGCCGCTGCATGTTCTGGCGCATCCGCCGTAGGTAGAACATCCCGCCAAGCCACGACAGGATGACCAGCGCGGCCAGGCCGAGCCCGGTGACCAGTGTGGTGGTGGGATTCACGACGCCGCCCCGGAGTTCTGTTCCGGAACCGTGCCCGGCTCGGCCCCGTCGCGTTCCAGGCCCCTGACGAAATGCCCGAGCACGGACCGGGCCTCGTCGAAGTTGCGCCCCATCTCCGGCACCCGCTGACGATAGGCGTCGTGGACGGCGCGAGCCTCGAAGAGCTTCCCGAACGCGGTGTCCCGGACTCCGGCCGACACCACCCGGTCCCGGGCGGCGGCCAGCACCCGGTCGGTCTCACGCAACGCGGCGATGAATTCAGCCACCGGATCGTCCCCTGCCGCCATGATCACCCCAAACGCCGTCTGGCCGCTTCGATGATCACCGTACCCAGGACCCCCGGTGCCCCGATCGCCGGCGCCCGGGTCAGGGCACCTTGATGGTGAACACGAAGCGGTCGTTGCCCTCGTTCAGCCCCCACAACCGGGGCGCCGACCCGCTGTAGCTGGGCTGGTAGGACAGGTTTTCCAGGCCGCCGTTGACCTGGGCCTGCTGGTGTGGCGGCTGGTCCGGGGCCGCCTTGTGGACGCAGGTACCGGAGCCCGAAGCGCAGGTACCGGAGATGAACCAGTTGTTCCCGTCGCTGGCCACCCCCTGCATGTGCCAGATCGGAGACGTGAACGCCTCGTCGGCGTGCACCGTCCCGTCCGGGCTCAGGAGCGGCAACGCGGTCGAGGCATCCATCGGCCAGCGGATCGCCCGCCCGCCGGCCGAATTCGCGCCGACGTACTCCGCCGACACCATCGAGTCGCGCGCGCTGCCACGCCGGTCGAGGCTGATCGCGTTCAGGCACGGACGCGTACCGGTGATCGGCGTGCAGGGGATGTAGGTGCCGCCGGTCGGGGTGTAGTCCGGGTAGTACTCGCCGATCATCGGTAGCGCGTACCGGTGCCAGCGCGCGCTCGGCGCCTCGCTGCCGTCGGTGCCGAACCCGATCCCCTCCTCCGACCGGGTCATCGTCCACAGGTGGTTGAGGCTGAACGCGTGCAACCGGCCACCGTTGGCGACCAGCAGCGTGTTGCCGTACCACAGCACGCCGTCGGCGTGGTTGAAGTCGAACGGCGCGAAGTTGTCCACCCCGTTGGTCACCACCGGGACCACCAGCAGCACGTCGCGGAACTTCAGGTTCGCCGTGTCGGTGTAGTCGACGAAGGTGAGCCGGGCGAACGCGTCACTGTCCTGGATGCCGTGCCAACTGGCCA
Organism: Rugosimonospora sp.; assembly: GCA_036494675.1. GTDB lineage: Bacteria > Actinomycetota > Actinomycetes > Mycobacteriales > Micromonosporaceae > Rugosimonospora. The sequence goes on from DASXOA010000009.1 coordinate 15,465, forward strand.
CGGCGATCTTCCGGCCGTTCCACAGGAGGTTGGGCTGCGCGTCCCACGAACCGCTGATCCCCTGCGGACGCCAGTTCGCGGTGTCCCAGTCGTCGTCGGCCGGATCCCAGCAGTATCCGGTGGGGTTCAGGGTGGAACCGATTCCGGTGGAGTGGCACAGCCCCCAGGTGGGGTGGAAGTCCTGCGTACCGTCGATCGCGGCAGCCAGCGACGACGGCTTGGTGACCTTGCCGCTCGACTCGATGCGCGAGACGATGCTGCCGTACCGCTGGAAGCTGTCCGACGGATCCAGCACGAAGGACGAGGCGTCGATGTGCGCGAACGCGGCGGCCGCGTCCGCCCGGGGCGGGTGCACGGTCACCCCACCGACCGCGGCCGCGAGCAGGATGAGCGCGGCGACGGATCCGCGCGCCCAGAGGCGAGTGGCCATGACGGTCCCCCGATGTCGTTGCCTGGCAGCGATGCGCTCACCGCCGCAAGACGGGCGTGTATATGTCGGCCGTACTATACGTGAACGGAAATCAGGGATCTATGGCCGGTGAACGGATCAGTCATCGAAGCCGGTCGCACCGTCTGTCTGCTCGCGAAGGACATCGGCGTGGCCGGCGTGCCGGGCGGTCTCTTCGATCATGTGGACGTAGATCCACCGCAATGACACCCGACCCAACCGGGGATGGGGCACCGAATCCTCCAACGCGAAACCCGACGCGACCTGCCGGGATTGCGTACACGCCCGCTCGTACTCCGCAACCAGATCCGCCACGGTCTCCTGCGCGCCGACGGTCCAACCGTCGTCCTGCGGTACCCCGCCGATCTCGTCGTACGAGCGTCGAGCCAGCGTGAGCTGGAACCATTCCCGCTCCACCGCCGCCAGGTGCTTGACCAGCCCGGCAAGGGTGGTCGTGGAGGGTACGAGCCGTCGGCGCGCCTGCTCGATGGACACGCCCATCAGCTTGCGCCCGACCACCCCGCGGTACAGGTCGAGGAACGCCTCCAGCACCTCACGTTCCCCGCCCGTACTGACCAGCTCGTCCGCGGTCAGCGGCGGATCGGGTTGCGGCGTCGTCATTCGATCACGCTGCCGGCTATGCCGCCCATACCGGCCGGGTCAGCGCCTCGGCCGCGTCCACCAGCAGGCGCCGGGCCGAGCGGATAGCCGACAACGTCTCCTGCAGGAGGTACTCCGCCGTCTGCGGCCGGTCTCCCCATTCCGCCCCGAACCCCACCGTGTCCACATCGGACCCGAACGGCAGATAGAGCCTGCGGATCCCGTCGAACATCTGGAACGGCACGAAGACCTGGGTGGTGACGACGAGGATGGCCTGACCCGGCTGTGGCTCGGAGCACCGGGCCCACAGGCCGAACGTGTCGGACGTGTCGGGTCGGTACGGCGGGCGCCCGGTGCTCGCCGAGAAGGCGGAGCCGACCGTCTGACCCGCCTCGTCCAGGAGCCCGACCCGCCGTTCGTGGGTGTACGCGGGCGGCGTGTCCTCGGCGCCAGCGGAGCGACCGTGCCGCCACGACGGGCACACCACGTCCGTGGACGAACAGCCGCAGAGGAATTCGACGCTGGCGGGGACGAGACCGAACGCCGCCCGGGCCGCCCCGACCATCAGGTCGAACTCGTCGTTCGCGCCGGGAGCGTATTCCTCGACGACCGGACGCTCGGCCGGCTCCTCAATCATGAATCGGGGACTGCCGAGGAAGCTGAGTTCACCGAGGTCGATGCCGTCCGCCTGCAGTTGGGCCGCGTAGCGTGCCCGTAGCAGAGGAGACCGGTAGCCACCGCCGAGAACGAGCGTCTTCTCGTAGCGCCGCGATCGCGTCGGGGCGGGGCTGACCAGGCCCAGTCGATCGGTCAGTTCGAGCACGCGGTCGCGCAGGGCGGCGTCGAAGTCCGCGACAGCGGCCTGCGATCGCTCCTTGTACCGGTCGTCGCCCGCGGCGCGGAAGTTGAAATCGGCGGCCGCCATGCGCTCGACGGCGAGGGTACGGCGCAGCAGATCCGCGGACTCCGGCGACAGTCCCCCGGCGTCGGACCGAGGCTCGCTGAGGGCCTTGTCTAGCCACTCCGGGAGCTCCTCGTTGAGGTGGAGCCAGTCCGCATTGTCGTGCGCGCTGCTCACCGACGGTGCGTCGACGGTCGGGAGCCGCTCGCCGAAGGCGTCCAGGAGGTCGGCCATCGGTTGGCTGAACAGCCATCCCTCGACCAGTGCGAAGGCCTCCACCGCCCGGTCCGCCACCGTCCGCGAGCGGGGTGTCTTTCCGTCCTTCTCCACCCGATGACCGTACCGGGCACGTGGGGACGGCGCATTCCTCCGGACGGTTCTTGCCAGATCGCACAGTGGCCACCCACCTCATCGGCCGGGGCCGTCGAGCTTTCGGCCGGCATCGATCTGCCGGGGTGTCGCCGGGTCGCGCCGACCGTCCGATCGACACGAACACCGTGTGTCATCGACGCTCAACGCGTGGCGGACGAGGAGTACCGTAATCCGGCGGAGCTCGCGAGAGCGCTGATCGGGGCGAAGTACGTGCCCAGCTTCGGCCTCGCCGCGGCTGTCTTCCTGGCCCGGAGACTGGAGCGGCCGCTGTTCCTGGAGGGCGAGCCCGGCGTCGGCAAGACGCAACTCGCCAAGACCATGGCCGAACTTCTCCGGGTACCCCTGATCAGGCTCCAGTGCTATGGCGGCATCGACGCCGCGCAGGCTCTGTACGACTGGAACTTCGCCAAGCAGATCCTGCGCATACGGGCCGCCGAGACCGACGAGTCGGTATACACCGTCGAGTTCCTGGTCGAGAGGCGGATCCTCACGGCGATCCGGACCGGCCACTGCGTGCTGTTGATCGACGAGATCGACCGCGCGGACGACGAGTTCGAGGCGCTGCTGCTGGAGGTACTGGAGGACTACACGATCACCATCCCCGAGTTGGGGCCGATCGTCGCCCCAGTGACACCGCTCGTGTTCCTCACCTCGAACCGCACCCGAGAGGTCCACGACGCCCTCAAACGCCGCTGCCTGTACCACTGGATCGAGCATCCGCCCTTCGAGCGCGAGGTGGAGATCGTGCGTTCCCGGGTCGACGGAATTCCCGAGTCGGTGGCTCGGGAGGCGGTGTCGCTGATCGGTCGGCTGCGTGACCGTGATCGGCTCGAACTGGTCAGGCGTCCCGGCGTCGCGGAATCGATCGACCTGGCCGGCGCCGCCCTCGCCCTGGGCGCGGAGGCGATCGACGAGCAGGTCGCGGAGCTCGCGCTCGGCGCCTACGTCAAGCAGGAAGAGGACGTGCCGAAGGTCCGCAAGGAACTGCCGAAGCTGTTCCCGCTTCCGGTGTCCGGCACGGCATCGTGAGGTGCCCGGCGCACGGCGCGAAGGGACCGTCATGACCGGTCGCGACCTCGCGGCCGAACTCGTCGGACTGGCCGACGAGGTGCGCGCCGAGGGCGTCGACGTCGCTCCCTCCCAGGTGATCACCGCCGTTCACGCGGTGTCCCATGTGGACACTCTCGCCGGGCTCTACTGGGCGACCCGGCTGGCTTTCTGCTCCCGGTACACCGACGTCGTCGCCTTCGACGCGGCGTTCAACCGCTGGCTGAGCGCGCCGGCCCCGGGCGGCACCGAGCCGTGGACCGACACCGCCGCGCGCGACCCCGGCGAGCGAAACGACGGCGAGCGCGACATCGGCGAGCGGGACGACGGCGTTAGCGACGACGGCGGGAGCGACGACAGCGGCGCGGCGCCGGGCTCGGCCGCCGCGGCGGGTGCCACCGAGGTCCTGGCCGAACGCGACATCCAGCGGCTGAGTGCCGGCGAACGGGACCAGATCAACGTGCTGATCGCGGCGCTGCGGATCTACACCGGAGGACGACGCTCGCCCCGCCGCACGCGCGGCGGCCACGCCCACATCGACGTCGCTCGTACGATCCGCGGCATGGTCCGCGCCGGCGGCGAGCCGGTCGGCCTGTGTCACCGGCGACGTGCGCGTCAACCCCGGCGGCTGGTGCTTCTGCTGGACGTCAGCGAGTCCATGGACGGGTACAGCGAGGCGCTGATGCGCTTCGCACACGCCGCCGTACGGGCGGGCCCCGCGCGCACCGAGGTCTTCGCTCTCGGTACCAGGGTCACCGCGCTGACCCGATCCCTGCGCGAACGCGACCCCGAGGCGGCGCTCAATCTGGTGCGCGCGATGCCCACCGGCTGGGGCGGCGGTACCCGGCTCGGCGAGCAACTGGCGGACTTCCTTCGCGTCTGGGCCGGCCGCCGTGCGGTCCGCTCCTCGGTCGCGGTGTTCGCCTCCGACGGCTGGGAATCCAGCCCCGAACTCCTCGCCGCTCAGCTGACCCGCCTGCGCCGCCTCGCCCATCGCGTGATCTGGGTGAATCCGCAGTACAGCTGGGACGGGTTCACGCCGGCCGCGAAAGGGCTCCGGTACAGCCTGACGGCGGTGCACGCACACGTCCCGGGGCACAGCTTCGACGCGCTGCGGTCGCTGGCCGCGCTGATTTCTTCGGTCTAGTCGGGGACGGAGGGCCGGGGCGATGACCGCCGACGGGGTACGCAACGCCGCGGTACAGCGGGTGCTGGCCCGCGACGATCTGCTCACCATGGCGAAGGACGCCGAAGCGGCGGTCGGTATCGCGCATCAACGCGACCGGCTCGTGCAGACCGCGGCGGACCTGTTTCAGGTCGCCCTGGGGCACCACCTGTGCGCGGCCGAGAATTCGAGCTCCCGGGCGGCCCGCAGCCAGGCGCTGTACCACGCCGGTGCGCTCATCCGGTTCTGTCAGCTGGTCGACGAGCCGCTGGACACCGACGCCGATCCGGTGCTCCTGTACCAGGAGGCCGACGCGCAACTGCGCTCCACGACCGGCGGCGAGCGGGTACCCCACGACCTGAACCTGGACATCAAGACGAGGTACCGGCGGATCCGGGACCTGCGGCTGCACGAGGACTACCGGCAGGCGCAGGACCTGGCGGAGATGAGCGATGACGAGTTCTTCGCGACCGGGGCCGAGCCCTACCGCGCTCACGTCCAGTACGAGCACGGGGTCTGCCTGCTCCGGCTCGGGCAGGCCAGGCAGGTGGACGGTGCGTTCCGGGAATCCGAGAAGGCGTACTGGGACGCGACCCGGGCCGGCAGATTCGTCACCCGTCATCGCTACGACTTCATGCGCGGCATAGCCGCCTGGGAACTGGGGGACGGTCCCACCGCGAGCGGCCGGTTCGCCACGGCTCTCGGCCACCTGACCCGTACCGGCCGCCGGGACCCGCAGTACGACGCGTCCGCGCTGTCCCTGATGCTGGCGTTCGCCGAACAGCTCACCGTGCTCGGCCCGGCCGGCCCGGACGCCACCCGCGCACTGAGGCTCGCCCGGCGGGCGATCGACATCGCCGAGCGGGTCCGCAGCCGGTGGGGTGTCATCGCCCGGTCGCAGAGCCCGCTGTCCATGGCTTTCCGCCGCGTGTACGGCGACATCGCCCTGCTGGTGTCGCTGCTGCCGGGGACTGGTGCCGCGAAGCTGGGTCTGCGGGTCGCGCTGTCGGCGAAGCAGACCGGCTTCGCCAGCCGCATGCGGACCGAACGCGCGCTGGTCACCCGGAGCATCAGCCTCCTGATCGAGGACATCATGGACGTCGAGAGACCGTCTCGCACGCCGCGTACCGAGGCTCAGGTCGCCGGGCAGCTCCAGACGCTCAAGGTCGAGTTGGAGCGCCGGTTCTCACCGATGCTCGCCGACACGGTACTGCCGGCACCCAGGGACGTGTCCCGGCTCGTCGACCTCGTCGGCCACCGGTACGCGCTGGACTACGTCAGCGTGCCCGACACGCTCGCCAAGACCCCGAACTGGTTCCGGACGCTCATCCGACCGGGAGGCGGCATCGAGTTCGAGGGCTTCACGCCCGGTCCGCACTTCACGGCCTTCTTCGAGCGCGACGGCATGCGCGAACCGTGGCTGAAGCGACTGCGCAGGACCGACCTCAAGCGCGGCCCGGACTGGCGCGGGCTCGCCCGGGAACTGCTGCCGGCAAGCCTCCTGGCCGACCTCGCGGCCCGCACCCGGGACGATCCCGTGGAACTGCTGATATCGACCCACGCCGCGGTGAGCCTGCTGCCGTGGGCCGCCCTCCAGATCGACGACGCCGGCACCCGGCTCGTCGAACACGCGATCATCGACCAGACACCGGTACTCACCTGCCTGTCGGAGGAGCCGGTCCCGTGCGTCGCCGATCCGGCACTCGTCCGGCTGGTCGCGAGCAGGGACGTCGACGTGGAACCCGAACGGGCGCAGTGGCGGCTGCCCGTCGACGCGGACCTGCGGGTACCGCTGAGCAGTTGCCGGTTCGACGCGGACACGCAGCCGACGACGGTGGCCGGGGAGTTGCTGGCGGCGCTACAGGACTCGCCGGACTTCTGGCGGGTCGTGCACATCGCGTCCCACGGCTCCGGCGAGGGGTTGGGCCAGCGGCTCGACCTGCCCGAGGCGCTGACGGCGGGCCAGGCTCTGGCGGCGCGCTGGCCGGAGAGTGTCCTCATGGCGTCCTGCCGGGTGGGTCAGCTGGTGAACCTGGCTCACGCCGAGCCGTTCAGCTTCGTCACCGCGCTGCTCACCCGCGGCAGCCGGTGCGTCGTGGCCGCGATCGGCGACGTACCGGACTTCTGGGCCGGCCCGACGGCGGCGGCCATCGTGGAGCAGGTGCGCTCCGCGCCGATCCGGCTCGACGTCGCCCTGCGCAACGCACAGCTGCGCCTGCTGCACGAGCCGGTGGCGGCCTGGGCGCTGTTCACCGCGTACGCGCGCTGATCAGCTCGCGTCGTCGAGCGGACCGAGCCGCTTCTCGACCCGTTCCCGCCGTCCCGTTTCGGCGGCGTGCCGGTCCAGCACGAACCAGCGCCGTCGCCAGTCGCGGTAGCCGCCGGTCACCTCCTGATGCGCGACCGCGTACGCCGGCGACGCGAGCAGCGCCCGGCATGCCTCGACCGAGGTGATGAAGGCGGGCATGGTGGCGCTCCCGATCACGTTCGCGTCGCCGCGCTGCCGACCGCCGTCGCCGGCCTCACTCAGCCAGGTCGACATGGCCTCGACCGCGGCGTCGTCGAGCGGATCGAGGGCGAGACACGGCACGAACGTCCATCGGGACGGCAGTGGGTAACCCGGCGCCAGCAGCGCGAGGTTGAGCCGGATCTGGATGATCGAACGGAGGTGCTCGAACTTGGGTGGCTGCGGCTCATCCGCGTCGTTGAGCACGTCCTTCTCGATCGATCGGTACGCCTTGACGAAACGGCCCAACAGGTCGGTACGGGCCACGTCCCACGGCGTCTCGTCGGGCATCAAGCGGCCCATCCGCTCCATCTCCGCCGACATCGCCAGGGCGAGCAGCACGGCTCGGGCCGTCATGATGCCCGGGTTCTGGTAGCTGGTGTGCATCGCGAGGCGGTGCTCGTCGACCTGCGAGACGAACCCGTACTCCCGGTCGATCTTCGCCGCGACGTCCAGCGCACGCTCGCCGATCTTGATCCCGTCGGTGAGTTCGCGGAACATCCGGGCGATCCAGTACTCCTCGTCCTCGCCCGTCCAACTGGCCTCGTCGAGACCCTCCGACCATCGGCCGACCACCCGTTCGGCGGTCCGGCACGCCGTACCGGTCTCGGCCAGCGCGAGTTGCAGCAGCACCTCGTCCAGTGCCAGCAGGTAGGGGGCGCGTGACTCCTCGCCGGCATGGCTCTGCACGAAGTCGTTGTGTTTCTCGCTCACCTCGTGGTGGTGCAGCCAGGCCTCGTCGTAGCCGGCCTGGGTGTCGCGCTTCGAGGCCGCCAACGCCTGCGCGCGCAGGGCACCCAGTGCCCTTGGCGCGAACTCCGGCCAGGGTAGCGCGCGGGCCGCCTCGGCCACCCGGGCGATCAGGCCGGCCGCGGCCCGGCTCGCCGCCTCCCGCTCGCCGCCCAGGAACTCGTACGCCGGCTGGACCCGCTGCACCGCGTTCCAGGTGGCCTCGTAGATCAGCCAGCCCATCAGGGGTAGCCGCGCCACGAGGTAGTCCGGCGGAATCTGCCGGGGGTGCGCGTCCCGGACGGCCCGGTACTCGGAAACGTCCGCTTCGATCGCCGCCAACAGTTCATCGCCGGCGGTGGCCCTTTTCAGCCGCAGGTCGGTGGCGCGTTGGCGAAGTTCCTCGGCTGACATCATCATTGCCGGCCTCCCGACGAATCAGCGGGACCGCGGGAATGCCGGAGAATGGCTCCGCGGCGCCCTCAACGTAGGTCGGCATCGCGGTCGGCGGCAACGGTCCGATCCGGTGGAAACCGGGCCTCGATGTCTATGCGCCGATGACCGGAAAGGGTGCTGCGCGCGGGGTTCCGGATCGATAGGTTGGCGATGTGGATGGGGCCGGAAATGCTTCCAAGCCTGACTTCCTACTATCGGCGGAAATCATCGACGCACTGCTGTCCACCTGGATCCTCAACGATGACGGGTGGGCGGACGTCGAAGAGGTACTCGGTAACATCCTGGATGATCTCGCCTCCGACGGTGTCGCGGCGTGGCGCGGCGTGCCGAGCCGCCTGCGCGTGCTCCCGGTACGGCAGGGGGAACAGCGGCACCCGGCACCCGCCCGGGTACGCGAGCTGGCGATCCGGTTGCGCGAGCGGGCCGGCGTGGACATCGCCGAGCCGGAACGCTTCGTCAACAGCATCCTGGCGGCGGCCGGTGGCGACCGGCCGATCGCATCCGATCGGTCGCTGGCCCCCGGGACGCGGTACGACCTGCTGGTCAACGTCGGCGCGGGGCGGCCGGAAAGCCTGCTGCCGCCGGCCCACGACGTCTCCTTCCCCGACGATCTGCTGCCCGGGGGTGAACTGCGCCTGCGTGCCGTGCTGTGGCTGGAGTCGATGACCGAACCCCGCGTGGTCCCGTTCACGCTGCCCGGCGACGGCGACAGTTTCCGCTGCGACTGCGCACCCGAGGGCGGCCATGAGGCGGGGTGCGACCGCGACCCGTGGGTCCGGTTCGCGCTGACCACCCCCGAACGCGCCAGCCGCTGGGAGGGCGACCTCATCATTTACTACCGGGCCGTGGCGGTGCACGCACAGCATCTGGTGTTGCCGGTCGGTGACGACGTCGGGGAAGGCCCGCGAGCCACGTTGAGCCACCGCCTGACCGTTTCCTTCTCCGGGCTGGACACACTCGCCGACCGCGACGCCAGCATCTCGGTCGCGCCCAACGCCTCGCGCATCACGGTCAACGGATTGTCGTTCATCGACGCCCCGTACTCATTGGAGATCAACGCGGCGGACAATGCGTACGGCCGGCTCCGACAGGCGTTGTACCAGATCCATTTCAGAGTGACCCGCCGTCGCCGGGAGATCAGCAGGTTCGACGCCGCGAACGGCAAGGACTTCCCCCGGTTCGTCGAGGACCTGAGAACGTTGGCCCACCGGGGCCACGAGCTGTACTGCGCGCTCTTCGCGAACCCGGAACAGGCCAGGGCGCTCGGACCCTTGCTGCGCAACGAGGCACGGATGCGCCACCGGCCCGCGTCGCTGTGTGTGCTGGAGCCGCACACCGTCCAGCAGCGCGACCAACCCATCCCCTGGGCCCTGGTGTATGACCTGTGGGTCGGTGACGATCCGGCGCGGTACCGGCTGTGCGAGTCGGTGGCGCGGTTCGGCCCCGGTGGCGCGGGCGGCCCGATTCCGGAGCAGTGCCCGTTCTCGGATCACGAGGCAGAGCCCGATATCCTGTGCCCCTTCGGCTTCTGGGGACTGTCCTACGTTCTGGAACAACCACCTGACGCCACCCGCGAACCGGCGACGGTACTGGCCCGGGGAAACCCACCGACGTCGTTGCTCGCGGCGACGGGTTCGGGTCTCGTCCGGGAAATCACCGACAACCACCTGCTGGCACTGCGCGGGCGGCTCCGCGCGGCACTGAGCGCACCGCCGATCGGCCGCGAGCGCGATCTGGGGGCCGCACTGGCCCGGGACGACCTCGACGTGGCCTATCTCTACTGCCACTGCGAGTACGCGAGCGACGGGTTGGCGGCCCCGGCGAGCCGGCTGCGCTTCGGTGGCGAGGTGGTGGGGCCGATGGACGTGACGAAATGGGCGAACGCGGTCTGGGAACGCGGGCACTGGCGGCAGCACCGGCCGCTCGTGGTGATCAACGGCTGTCACACGGCGCAGTTGAGCAGCAGCACGCTCGCCAACTTCGTCAGCGCGTTCGTCGGCAGCGCCGGCGCGGCGGGGATGATCGGCACCGAGGTGGCCCTCGACCAGGCGGTCGCGAGCGCCGCCATGGAACACTTCCTGACCGCGTTCGTTGACGGCGCCACCGTGGGCGAGGCGCTCCGCGACACCCGCTGGTGGCTGCTGCGCCTGGGCAACGTGATGGGCTTCGCCTACACCTCCTACTGCTTGTCCAGTCTTCGGATGCGCGCGCGTGAGGAGACAACCGCATGACCGTCCTGGATGACGCCGGCGCGGCCTGCTTCGGCCTGACGATCGGCTACATCACCTACCGCACGCTGGTGCGCACCACGGAGAAGACAGCGATCAGCGACCTCGCCGCGGTGATCGGCGCTGTCGGTGGCGCGGCGATCACCACCCTGTTCCGGGCCGGGACGGCACTGTTCGCCTGGTACTCCATCGGCCTGCTGCTCGGCGTCGTCGCCTACGGCGTGCTGTACCACTCGCAGAACGGCGACTTCAACGCCGTCATGGGCCGGACGGGGAGGAGCAAGCCCCCACCGACCGGGCCGAATGCACCGCAGTGAACGGCCGAGCAGGCCGCCGGAGACCATCACCTCCGCCATCAGGCCGCCGGGGAAGACCAGCGGCGCAGCAGCAGCGCGCTGTTGAAGCCGTCGAAGCCGCGTGCCGTGACGAGCGCGAGATCGGCTCGCTGCTGGCGGTGTTCGCGGACGAAGTCCAGCTCGCAGCCGGGTGCCGGCCGATCCAGTCCGGCGGTCGCCGGCAGCAGCCCGTGCCGGAGCGCCAGCAGCGCGTTGGCCACGTCCAGCGCTGCCCCGCCCTGGTGGGCCCGGCCCGTCAACGGCTTCTGGGTGGTCACCGGTGGCGACGTCGGACCGAAGACGGTACGCAGAGCCTGCGCTTCGCTGGCGTCGTAGCGCGGCACGCCGAGCGCGTCCGGTACGACCAGACCCACCTCGTCCGGCCGGGCCCCGGCCCGATCCAGGGCCAGTACCATCGCCCGGGCGTACTGCCCGGCGTCGCCCGCCTGGTGGCCGTCGGTGTGCCGGGCGTCGTGTGTCGCCCCCCAGCCGGCCACCTCTCCGTAGATGAGCGCGCCGCGATCGAGCGCGTGGTCGAGTTCCTCGACGACGAACACCGCGCCGCCCTCGCCGGGCACGTAGCCGCTCGCGGTGACGTCGAACGGCCGGTACGCCCGGGCCGGGTCGGTGCTGCCGCTGAGCAGGCCACCGCGGAGCTGGCAGGCCAGGGCGTACGGGCTGAGCGGGCACTCGGTGCCGCCGGCGATCACCACCGGCGTTCCCCGGCGGATCATCCGCGCCGCGTGCGCCAGGGTGTCCAGGCCCCCGGCCGTCTCCGACACCAGCACCCCACAGGGGCCCTTGAACTGGTGGTGGATGGAGAGCTGACCGACGCTGGCGGCATAGAACCAGGCGATCGACTGGAAGGCGCCCACCGTACGGGACGGCTGGCCCCAGAGGCGTTGCAACTCCCGTTGGCCGAACAGGTTCCCGCCGGACGAACTGGCCAGGGTCACCCCCACGCCGTACGGGTCGTCGGTCACCTCGGCCAGTCCGGCGTCCTGCAGGGCGAGCCGGGTGGCCGCGAACCCGAGATGGGTCCACCGGTCGGTCTGCACCACCCGCCGGTTGTCGGCCCATTCCAGGGCGTCGAACTCGGCGACCTCGCCGGCCAGCGTGCTCGGGTACGGCGTCGGGTCGAACAGCGTGATCCGGCCGAGCGCGCTCTCCCCCGCCAGTACCCGTTTCCAGTGCGCGTCCGCCCCGACGCCGGTCGCGGCGACCACCCCGATTCCGGTCACCACCGCACGGGCGGTCATCGTGCCGGCTCCGTCAACCGCTGGAACAGCAGTGCCGACTGGAACCCGCCGAAGCCGCTGCCCACCGAGAGCGCCACATCCACGTCCACGGTGCGCGCCTCGTTCGGGACGTAGTCGAGGTCGCACTCCGGGTCCCGGGTGGCCCAGTTGGCGGTCGGCGGCACGGTACCGGTCTCGATGGCCAGTGCGCAGGCGGCCATCTCGATCGAGCCGATCGCGCCGAGCGAGTGCCCGACCATCGACTTGATGGAGCTGATCGGCACGCGGTACGCCGTCTCGCCGAGCGCACGCTTGAACGCGGCCGTCTCGTGCCGGTCGTTCTGCCGGGTCCCGGAGCCGTGCGCGCTGATGTAGGACACCTCGGACGCGTTCCGCCGGGCCTCGTCCAGCGCCGCCGCGATCGCCAGCGCCATCTCCGCACCGTCGGGCCGCAGGCCCGTCATGTGGTAACCGTTGCTGCGATTGGCGTAGCCGCCCACCTCGCAGTAGATGTGCGCGCCTCGGCGGCGGGCGTGGGTGAGCTCCTCCAGGACGAGCACGGCGGCGCCCTCGGCGAGCACGAACCCGGTCCGGTTGCCGTCGAACGGCCGGGAGGCGTGCGCCGGGTCGTCGTTGGCCGCGGTGGTGGCCTTGATCGCGTCGAACGAAGCGACCGTCACCGGTGAGATCGGCGTGTCCGAGGCGCCGGCCAGCACCACGTCCGCCTCATCATCGGCGATCAGCTGATGGGCGTAGCCGATCGCGTCGATCCCGGAGGTGCAGCCCGTGGAGATGACCTGAGCCGGACCGTGCAACCCGTGCCGGCAGGCGACCTCGGCAGCCAGGCTGCTCGGAACCAGCGCCTGGTACAGGAAGGGCATGGTGCGGCTGTGGTCGACCAGCCACTCGGCGCCGGAGTCGCTGGCCACGACGTACTCGCGCTCCAGCGCTGTGGTACCACCGACCGCCGAGCCGAGCACCACTCCGGTCCGCTGCCGGGTCTCCTCGTCCGTTCCGAGGCCGCTGTCGGCCAGCGCCTCGATCGACGCGGCGAGCGCGAACTGGACGTACCGGTCGGTGCGCTGCCGCTCCGACGCGGTGAGCCCCGCCGCGACGGGATCGAAGTCGCACTCGGCGGCGATCTGCGAGCGGAACGGAGACGGGTCGAAGAAGGTGATCCGCCGGGTGGCGGTCCGCCCCTCGGTGATGGTGGCCCAGAACCGGTCACGGGTGACTCCGCCGGGAGCCACCACGCCGATACCGGTGACCACCGTCCGCCGCGGCGTCATGTCGAGGTCTTTGCCGGCTCGGCCGGGGCGGCGGCACCCTCGGTGTCGACGTGACCAAGCTCCGGCCGGGGTGCCAGCGGGCCGAGGTGGAAGACCGCCTCGGCCGGATCGGACCCGACGTTGCGCAGCCGGTGCCGCACCATCACCGGGATGAACAGCGCCTGACCCGGACCCAGCGGAATGGCGCGACCGTCCAGGTCGACCACGATCTCGCCCCGGGTGACGTAGAGGAATTCCTCGCTGTAGGGGTGGTAGTGCTCGCCGATCCGGTCCCCCGGCCGCAGCGTCGCGACACCCATGAAACCCGAGGTGCTGCCGACGGTACGGGGACCCAGCAGGACCCGCAGCTCACCGCCGCGCCGGGCATCCGGTGGTACGTCCCGGGCGGCGACCACCCGGCCGGCATCGTCACTCATCGCCGGCTCCCGTCGTCGCCATCGTGCGCTGGCGGACGATCCCCTCGATCCGGTGGCGGATGACGGCCATCTGGATCCGCGAGTTGGCGTTGATCCGCTCGGTCATCTGCCGGTCGTCCACCGGCGCGGTCGGGCGCATGGCGAAGTCCTGGACCCACGTCATCCGGGTACCCTCCGGCAGTTCCTCGTAGTGCCAGCCGATCCGCATGTACTCGAACGGTCCGGTCTCCACCCGGTGAGCCCGGACCCGCCGCCTCACCGGGTCGGCGGTGCGTTCGCTGACCCATGTCCAGCTGACCCCGTTCTCGTCGGGCACCATGGTCAGCCGGAACAGGACGGTGTCGCCGGTACGCCGCAGCACCTCCACGCTGGCGTACTCGGTGAACAGTTCGGGCCACCGCTCGATGTCGTTGGTCCGCTGCCAGACCAGGTCGATGGGTGCGGCGATGACGATGCTGTTCTCGGTGTGCCCCGGCGTATCGGAGTCGGGGGCCGGCGCGGCCGCCGGGGCGGCGTCGAGCGGCCGGCCCTTCAGGAGGCCGGCGATCTCGTCGATGGTGAGCAGGCCGGCATTCTCCGGTATGGGGACGCCGTGCCGATCGGCGACGACGGCCTCCAGTTCGAGCAGGGCGAGCGAATCCATGCCGAGTTCCGCCAGGGTCGCCTCCGGGGCCGATGCGGCCGCGTCGGGATCCAGGCCACAGTTGCGTACCAGGATCGAGGTGATTTCGGCGGTTGCGGCTTGGCGCCAGTCCGAAGTGTCAAGGGTCATGGGGTTCTCCCGGGCGTCGGTTGGTCGGCGGCGAGTTCGGACGCACCCGGGGTGCCGGGGTTGTCCGCTCCGCCGGGCGGATGTGGGCGGTCGGATCGGTGCGGAGGACCGGGCGGGTCCATCAGGCGCTCGACCAGTCCGGTCGAATAGCGCCCCTTGCGGAACGCGGCGTCGTCGAGGATCCGGCGGAGAAACGGGATCGTGGTGCGGACCCCGGGGCCGGCAACGTCGAACTCGTGCAGCGCGCGTTCCATCCGGTACAGGGCGAGATCACGGTCCGGAGCCCAGACGATGACCTTGGCGAGCAGCGAGTCGTAGTACGGGCCGACCAGGTAGCCGGGGTAGCCGTGCGTGTCCACCCGGGTGAACGGGCCACCCGGCGGCAGGAACCGGTCGAGCCGCCCCGGGGTCGGTGCGAAGCCGCGGTCCGGATCCTCGACGTTGACCCGGCACTCGATCGCCGTGCCGTGCAGCCGTACCTCGTCCTGGCGCATCCGCAACGGGACCCCGGCGGCGATGTGCAGTTGCTCGTGCACCAGGTCGATGCCGCTGATCATCTCGGTGACCGGGTGCTCCACCTGGATCCGGCAGTTGGCTTCGATGAAACGGAAACCCTCGGCGTCGTCGACGAGGAACTCGAACGTGCCCGCCCCGCGGTAGCCGACGGCGAGCGCCCCGCGCAGCGCCGCGTCGGCGATGGCGTCCAGGGTGCAGGCGGACAGTGCCGGTGCCGGCCCCTCCTCCACCAGCTTCTGGTGCCGCCGCTGTACGGAGCAGTCCCGGGTGCCGAGGTGGACTCCGTTGCCGTACGAGTCGCAGAGCACCTGCACCTCGACGTGCCGCGCGTTGACCAGATAGCGCTCGAGGTAGACACGGTTGTCACCGAACAGTGCCTGCGCGGCCAACTGGGTACGCGCGTACACCTCGACGAGTCCGGACGGCGACCGGACAATCTCCATCCCGCGACCGCCACCGCCCGCGACACTCTTGATGATGACCGGATAGCCGATCTCATCGGCGACGGCCTGCGCGGTCGCCACATTGGGCAGTGTCTCGACGCTGCCCGCGGCCAGCGGCAGGCCGGCGCCGCGCATCAGCGCCCGCGCCCGTGACTTGTCGCCGAACGCCCGGACGACTTCCGGATCGGGTCCGATGAAGACCAGCCCGTTGTCGGCGCACACCTCGGCGAAGTCGGCGTCCTCGGAGAGGAAGCCGTACCCGGGGTGGATCGCCTGAGCGCCCGTCTGCCGGGCCGCCTCAACGATCGCCGCAGCGTTGGCATAACTGTGCCGGCTGGCCGGCGGTCCGATCCGCACAGCCTCGTCGGCCAGCCGGACCACCGCCGAGTCGCTGTCGGCGGTCGAGTAGACCGCCACCGTTCGCACGCCGAGTTCCCGGCAGGCACGGGCGACCCGTACCGCAATCTCGCCACGGTTGGCGATCAGTACCTTCTCGAACATCGGCGCGCCCTCCCGCCGCTACACCGATTCCTGATCCTCTTGGGAGGAGCGGCCGCTTCGCCGCGCTCACCTGTCTGGCGCCCGCTCATGCCGGGTCCAGGGCAATCAACGCCTGGCCGAACTCGACCGGCTGGCCGTCGTCAACGAGCACGTCGAGCACCCGGCCGGCGTGGCCGGCAGTGATCTCGTTCATCAGCTTCATCGCCTCGACGACACCGATCACCCTGCCGGGTTCGATCAGATCGCCGACGGTCACGAAGGGTGTCGCGCCGGGCTCCGCCGCCCGGTAGAAGGTGCCGACCATCGGCGACACGATGCTGTGCTTCCCGGCCTCCCCCACCGGCCGCGACACGTCGGGACCCGGCGGTTCCGGAGCCGCCGCCGGCCCCGAAGGCGGTGCGGCCCACCATGCGGCGGCCGGCTCGGCGGGCTCGGCGGCCCGGCGCTCACCATGCCATTCGATCTCCACCACGGCGTCGCCCCGGCGTATCTGGATCCGGCGCAGCGGCCCTGCCACCTCGGCCACCAGCAGCCGGGCCTGCTGGCGCAGGACCGCCAGCACGCCGTCCTCATAGTTCGGAGTACTCATGCGCGCTCCCCCGTTCGGTGCGAGGCGTGTCGCCGGCGGCGCAGAACCGGCGGAACCGCGCCCTGCGGCGCTGGACCAGATCCGGGCCGGGCACGTCGAGCAGTGGTGCGAGCGTTTCCGTGAGCACCCGGCGCAGCTCGCCCGCCGCCAGCGCCGTGCGATCGGCGCCGGCCGGCTCGCCGACGATCGCGTCGATCACGCCGATGCGCAGCAGTTCGGGTGCGGTCAGGCACAGGGCGTCGGCGGCCCGGGGCGCGGCGGTCGGGTCGTTCCAGAGGATCGCGGCGCAGCCCTCCGGGCTGATCACCGAGTACACCGCGTCGTGCAGCATGAGGACCCGGTCCGCCACCGCGAGGGCGAGCGCTCCCCCGCTGCCCCCCTCCCCGGTGATGACCGCGACGACGGGTACCGGCAGGCCGGCCATGGTCGAGATGCTGTCGGCGATCGCGGCCGCCTGACCCTGCTCCTCGGCCTCGATCCCCGGGCTCGCCCCGGGTGTGTCGATGAACGTCACCACCGGCAGCCCGAGGTGGGCCGCCATCCGCATGACCCGGACGGCCTTGCGGTAGCCCGCCGGACTCGCCATTCCGAAGTTGCGGGCCAGCAACTCGGCGGTGTGGTGGCCCTTCTGGTGCCCGATCACCGCGAGCCGGATCCCGTCCAGCCGGGCGAGACCCGCCACGATCGCCGGGCAGTCGGCGCCCAGCCGGTCCCCGTGTAGCTCGACGAAGCCGTCGAAGACGGTGGCCAGATAGTCCAATGTGGTCGGTCGGTCGGGATGCCGTGCGCCGCGTACGATCCGGAACGCCTCGGCCGACTCGGTCGCGGCGCGTTGCGACGGCGCGGTCGCCGGGGGCCTTACGGCCCCGTCCACCGGCGCGGCGGCCGGAGACGGCACGCTCGCCGGCGCGGCAGCGGGCGACGGCACGCTCGCCGGCCCGGCCGCGTCGCGCGGCGTTGCCGCCGCGAGCAGCGACCGCAGCGTCGGCCGCAACTGGCGGCGCTCGACCACCATGTCGACGTGGCCGTGGCGGAACAGGAAATCGGCGGTCTGAAAGCCGGCGGGCAGGGTCTGGCGGAGAGTCTGCTGGATCACCCGGGGTCCCGCGAAGCCCATCCTGGCGCCGCTCTCCGCGATGATGACGTCGGTACCGGTGGCGAACGACGCGGCCACGCCCCCGTACGTCGGATCGGTGATGACGCTGACGCTGAGCAGGCCGGCCGACCTCAACCCGCCGATGGCCTGGATCGTGGTCGCCATCTGCATGAGCGACAGCGCGCCCTCCTGCATCCGGGCCCCGCCGGACGCGGTCACCACGACGAACGGCAGCCGGCACGCCTGCGCCCGTTCGACGGCGCGAACGATGAGCTCGCCGGTGACCGATCCCAGGCTGCCGCCGAGGAACCGGAAGTCCATCGCCGCCAGCACCAGGCGGTGGCCGTCGATCCTCGTCTCGCCGCACAGCACCGCCTCGGTCAGTCCGGTGGACGCGCGGGCGGCGGCCAGCCTGCTCGGGTACGGAATCACGTCGACGAAGCCGAGCGGGTCCACCGGTGCGACGTGGTCGGCGAACGGCGTGAAGCTGCCGGGATCGACGAGCTGGTCGATCCGGTCGGCGGCGGTCAGCCGCCGGTGGTCACCGCACTCCGGGCAGACCTCCAGGTTGCGGTACAGCCGTTTGCGGTAGAGCAACGTCGAGCACGAGCCGCAGCGCACCCAGGGTTGCCGCTCGACGGTGGCCGGTGTGGTCATCGCGGGTACCCGGTCGCCACCGCTGCGCCGCGCCGGGCGGCAGTCTCCGGAAGGATCTTCGTGACAATCGGTGCTCGTTCCATGTGTTCTCCCAAGGTGGATCGCGGCATCACCGTGGACCGGGGGGTGTCACCCGCCTGTCACAGGAAACTCACAGGTTCCGCCGGCTGATGACGCTGGGGTGACGCCCCGTGTGGCACAGTGCTCTTGAGGCAGGCGGATCCCGACGCAGGTCACACCCGGTTTTCGGCAACGGGATCGGTCAGATCATTGGAGGGACCGTTGACGCAGCGTAGTAGCGATTGGTAACGTTCGTCACGCTTTGATGGATTGGTAACCAGGTGCCGGTCGGGGCAATGGCCGTTACCTGGGGACAGTTGTGTCGCACCGGCCGCCCCCGGCAGCGCGGCTTTCCGGACGAGAGTTTCCGTGCAGGGGGTTCAACGATGGCCTCTGAAAAGAGCACGCCGATCTCCGCGAGGAAGGCGACTCGACCGCAGCCCGCCGCGCACGGCGGCGAGACCATCCAGTTGCTGTTGCTCGGCGGCTTCCGGCTGCTCCACGACGGGAAGCCCGTGGTGGTACCGCGAGGGCTGCAGCGCACCATCGCGCTGATCGCGCTGCGTCCCGGTGCCACCCGCACCCACCTGGCTGGGCTGCTGTGGCCCGACACACCGGAGGAACGGGCACTGTCCTCGCTGCGCACCGCGCTGTGGCGGTTGCGCCAGGATCGCTCCTGCCCGATCGTGACCGTCGGCGACGCCGTCCGCCTCCACCCGGTCGTCGATGTCGACGTCGACGAACTCGTCCGCGCCGCGACCGGGGTGAACCAGGGAGCCGACCCGCGGCCGGCCGCGCCGGTGCTCGCCGCCGGCCGGCACGACCTGCTGCCCGGCTGGTACGACGACTGGGTACTGCTCGAACGCGAACGTCTCAGACAGCTCCGGCTGCATCTGCTGGACGAGACGGCCCGTGCCCACCTACGGGCCGGCGAGCACGGCGCGGCATTGCAGGCCGCGCTCGAGGCGGTGGCCGCGGAACCCCTCCGCGAAACCCCGCATCGCCTGGTCGTCGAGACGCATCTCGCCGAGGGCAACGCGCACGAGGCGCTGCACGCGTTCTACGTCTACCGGGACCTCCTCCGTCGCGAGCTCCAACTGGAGCCGTCCGCGGCGATGCACGAACTGATCAACGCGATCCTCCCTCCGGTCGGTGCGCTCGGGCGTCAACGCCGGGGCAGCCCGGATACCGACCCTCTGCGGATCACCCGGCCGGCCTGAACGCCACAACCTGCGTCATAGGCGTCGGCGGTAGCTTGACCAATCCTGACGACCGGCCGTCCCCGCGACGTCACCGGCCGCGGGGCCGTCGACCGATCTGTGGTGACGGTAGGGAGACGCGCCGGCCGGCAAGGTCACTGGCGTCAGGTCCGGCCGCACCCGGTCGGACGGCGCCGATGGTAGGCGGGCCGTGCGCAGCGCCGAAGCCGTGGCGCACCGTCCCGCCACCCGTGCCCGGTCGCGCGGTACCGCAAACAGCCAAGGAGAGAGTCATGAGTTTCCGGAGCGTTATTGTCGCTCGCATCGTCCCGGGCAGTGAGGGCACGGTCGGCGATGTCTTCGGGCATTACGACAAGGCGACGCGACCTCAGGATTTCGGTGTGATCGGTCGGAGTCTGCTGTCGCTGGACGACCTGTACATCCACGTGATCGAGCGCAACGTGGACCCGAAGACGTTGGAGAGGCCCCGTGGACTGCCCGCGTTCCAGCAGATCGCCGAGGCCATCGCGCCGTACGTGACGCCCTACTCGAAGAACTGGAAGGTTCCGTCCGACTCCGTCACCAAGGAGTTCTACAGCTGGCTTCCGGCCGGGCAGCCGGCACCGGAGCCGGGATCGGTGCCCACCAACCTGACGGTCATCGTCGCGCACATCAAGCCCGGTGCCGAGCCCAACGTCGCGAGCATCTTCGCCGAATCCGACGCCGGGCCGCTGCCGACCGAGCTGGGCGTCACCGGACGCTGGCTGTACTCGCTCGACGACGTCTACCTGCACCTGATGGAGCGCACCGACGCGGCGTTCGCCGACGCCATGGGGCAGAACCACGGCAAGCCCGCCTTCGCCAAAATCATGAACGACCTCAGCCCGTTCATCAGCCCGTACAGCCCGGACACCTGGCACAGCCCGGAAGACGCGGTGGCCAAGGAGTTCTACCACTGGCGAGCCGAGGACTGACCACTTCGTGCCGATCGTGTCTGTCGTGCTGGTCCGCGTCTAAGGAGAAGACTTCGTGATCAGGACCATGTTCCGGATCCACGCGCGCCCGGCGTGCGAACACGCCGTGGAGTCCGCGTGGCGCGCCGTCGCCGGACAGATCGGCGGGCTGGCCGGCAACGTCCGCCACGAGTTGCTCCTCGACGCGGGCGACCCGCGCCGGTTCGTCGTCGTCACCGAGTGGGACGACGAGTCCGCGTTGCACGACTACGAGAACGGGCCGGTCGCCGCGCGCTTCGCCGAGGCCGTCAGCCCGCTGCGGGAGACGTCCGCGGCCGACGGCCGCCGGGTGATGCGCGACCCGGAAGGCCCGCAGGGCACGCCGTCGGCGATCTACGTGGACGTCGAGGTCACGGTACCGGCCGACAGGCGCGCGGAGTTCGAACGCGGGTACCCCGAGGTCGTCGCACGGATGGCCGGGGTACCCGGATACCTGCGCGAGGAACTGCTGCGCGAGCCCGGTTCGGACGTGTACCACATCTTCGCCGAATGGGGCAGCGAAGCGGCGTTCTTCAGCTGGATCGGCAACCCGGCACACGCGCAGGAGGAGGCCGGACCGATCGCCCCGTTCCTCCTGCGTGACTTCCGGCGCCGCCTCTTCCACCTCGCGGCCCACCCCGACAACAGCCGAGAACCCAGTACGGGCAAGGAGACCGACGTGCAGACGACAACGGACGTACTCATCGTGGGAGCGGGGCCCACCGGGCTGACCGCCGCCGTCGAACTGGCCCGGCGCGGCATCGACTGCCGGGTGATCGAGAAGCTGGCCACCCCGCCCGCGCAGGCCGACAAGGCGATCGGTGTGCACTGCCGCACGATGGAAATCTGGGAGGAGCAGGGCATCGCGCGGGACGCGATGGACGCCGGGATCTGGCTGACCGGCCAGATGGTGTTCGTCAACGGCGTCGAGACCCACCGGATGAGCTGGGAGCTGCCGGAGCTGCCGTACGCGCACCTCGGCCTGCCCCAGTACGAGACCGAGCGCATCCTCACCGAACGGCTGGCCACGCTCGGGGTACGCCCGCGACGAGGTGCCGAACTGGTCGCGTTCAGCCAGGACGACGACGGCGTACTGGCGAGCATCGCGATCGACGGTGGCGGCACCGAGACGGTACGCGCGAAGTACCTCGTCGGCTGCGACGGCGCGCACAGCAAAGTCCGCGAACTGCTCGGGTTGACGTTCTCGGGTGGGCTGGGCCAGTTCCCGCAGCTGTTCATGCTCGGCGACGTGGACGTGGACTGGGACATGCCGCAGGGCCACCTGCTGCGGTTCATGCACGAGACCGACGGCCGGATGGACAACATGCTGGTGTGCGTGCCGCTGCGCGGGGAGTCCCGGTACCGGGTCGCGACGCTGGCGCCGCCCCGGTTCTTCGCGCAGACCGGCGGGAAGAACGCCCCGCCGGGGTTCAGCGAGGAACTCGGCGAACCGACCCTCGCCGACGTCCAGGCCGCGCTGGCCCAGTTGGCCCCGCCCGGTACGCGCGCCTCGAACCTGCGCTGGTCGTCCGTGTTCCGGATCAGTCACGGGATCGTGGACCGGTACAGCGAGGGGCGGGTGTTCGTGGCCGGCGACGCGGCGCACCTGCACCCACCCGCCGGCGGCCAGGGCATGAACACCGGGATCCAGGACGCGTGGAACCTCGCGTGGAAGCTGGCGCTGGCGGTACGGGGAATCGCCGCACCCGGGCTGCTGGCCAGCTACGAGACCGAGCGGCGACCGGAGGGCGAGGAGATCGTCGGGCGCGCGGTGCGGATGGCCTTCACCGACGAGTTGGACCGCAACGACCTCAAGCGTCAGTTCCTGCAGGAGATGTCGCTGCTGCTCAGTTACTCCGACAGCCCGCTCGTGGGCGAGTCCGTGCCCGATCCGGACGCGCTGCGGGACGGCCCCCGGCCCGGAGACCGCGCTCCCGACGTCGGCGGCCTGTACCGGCGGGGCACGGGACACCCGCTGCGACTGCACGACCTGACCCGCGGCACCAGGCACACGTTGCTGCTCTACGCGGACGGCTCGGCCGACGAGGCGGCGGTGGCCGCCGTCGAGAAGCTGTGCGCCGACGTACGCGAGCAGGCGTCCGGGGAGATCGACGTGTACCTGCTGCTCAGCCCGGACGCCCGGATGCCCTGGATGCTCGATCCGCCCGTGGTGCGGGACGACGGATGCGAGTTCCACACCGCGTACGGCGTCACCGGCACCGCGCTGTACCTGGTCCGCCCGGACGGGCACGTCGCGTTCCGCAGCCGGCCGATCGACACCGACGCGCTGCGCAACAACCTGCGGCTGGTGTTCGAAGGTGCGAAGTGACGAGGGTACGCACGGTGCTCGCGATGCGTGCCCGGGAAGGCTGCGAGCAACAGTTCGAATCGGAGTGGTTCTCGGCCGCGCAGGAGATCCGCGCGCTGGACGGGTGCCTGCGCCAGGACCTGGTCCGAGACGCCGACGACCCGCGCAGCTACCTGATCATCAGCGACTGGGCGGACCGCGAGCGGCTGGACGCCTTCGGTCGCAGCGAGCACCGCGACCGGCTGCTGCGCGTGGTCCGTGAGCTTCGCGAGTCCGCGCAACGGCACACCTACCAGGTTCTGCACAGTATGCGAAGCGAGCCCGAGGAGCCGAGATGACCGAGCATGCCGTACCCGCATCAGAGCTCTACACGGACGAGTTCGCCGCCGACCCCTATCCCACCTTCGCGCGGATGCGGAACAACGCACCCGTGTGCCCGATCACCGGGCCGCGGTTCGACTCGTACCTGATCACCAGGTTCGAGGACGCCAAGGCTGCCCTGACCGACCCCAGGCTGTCCAAGGATCTCTACGGCCCCGGCCAGCACTACCTCCAGATCTTCGGGCCGAACTCCGAGGCGTTGAACAAGAACATGCTCAACTCGGACCCGCCCGAGCACAGCCGGTTGCGCCAGATGGTGTCTCAGGCGTTCACGCCCCGCCGGATCGAGGCGCTGCGACCCCGCGTCGCGCAGATCGTCGACAACCTGCTCGACAAGATCATCCCGCAGGGCCAGTCCGAGCTGATGCACGACTTCGCGATCCCGCTACCGATGATGGTGATCTGCGAACTGCTCGGGATACCGGAAACCGATCATGAGCGCGTACTCGACTGGACCCAGGTGATCAGGACGTCCGGCTCGTCCCAGCGCAGTCCCGAGGAGGACAGGGCGGCCGTCCAGGAGGCCCAGTTGCGGCTGCAGCACTACCTCGCCGCCCTGGTACAGGCCAAACGCGCGCACCCGGCCGACGACATGATCAGCGGGCTGATCGATGCCTGCGACCACGACGGGAAGCTGTCCGAACAGGAACTCGTCACCACCACGTTCCTGCTCCTGTTCGCCGGCCACCAGACCACCGCGGACTTCATCGGCAACGCGACGGTGGCCCTGCTCACCAACCCTGACCAGCTCGACCTGCTGCGCGCCAAGCCGGAGCTGGCGCCCTCGGCGATCGAGGAACTGCTCCGGTTCGACGGCCCGTTGCCGGTGGCCAGCCCCAGGATCGCCACCGAGGACGTCGAGTACCAGGGTGTGCGCATCCCGCGCGGCTCCATCGTCGGCGTGGTGATCAACGCGGCGAACCACGACCCGGCGCACTTCGCCGACCCGGATCGGCTGGACCTGTGCCGCGCGCGTGGCCCGCACATCGGCTTCGGTCACGGCGTCCACTACTGCCTCGGCGTCTCGCTGGCCAGGATGGAGGCCCGGATCGGCATCGGGGCTCTGCTGCGCCGGCTGCCGGACCTGCGGCTCGGGGTGCCGGTCGAGAAGCTGCACCGGCTGCCGGCGGGGTCGCCGTTCCGCGGCCTGCTGGAGCTTCCGGTCCAGTTCTCCGCCTGATCAGCACTGTTCCGGTCCCCGCCGGGTGAGCGGCGGCGCGCGGTCAGCCGCCCTCACGCAGCCGCTGCTCGCCGCGCCCGGCGTCGTCGCCGAGACGATCGACCGTGGCATCCAGCCAGCTCGTGAGTTAGTTGCCGCCCAGGCCGCCGCCCAATTCCAGCAGGGCGGTCACGGCCGGGTCGGGCACAACCGTCCCGCCGCGGCCGCGAGCGCCAGCCAGCCCAGCCAGCCCAGCCAGCCCAGCCACCCCGGCGCCGCGCGCGAGGCTGATTCATGAAATCGCTCGTAGCCGCGCCGGCACCACGGATTACGCCGGCCGCGAGCACGTGTCCGGTTCGGCTGGACGGCCTCGTTGCCACCGCACGAAGGTCCGGCGTCCCCCCGATCGGGCCGGCGGCCCCGGACCCGCGTGTCCGGCGGCCCCGGACCCGCGTGTCGGCGGCCCCGGGGCCCGCATGTCGGCGGCCCCGGGGCCCGCGTGTGGGCGCCGATTCCCGGGCGAAAACCGGGGCCCGGCCGCCGCGCGGCGATGTGAACCCGGTCACCGTTCCGGGCCACGATTGAGCCGGCGGCGAGTCCGTTACGTCCCTCAGGGCAGGGTTGTGCAGGCGGCCGGGCATGGACGTCGAGCGCGGCGACGACGCGTCACAGGGATTCTGAGAAAGAATGCCAGCCGGACCCCGGCCCGGGGAACATCGTCGGACCGACCGGCGTTGAGCAGGCACGACAGCAATCGGGAAGGATCCCACGATGGCGATCACCGACTACGACGCTCCACGCCGACCGGCGGTGGAGCTTGAAGACGACAGCCTGGAGGAACTCAAGGCGCGTCGAAGCACCACGACCTCGCCGACCGCGGACGTCGACGAGCCGGAGGCAGAGAACTTCGAGCTACCCGGAGCGGATCTGTCCGACGAGGAACTGACCGTGCCGGTGATCCCGATGCGCGGCGACGAATTCCGGTGCGAACAGTGCTTCCTGGTGCACCACCGCAGCCAGCTTGTGGTGCAGGCCTCAGGCAGGAGGCTGTGCCGGGACTGTGCGTGAGGTACCCGGCACGGATCGCGAGTACGTACCCGCCGAGACCGGCGGGTGCGCGCGTACCCGGAGACGATGATCGATGCGCGGGCTCACGACGGGGTCAGGACGACCGCCTGACCGCCGCTGGGGGCCAGCAGCATGGACAGCGTGGTCGAGGACGTGACCGCCACGGTGGTCACGACCACCGGCGTCGCGTTGGGCGCCGTGGCCGCCACGCCGTCGGCGTAGATCGTCGCCTCAAAGGTGCCGTGGCCCAGGAACGCCAACGGGACGTCGACGACCCGGCCCTGCTCGTTGGTCATCGCGCCCAGGTACCACGTCCTCCCGCTGCGCCGGGCCACCACGACGTACTGGCCGATCTGGCCGTCCAGCCCGTGTGACTCGTCCCAGACGGTCGGGATGGCATCGAACCAGGGCAGCTCCGGCCAGGTACCGGCGGCGTATTTGCTCGGCGCGTCGTACCAGTACAGCCACTCCAGCGGGCTGTAGTACACCGCTGCCATCGCCAACTGGTGCGCGTCCGTCGTGAGGTCGCGCGACTGGGCCAGGCAGATCGTGTAGTCCATCGGCCCGGCGACGTTGCGGGTGAACGGCAGGGTGACGTTGTGCGTGGCGGTCGGGAATTGCTCGTTGCCCCGTACGCCCTCCATGTTGATCCAGTTCGGGTAGGTCCGCTCCTGACCGAACGGGCGCAGGTCATCGTGCTGGTTGACCAGGAGGTGGTGGCGGGCCGCGGTCTGCGCGAAACCGTTGATCTGGTCGGTCTGCGCCTGGGTGCCGTCCAGGATGAAGCCCAGCTTCAGGCCAGCCACGCCCCAGCCCTGGTACGCCGCGAAAAGCGTGTCGGCGTCGGCGAGCGCGATGCGGTTCACGTACAGGATGACCCCGACGTGCCTCCCGTTGCCGTACGCGATGACCTGCGCCAGGTCGAGGCCGGCGATGGGCACGGTGGGGTCGGAGGAGGCGGCGTTCTCCGGCCCGTACCAGCCGGCGTCGAACTCGACGTAGCTCAGGCCGTGCGCCGCGGCGAAGTCGACGCAGTCGAGGCCGCCCTGGGTGGTCAGCGTCGTGACGCGGATGGCCTTGCCCGGCCTGATCCAGCTCGTGTCGCCGATCGCGTTGGGCTCGGCGAGGGTGGGTACGAGGTCGCCGTGGTCGACCAGTTCGGCGGGGGTCGAGGCGAGCACCAGTACCCGCCAGGGCGTCGAGAAGGGCGCGGTGACGCCGACGGTGCCGACCGCCGGGCCGCTGCCGGCCCGCCCGGCGAACTGCATCAGGTGGACCGCGAGCGACGAACCCGAACCGCCGGCCAGCATCAGCCGGGGATAGTGGTCACGCGCGGCCTCGCACACGCAGGCCAGCACACCCCGGGGTGACACGACCGTGACCGGATTGTCGAACAACCGCCCGGCATCCGTCGTCGACGTGCCGGAGGACGGGATCGCGGCGGGCGGGGTGGCGAGGTAGGGGTCCTCGTCGCGGGATCCGTAGACGACGCAGCCATCGGGGAGTACGAAGGTGGTCAGCTCCGCCGCCAGGTCGAGCGTCACGGGCGACGTCTCCAGCTCGTACCGCAGCGCCACGCCGGCGTCATAGGCCCGGGCGACGATCGAGAACCGCACCCCGGTGTGGCCGTCGGTCAGGGCCAGCCGCACCTCGTCATAGTCGTCGCTGACGGTGGCGTTGCGCCCGTACACCGGCGTCCACGTGCCCCGGTGCTGGCGACGGGTCACGCCGCGCACCGTCACCACCGGCCCCAGTTCGTGCCCGTCGGCCAGCCGGAGGCCCGCCGCGGACTCGGACACCACGGTCTGGCCGTCGTAGCTGGCCGCCCACGCCGCGCCCCGGGCGCCGATCCACAGGCCGATCTGGGCGCGCTTGTCCGGCGCGACCGCGACGCTCGCCGAACCCGGGAACGGGGACCGGGCCGGCGTGTCGCCGTGCCCAGGATCGCCGTGCCCGGAGTCGCCCGGCGACGCGACGGCCGGGGCCGGCGCCGAGGCGATCGCCAGGCCACCACCCGCACCGGCGGTCAGCACGCCACCCAGCATCGTGCGTCGGGTCAGCCCCGCGCTCCGGGTCGCACGCGTCGCGGCTGCTTCGGGTTGCGTCATCGCCACCTCCAGGGAGCTTTCTGAGCCTTCACGTTGAATTCGGCTCGATGATCGGCACCTGAGGGGACATAGTCGCTCACAATCCATCGAGTTTCAAGATCTTGACGTGCGCCGGGAACACCACTCGACCGCCGGCAGCGCTCGGTCGGGGCGCCGGCAGCGCTCGGTCGGGGCGCCGGCGGGGCACCAACGGGGCCGCTCGACGTCGATGTCCTTTGTGGACACTGATGGATCCGGCCAGCCGCGTCGGCGTCCCTGGCCGCCGGTTGGAGGCGGGCCGCCGGTTCGGGGCGGGCCGCCGGTTCGGGGCGGCGGGCCTCGACGATCCCGGCGCCCCGCCCCGGTCGGCCCGATCACCTCACGGGAACGTACCGGAATCTCTTCTCGTCCGGCACGGGCGCGCCTCGGCAATCAACGCCTGGACCGTCCGGTCGACGTTCCCCAATGGAC
>DASXOA010000010.1:0-37514 GCA_036494675.1 Rugosimonospora sp.
CGGCACCGAGCAGCTGATCGCGTCGCGTGCCGGCCGCTGGTAACGCAGCGCGACGCCGAAGCAGCGCAGGCCGATCACGTTCTCTTCGTGATCGACCGCGTACCCGCGCTCCCGGGTACCTTGCAGGTCGGCGGCCAGCGCGTCGTGATCGACCAGGGTGTGCGGGGTCAGCGCGGTCAGCTCGGCCGGCAGCAACGCGCGCACCTCGGCGTCGGTGCGCTCGGCCAGCAGCGCCTTTCCCAGCGACGTGGTGTGCGCGGGCAGCCTGCGCCCGACCCGGGAGATCGGGCGCAGGTAGTGCTGCGATTCGCGGGTGGCCAGGTAGACCACGTCGGTGCCGTCCAGCCGGGCCAGGTGCACGGTCTCGGTCGTGGTCTCGGCCAGCCAGTCGAGGGTGTCCCTGGCGGCGGCGAGGATGTGGTCGCCGTCGAGGTACGACGTGCCGACGAGCAGGGCGCGCAGGCCGATGCCGTAAAGGGTGCCCGTCGGGTCGGTCTCCACCCAGCCGAGGTCGGTCAGCGTGCGCAGCAGCATGTACAGGCTGCTCTTCGGGTATCCGAGGCTCTGCTGGAGCTCGGCCAGGCTGTGCAGGCCCCGGTGGCCGGCGAAGTACTCCAGCAGTTCGACGGTGCGCAGCGCGGACTTGACCGGCCCGGCGCCGTTGGCTTCCGCCGGGGCGGGCGACGCGGCGGGCGCGGCCGGTGCGGCCGGTGCGGCCGGTTCAGCCATGAAGCTCGTACCGCCCGTCCACCCGCCGCGGCAGGCCCAGCGGGTTGCCCTCCCGCAACTCGGCCGGCAGCAGCGCGTCGGGGGCGTCCTGGTATGCCACCGGGCGCAGGAACCGGCGGATCGCGGTGGTACCGACCGAGGTGTGGTGCGGGAAGGTGGTCGCCGGCCAGGGGCCGCCGTGCTGCTGCGCCCAGGTGACCGCGACCCCGGTCGGGTACCCGTTGAACAGGATCCGCCCGGCCATCCCGGTGACCCGCTGCGCGACCCGCCCGGCGAAGCTGCCCGCGACGCCCTCCGAGTCTCCACAGTGGACACTGGCGGTGAGGCTGCCCGGCACCCGGTCCAGCGCGGCGAACAACTCCTCCTCGTCGCCGTACTCGACGACGACAACCAGCGGGCCGAAGCACTCCTCCAGCAGCACGTCGTCGAGCGCGGTCGCGGAGGCCACCAGGACGTGCGGGGAGATCTGCCCGGACGCCGACAGCACCGCGCGCACCCCGGGCAGGGCCGCCCGCTCCGCCGCACCGGACAGGAAGCCCTCCCGGATGCTCGGGGTGAGCATCGGCCCACCGGGGATCCGGCCGGCCGCCTCGGCCAGCGCGGCGACCAGCCGCTGCCCGTCGGCGCCCGCGGGCACGAACACCAGGCCCGGCTTCGTGCAGAACTGGCCGACGCCGAGCGTGAACGAGCCGGCCAGGCCGGACCCGATCGACTCGGCCCGCTGTGCGGCGGCTTCCGGCGTCACCACGAACGGGTTGATGCTGCCCAGCTCGCCGTAGAACGGGATCGGCTGGGGCCGGCTGGTCGCCAGGTCGTACAGCGCCCGGCCGCCGCCCACCGAGCCGGTGAAGCCGACCGCCTGGATCGCCGGGTGCACCACGAGACGGGTACCGGCCCGCCGGCCGTGCACCACCTGCACCACGTCCTCCGGTACCGCGGCCGAGGCCGCCGCCCGGCGCAGCGCCGCCGCGCTGAGCTGCGAGGTGTACGGGTGGCCGGAGTGCGCCTTGACCACGACCGGGGAGCCGGCCGCGATCGCGCTGGCCGTGTCGCCGCCCGGCACGCTGAACGCCAGCGGGAAGTTGCTCGCCGAGAACACCCCCACCGGCCCGACCGGAACCAGCATCCGGCGAAGGTCCGGACGGGGCGCCGGCACCGCGTTCGCATCCTGGTGGTCGATGGTCAGTTCGAGGTACCCGCCGTCGTCCAGCACCTCGCCGAACAGCCGCAACTGGTACGCGGAACGGGCCAACTCGCCACGCAGCCGCACCTGCCCCAGGGCGCTCTCCCGGTCGGCGGCCTCGACGATCGCGTCGCCGTCCTTCTCGATCTCGTCGGCCATCGCCCGCAGCAGCCGGGCACGCCCGGCAAGGCCGGCCTCCACCAGCGACGGCGCCACCTCGGCCGCCCGGGTCGCCGCCGCGTCCACCTCGGCGTCGGTCGCGGCGGACGCCACGACCTCGACCTTCTCGCCGGTCCTCGCGTCGATGCTCCACACGTCCAAGTCGCTCACGCCGCCACCTCGCTATAGCTGTCGTCAGTCATAGTCATTCTCCCTTGCGGACCGCGGCGGTCAGCTCGCGGACCGCGTCGAGGTCGGCCGCGGCGGCCAGCCCCGCGTGGTACAGGCGCACGCCCTGCGCGCCCGCCGCCCTCGCGGCGGCCACCTGCGCGGGCAGCTCATCCGGCCGCCCGCCCATCCCCCGCACGGCGAGCAGGCTCGCGTACACCCGGCCGCCGCCCTCCAGGCTCGGCGCCACCGCCTCGGGCCCGGCCCAGCAGTTGACCACCAGCCCGTCGGCCACGGCGGCCGCCCGCGCCGGATCCAGGCCGGTGAACGCGACCGTGCGGTGCGGCTGCGGGCTGGCGTGCAGCAGCACGTCCAACTCGGGTCGCTCGGCGCGGATCCGGCCGATCACGGCGGCCCGCAGCCGGTCGGCGACGTCCTGGCGCACGTCCGCCACGGCGGCGGCCAGGCCGGCGCCGAGCAGCCCGGCGATCCGGCCGGGCTCGTCGGCGGTGCCGGTCGGCTCCGGCGCGGACCCGGACCCGGACCCGGAGAACACCGCGTCGAGGGCGGCGCGGACGTGCCCCCGCAGCGCCTCCGGTTCGATGCCGCCGGCCCGGTACGCGGCGCGGCAGGCGTCGCAGAAACACAGGGACAGCAGGTACTGCGCCGCCCCGGACAGCGGTACCCCGCCGACCTTGTCGTGCGCGCTCAGGTGGTCGAAGCCGTACCACCCGCACGCCTCCAGCTCGACCCCGTCGATGCCGGTCATCGCCGCCACGTCCGCGGCCAGTCCCAGCGCGTACTCGGTGACGTCGTCGCGCGCCGGGCACAGCGCCCACGGGTACCGGTCGCCGTACGCGTTGACGACGTTCTGCTCCACGGCGCCGGGCAGGTCGACGTGGTTGCACACCACCCAGGCACGCACCGGTACCCCGGCCGCGCGCAGCGCCACCGTCGCCTCGCCGAACGGGTCGGCGGAGTCGCACCAGTCCGCCTGCCGGGGACGCAGCCGCGCGCCCCGCCACCGGCCGCCGCCGACCGGGTAGTAGGCGGCGGACTGGTGCGCGACCACCACCCGGTGGCGCGGATGGCGCGGGGTCAGCGCCCGGGTGCCGTGGTAGACGGCGGCGAGCACGACATGGTCCAGGCCCAGCCCGGCCACCAGATCGGCGGCCGCCGGGTCGCCGACCACATCCCAGGGGTAGAGGTACGCCGCGGTCTGCATCAGAATCGGGGCCTCGCTCCCGTCCAGTCCGGGTACACCACGCGCATCGGGGTGATGTCGTCACGGCGCCGGATACCACAGCGTAGATACTGCTCGTGCAGCCGAGCCACGGCGTCGTCGTCGAGCGTGACGCCCAGGCCGGGACCGGCCGGGACCCGCACGCTTCCGTCCCGCACCGCGATCACGCCCGGCTCGATGACCTCCTCCACCTGCCACACCGAGTGGGTGTCGCAGGCATAGGTCAGGTTGGGGGTGGCCGCCGCCAGGTGGGTCATCGCCGCGAGGCTCACCCCGAGATGCGTGTTGGAGTGCATGGACAGGCCCAGCCCGAACGTCTCGCAGATGCCGGCGAGCTTCTGCGACGCGCGCAGCCCGCCCCAGAAGTGGTGGTCGGACAGCACGATGCGCACCGACCCGGCGGCGACCGCGGGCGGCACGTCGTCGAAGGTGGTCACGCACATGTTGGTGGCCAGCGGCAGGTCCGTACGGGCCGCGACCTGCGCCATCCCCTCGATGCCACCGGTCGGATCCTCGAGGTACTCCAGGACCCCGGCCAGTTCGGCCGCCACCCGGTGGCTGGTCTCGACCGTCCAGTTCGCGTTCGGGTCCAGCCGCAGCGGGTGCTCGGGGAACGCGTCGCGCAGCGCCCGGATCGCCGCGATCTCCTCGTCCGGCGAGAAGACCCCGCCCTTCAACTTGAGCGAACCGAACCCGTACCGGTCGACCAGCGTCCGGGCCTGCGCCACGATCCCGTCCGGGTCCAGCGCCGCGCCGAAGCCGTCCGGCTCCCGCCCCGGATGCCCGGCCCACTTGTAGAACAGGTACGCGCTGAACGGCACCGCCTCGCGCACCGCGCCGCCGAGCAGGTCGCACACCCGCAGCCCGGTCGCCTTGCCCTGCAGGTCGTAGAGGGCCACCTCGAACGCGGACACGGTGGACGCGATCGCCTTCGCCACGCTCGGCGCGCCGGCCAACTCCGTCGGGCTGTCCGGGGCCACCTCGCCCAGCGCCACCGCCACCCGCTGGTTGAGCCCGTTGAGGTCCCAGATGGACAGTCCGGTCAGCGCCCCGGCGGCCCGGTTGAGCCGGTCCAGGGTCGGGTCGTCGCCGTACGCCTCGGACAGGCCGACCAGCCCGGCGTCCGTACGCACCTGGAGGATCGCCCGCAGCGCGTACGGCTGGTGGACGCCGACCGAGTTGAGCAGCGGCGGATCCTGGACCGCGATCGGCGTGATCGTGATGTCGGTGATGGCAACTGCGACGGTCGTCGCGCTGTCAGCGGGGGTCATGCGATCAGCTCCCGTCCGATGGTGATGAGCTCGGCCAGCCGGTGCACGTGCTCGGGTTCCGGCTCCGACAGCGGAGGCCGGACCGGACCGACGTCCACGCCCTCCAGCCGCACGCCGGCCTTGACCAGCGACACGGCGTACCCCGGCCTGGTGCGGCGCAACTCCACGTACGGGAGCCAGAAGCCGTCGAGCAGTCGGTTCACGACCGCCTCGTCACCGTGGCGGTACGCACGGTAGAAGGCCATCGCCAGGTCCGGTGCGAAGCAGTACACCGCCGAGGAGTACCCGGGCACTCCCACCGCGCGGTACGCCTGGCAGGTCATCTCGGCCGTGGGCATGCCGTTGAAGTACAGCAGCGCGTCCTCGCCGTGCCGCTGGCGGACCGCCCCGACGATGCGACGCATCAGGTCCAGGTCGCCGCGCCCGTCCTTGAACCCGACGATGCCCGGGTGCGCGGCCAGGTCGGCGACCGTGTCCGGGGTGAAGATCGCGTTGTCCCGCTGGTAGATGATCATTTCGAGGTCCACGGCGTCGGCCAGACCCCGATAGTGCTCACGCAGCCCGGCCTGGCCGCTCTCGACCAGGTACGGCGGCATGACCAGCAACCCGTCCGCGCCGGCCGACGCGGCCGCCCGCGCGAACTGGGTGGCCAGGGCCGCCCCGTACCCGACCCCGGCGACCACGGGCACCCGCCCGGCGGCCTCGGCGACGGCGACCCGCACGCACTCCGTGTACTCCTCCAGGCCGAGGGAGAAGAACTCCCCGGTACCGCAGCACGCGAAGACCGCGCCGAGGCCGTCGTCGCGGGCCGACAGCCGGCTCTTCAGGTGCTGCCGGTACGCGTCGAGATCGACACCGCCGCCCGGACCGAACGCGGTGACCGGGAAGAACAGCAGCCCGTCCAGCCGCCCGGCGAGCCGGGACGTCGAGTCGTTGATCGTCATGTTTGTCCCTTCAGCCTTTCAATGAACCGCTCAGCAGACCCCGCTCGAAGAGCCGCTGCAAACCGAGGTACACCAGCACGCTCGGGACCATGAGTACCACCGCCGCGGCCAATCGCACTCCCTCCCCCTGCTCCTGGCTCGCCTGGAGGCTGGTCACGATGAGTGTGAGTGTGCTCATCTTCGGCGACTGAGCGACGAGCAGAGGCAGCAGGTACTGGTCCCAAATCATCAGAAACCCGAACACCGCGCAGGTACCCAGCGCCGGCAGGCAGAGCGGCAGGATCACCTGGAGAAAGATGCGCAGGTCACCGGCGCCGTCGACCCGGGCGGCCTCCTCCAACTCCACCGGGATGCGCTTCATGAACCCGGTCAGCACGTAGACCGGCAGCGCCCAGCCGACCAGCGGCAGGGCGAGCCCGCCGTAGTTGTCGAGCAGATTGATCTTGCCGAGCACCAGGTACAGCGGGATCGCGATGATCTCCTCGGGCATCATCATGGTGGCCAGGATCGCGAGCATGACCAGGCCGGCACCGCGGAACCGCCTGCGCGCCAGCGCGTACGCGGCGAACGCGCTGACCGTGACCTGCAGGGTGAGCCCGATCACCTCGACCACGATCGAGTTGACCAGGCCGCGGCCGAGGCCGAAGCGCCAGGCGGTGGTGAGGTTGCCCGCCGAGAGCCCGTGCGGCCACAGGAACACCTGGCCCAGCCTGGGGGCACCGCCGCTGAACGCGGTCGCGAGCATCGACCACAGCGGTACCACGAAGATCCCGATGACCACCAGGAACAGGACGGCGCGCACGAGCATCCGGCCGCCCCGGCGCGAGGTCAGCCGGCGCGGAGCCCGCAATCCCAGAGCCGTGCCGCTGCTGGTCACGACGCCTCCAACCGGTTGCGCCACCACAGGGTGAGGCTGGTCAGCAGGATCGTCGCGATCAGCAGCAGCGTCGAGATCGCCGAGGCGTACCCGGTGTCGTTGCTGACCGTCGCGGCCTTGAACGTGGTCGTCACGATCGTCTCCGTGGAGCCGCCCGGCCCGCCGCCGGTCAGCACGTTGATTTCGGTGAACACGCGCAACCCCCGGATGATGCCCAGGGTCAGCACGATCGTCGTGATCGGGCGCAGCGACGGGATGGTGATGCGGCGCAGCCGCTGCCAGGCGTTCGCGCCGTCGATGCTCGCCGACTCGTACAACTGGCGGTCGATCCCGACGAGGCCGGCGATGAAGATCACCATGTCGTACGGCGCGGCCTTCCAGACCTGGATGAGCATCACCGTCCACAGTGACGAGTGGGGGCTGGCCAGGAACGGCTGCGCGCCGATGCCCAGGGCTCCGAGGAAGCTGTTCACGGCGCCGTACCGGCCCGGGAACAGCAGCGCGCCCCACAGTTCGGCGACGGCCACCATCGCGGTGACGGCCGGCAGGAACACCGCGGTACGCAGGATCCGCACGTGCCGGGCCGGGCTCTCCAGCAGCAGCGCCAGTCCGAAGCCGACCAGCATCGAGCCGGCGACCGAGACCACCGCGTCGAGCGCGGTGTGCCCGACCGCGGCCCGCAGATCCGGATCCTGAACCGCCCGGCTGAAGTTGGCCCAGCCGAGCCACTCGTTGCCCAGGTACGGCCGGACGTGGAAGAAGCTGAGGTACACGCCCCAGATCACCGGCCAGAACTTGAACACGACGAAGAACGCGAGCGCCGGGGCGAGAAACAGCCACGGCGAGAGCCGTGCCCGCACGTGGCGGGCCCGTGCGCGGCGGGCCCGTGCGCGGCGGGAGGCGGCGGTTCCCCCGCTCCGGTCGCGCGGCAGCGACGCGACCGGAGCGGAGGAGGTGCTCAGGCTCATCCCGCTCGCCTCTTCCGGGCCAGCATGAGCCCGGCTTCGCTCGACCGGCTCATCCCGCAGCCACTCCCTGGGACTTCAGGACCGAGTCGAGCTTGTCGTCCAGCGTGCGCAGGGCGGTCTGCGGGTCGCCGCACTTGGCGACCAGCGCGTTGAGCCCGTCCGAGGTGGCCTGGCGCAGCGCCGTCCAGTTGGGCATGTTGATGTCCTCGTAGTGCCCGTCGTCCTGGTACACCTGCTGGGCCAACTTCCACCGGTCGTCGCCCTGGTGTTCGGTGGCCGCGTCGACGGTCTTGTTCACCGGCAGCCGGACGATGGTGGCGCTGGGTACCGCCGTCATCCCGAGCCGCTGCGCGTCGGGAGTGATCATGTCCTCCGCGAGCTTCTGGGCCTCGTCCGTCTTGCCGCCGGCCATCAGGTAGATGTCGGTACCCTCGGCCAGCGTCTGGCCGTTCGCCGGGCCGGCCGGCGGCGCGACCACCACGTACTTGCCCTTGACGGCGGTGGCGTCCATGGTCGCGTACGCGTACGGGCCGGTGAAGTACATGCCGGCGACGCCCGTCTGGAAGGCCTTGTTCGCCTCGGTCGTGGTGTCGTTGAGCGCGCTGGGCTGGACCACCTTGTTCGTGCAGAACTGGTCCTCGAGCCACTGCACCGACCGCAGCGCCTGCGGCGTGTCCAGGGTGGCGGTGAACTTGCCCTTGCCCGCCGGCTTGAAGTAGCTCCCGCCGGCCTCCCACAGCAGCGACGACCAGTACCAGGAGATGTACCCGCGGGTCGTCGACCCGGGCACGTCCAGCCCGTAGGTGTCGGCCTTGCCGTCACCGTCCGGGTCCCGGGTGGTGAACGCCTTCGCCACGCTCGCCACGTCCTGCCACGTCTTGGGCGGCTGGAGGTTGAGCCTGCTCAGCCAGTCGCTGCGCACGAGCAGCACGTTGGCCTGCGCCGAGAACGGGATCGCGTAGTACTTGCCGGCCAGGTCCTTGGCCGAGTCCCAGGCCCGGTCGGTGAGCTGGTCCTGGCCCGTCACCGTGCTCTTGTCGATGGGCTGGATGATGCCCTGGGTCTCGAAGTTGCCGAGTTGCGCGGCGTCGTCGACGACGAGGTCGGGCAGCGTGTGCGCGGTGGCCGCCGCGGACAGCTTGGTCTCGAAGTCGGTGAGCGTCATGAACGGTTTGATCTGGATGCCGGTCTTCGCGGTGAACGCGTCGAAGATCTTCTGGTACGCCTTGATCGAGTCGCCGGCGCCACGGACCCAGACATTGAGCGGGCCCGTCGCCTCGGCCTTGGGCTTGCCGCTGGACGAGCAGCCGGAAATGGCCATCACCGCGCACATGCCGGCGGCCGATGCCACCAGCGCGCGGTGGCGCCACGGTACTCTCACCATCGTTCCTCCGTTCAGTTATGTGAACGCAAAACATGTAAGTGAATGCCGTGCCGCGAAACGTACGTCCGTGCCCCCTCGATGGTCAAGAGTCCGAAACACTCCCGTTACCCGATCCGCCCGCCGTTCGGTTCACGATAGTGGCCGCCGTTTTCATTTGTGAACTGCGCAGGGACATCCAGATCTTCTCGGCCGCGTCGACGAACCCGAGATCCCGGTAGATCCGCTCCTCGCGCGTCTCGGCTTCCAGCCAGATCAGCCGTACGTCGGGGCTCGGGCGGCCGCTGGATCGGCTCGCCTGGCTGTGGGGGCCTCAGCCCTCTCGGAAGGCGTCGTCGCGGGTGCCAGATGCGACGCTTGCGATAGGCGACGCGCAGGTTGCCGGACGCGGAACCGCTTTTGCCCGCGGTTTTGCCGGCGGGCGGGTCAGCGCCGGACCGCGTCCAGTACCTCGGTCCGCGAGGACACGCCCAGCTTGCGCAGGATGTTGGAGACGTGCACGGCGGCGGTCTTCGGCGAGATGTACAGCCGGCGGGCCAGCTCCGCGTTGGTGAGCCCGTCCGCGATCAGCAGTGCCACCTCGCGCTCGCGCGGGGTGAGCGCGGCGGTGCCGGTGACCGTGCGCTGGCCGTCCTCCGGCTCCAGACCCAGCCGGGCCCGCAGCGCGTCGAGCTGGTCGACCCGCCAGCCGCCCCAGTGCTCGAGCAGGGCGCCGGCGCTCGTGACGTGCTCCGCGGCCGGCTCCGGTCGGTCCATGGCGAGCAGGCAGCGGGCCGCACCCAGCTGGGCGGTGCCCGCGATCGCCGGCGGCAGCACGGTCGACCCGCCCACCTGCCGGTACCGGTCGAGGGCCGTCCCGTACTCGCCGCGGGCCTCGGCGAGCTGAGCCTCCACCAGGATCCGGAAGTCGTCCCAGATGTCCGGGCCGAGCAGGGTCTGCGCCAGCGCCTCGATCCTGGGCAACGGCAGTCCCACGTGCAGCCCGGCGGAGACCATGTCGTGCGCCTGGGACTGGCTGCGCCACGGCGACTCGTTCATCACCGCGATCAGCTCGTCGACGAGTCGATCGGTGGTGGCCAGGTCGTCGCGCCGGGCGGCGAGGTGCAGCGCGATGCCCGGAAGCACCAGCGCGGAGCCCCGGTCACCGCGGGCCGCCGCCGACCGCAGCTCGGTCAGGATCTCCTCGACCCCGTCCAGCTCACCGGCCTCCAGGCAGAGCCCGGCGAAGAAGACCGCGTGGAAGTCGCCCCGCTGGCCCCAGCGCAGGTACCCGCGGTCCCGCGCCCGCCCCTCCTCCAGCGCGGCCATCGCCGCCCCGAGACGGCCCTCGCGCACCGCCAGCCGGGCCCGGCCCTGGAAGTAGGCCGCCACCGCCAGGGACTCGAAGCCCGCCCGCTCGGCGTCGACGCGCATCCGCTCCAGCAACTCGGCGTGCTCGGTCGACTCGGCCGTCGGCACCCCCTGGACGAGGTTGTTCAACGCCCGCGCCGCGAGTACCCACTCGCCCAGCTTCTCCGCCTCGTCGATCAGTCCGGCCAGCAGCGCCCGGCCCTCCCCGGCGGTCTCCAGGCAGTCGACGAGCACCGAGCCCTTCTCCACCAGCGCGGCCAGTCGCATGTTCGGCAGGTCCAGCCGCTCGGCCAGCTCCAGCGCGCGCT
Organism: Rugosimonospora sp.; assembly: GCA_036494675.1. Lineage (GTDB taxonomy): Bacteria > Actinomycetota > Actinomycetes > Mycobacteriales > Micromonosporaceae > Rugosimonospora. The sequence continues at coordinate 10,582 of DASXOA010000010.1, forward strand.
GCGACCAGGCCAGGCTCTCCTCCGGCTCGCCGCGCAGCATGGTCGACTGTGCCACCGCGGTCATCGCGAGTGCCTGCTCCGGCCCCGGTGGCAGGTGCGTGATCAGCTCCTGCATCTCGTCGGTGAGCGACCGCATCCCGTCGAGATCGTCGGTCTCCCAGGCCAGCCGGATCATCAGGTACAGCGCGTCGGCGCGTTCGGCCGTGGTCGGCGCCCGGTCACGCCACCGGCGGGCGTACCCGACGGCGTCGTCCAGCAGTCCGGCCAGCCACGCCGCCCGGGCCGCCGAGCCCAGCAGTTCGGCGTCCTCGCCGACCTCCTCCAGTCCCGACTCGGCGAGCTGGAGCGCCTGGTACGCCGAGCCGATGGCCAGGTACAGGGCGCTACCGCGGCGGGCCGCGGCCACCATGTCGTCGTACCGGCCGGCCCGCCGGGCGTGGTACGCGACCATCGCCGGGTCCGATCCGCCGGCCGCCAGCAACGCCTCCAGGGCGGACTCGTGCAACCGGCGGCGCTGCCGGCCGAGCATCTGCTCGGCCAGGGCCTCCCGGACGAGGGCATGCCGGAAGCTGAACTCGTCCTCGCCGGACTCGACCAGGACGCCCCGGGTGACCAGCTCGCGCAGCACCCGGATCAGGTCCTCCTCGCCCGCCCCGGTCACCGCGGCGAGCAGGTCGAACGGCACCCGGTAGCCCAGAATGGCGGCCGCCTCGGTGACCTGGCGGGTCTCCGGGCCCAGGTCGTCGACCTGCCGGCGCAGCACCTCGGCCAGGCTCCACGGCAACGGCCGGTCACACAGCGTGTCCAGATCCTCACCGGCGTACCCCGCGCAGCAACTCCTCCAGGAAGAACGGGTTGCCGCCGGTGCGCTGGTGCAGAGCGGCGACCGTCCGGTACGGCGCCGGATGTCCGGTCGCGGCGGCCAGCAGCGCGGCGGTCTGCGCCTCGCCCAGCCGCCCCAGCCGCACGTTGACCACCGCGTGCCGGCGCTCCAGACGGCCCAGCAGCGCGGCGATCGGTTGCCGGTTGGTGACCTCGTCGGGCCGGTACGTGCCGATCAGCAGCCGCTGGCCGGGCTGGTCGGCGAACCGCTCGAACAGCGCCGCGCTCTCCGAGTCGGCCCAGTGCAGGTCCTCGAACACGATCACGGACGGCGCGTCGCCGACCAGGCCGGCGAGGATCAACAGCCCGGCATGCAGCCGCTCGACCGGGCTGCGGGTCGGATCGGCCAGCGCTTCGAGCAAGACCGGGTCGACGCGCCCATCCTCGGCCGCGTCGATGGCGTCCAGTAACACCTCGTAGGGACGGGCAAGGGATCCGGGCTCGGCGTGCCCGGTCAGCACCACGGTCTCCCGCGGGAGGGTGGCCAGCAACTCCTGGATCAGCCGGGTCTTGCCGATGCCCGCCTCGCCGGCCACGATCGCTACGTGCGCTCGCGGCGTCGCCACGAGCCGCGTCAGTTGACGCAGCTCGTGGTCGCGCCCGATCATCATCGAGCTGACGCCGCCACGTGTGGTCCGCACCCAGCAACATTAGCCGCCGGCCGGCCGCGCACGGCGGGCGTGACGGCCGCATCGCCGGCGCCGCGGCGGGCCCGCCGCGAACGGCGGGCGGCGGCCAGCAGCCGGTAGCTGTCGGCCTGCTCGATCAGGTCGCGCTGGTGCTGCTTCTGCTGGGACAACAGTAGGTCTGGATGGACGAACATCTCGGTCTCCTCCTCGTCCGGGTCGCTGTCCGGCTCCTGTGTGCCGATCGCTTTCCGGTGTGACTCCATACTCGTGCGGTAAGGGGTGACAGCCATCGGGACCGATGACCTATCTTCTGCGGCACGGGGTACCTAGCCGAGCCGCCCGGGCTCTAGGTATGCCTATGCGATGGCGCCGGCCATCGACAGATATGCCTGTGCAGTGGAGTCCGCCACCGACGAGCCGGCCGGATGAGCCGGCGTCAGAAACGCATGTACGGCGTCAGAAGCGCATGTACAGCCGGACCGACGTGCCGTCCGGCCGGGTGTGGACGCGCACCAGATCGCTGACGTAGTTCACCAGCACCAGGCCCCGGCCGCGCTCGCTGCCCAGGCCCGGCGGAACCCGGCCGGCCAGCGGCACCACCGCCCTGCCCCGGTCGCGCACCTCGCACGCCAGCGCGCCGGGTTCCGCCCACATCCACAGGGTGCCGTTGCCGGCTCCGTGGATGACCGCGTTGCTGACCAGTTCGTTCACCGCAAGCTGGAAGTCGACCACGCGGCGCTCGGTCATGCCCGCGCGCCGCGCGTGCTCGGCCACCGTGTCACGCAGCCCACCCAGCCCGGTGCCGTCGAAGTCCAGGGCGGCGGCGCCGGGCGGGACCTCCGGCAGCGGCTGGTTGTACGCGCCGACCACCGTCTCGGGCCGGTAGTCCCGGCTCGGGCCGCGCATCCCGTCGCCGGCCACGACGGGATGCGTGCGACGCGCGTCCGTGAGCACGTGGGCGGCCAGCCCCGCGGCGTCGTACGGGCACAGGATGGCCGCCGCGTACCGCGCGAGCGCGACGTTGATCAGCGCTTCGTGCTGCGCGCAGGCCGGGTACTCCTCGGCGGTGCGGTCCACCCACACCGGTTCGCCGATGACCCGCACCCGGCGGCCGGCATGCTCCTGGATGAAGGCGTGCAGCACCCACGGGATGATCCGGCCGGGGTTGCGGCCGGCCTCGGTCATGTCGACGAAGGTGATCCGGTCCGCCGCCTCGCCCAGCGCCGAGCCGAGCAGGTCCAGGTTGGGCCCGGGCATGGCGACCAGCACGGGTTCGCCGGCGGACAGCCCATCCGCGACGAACGGCACGACAGCGGCGAGGAGATCGTCGGAGCCCCGGTAGAGCAGCGCCTCATGGGCCAGGCCCATGGGCGCGTCGACCAGCTGATCCTCGCTGTGAACCCTGTCCGCTGTCATGCTCCGGCGTCCGCTCCCCCTCCACGTCACGGTGACGATACGCCCGGCCGCTGCGCCCGACCCGTGCGACGGGCCGTCGCCGCGGCTCAGGCCTCCGGGCGGCCGCCCGTGTGCACCCGCCGTATCGCGGCGGCGTGCTGGTCCCGGCGCACGGAGTCGGCCCGCAGCGCCAACTCGGTCACGTCCTGGGCGACGGCGTGCACCACGGTCAGCTCGCCGGCCTCGTCGTAGCTGGGCCGGATCAGCACCCGCAGCGCGCGGGGGCCTCCCCGGGTGACGATCCGGAACTGGGTCTCGCCCGGTTTGCGCCCGGCGACCAGCGCCCGAAGCTCGCGCTCCAGCTCCGGGAGGTCTTCGGGCAACACCTGCGCCGGGATCTCGTCGAGGGAGAGCGGCCCGCGCGACGGGCTCCGGTCGAAGATCCGGTACATGCCGGCCGACCAGCGCAGCTGCCCGGTACCGATCTCCCACTCGGCGTACCCGAGCTTCCCCAGCTCCTCGACCACGGCCGCCCGGGCGAGCTCCGCCTCGGCGTCGTGCACCTGCCAGCTGGCCAGCAGCCCGTCGCCCAACCGGGCGGCGGAGTGGCTGATCAGCACCTGGCGGGGTTTGCCGCGGACCAGGATCGTCTCGGTCTGCGCTGCCCGCTGCCACGGTGTGCCGGTGTGCAGGACCTGGCGGTACGCGTCGAAGACCCCGGCCATGGCCAGGGTGGCGCGCACGTCCAGCAGCCGCACACCGACCAGTTCGGCCGGTTCCTGGTCGTACGGGTGCCCGGACTGCGAGGAGGCGAAGTCGATGGTGAAGTCGGTGACCGTACCGGTGTCGTCGCGTACCGGCGACAGCAGGAGGGTCGGGGCGGCGACGGCGTCCAGCGCGGACTGCAACCAGTGGCCGGGAGCGGCCAGCACGTCGGCGGCCAAGCGGTCGAGCTGCCAGATCCGCTTGGCGACCGCGGCCGCCAGGGCCTCCAGGTACGCCCGGTCGGCCGGGGAGAATTCGCGCGGCTGCGCCCAGATCGGTTCCAGGCAGCCGAACGTGCGCCCGGCATGGCGCAGCGGCAGGGCCGCCCGGGCCGCTCCGTCGCCGACCAGCAGGTAGCCGTGTTCGTCGCGGGCGGTGAACCACAGCGGCGTACCGGTGGCGATCGCCTCGCCGAGCACCGTGGGTACCGCCGAGGGGATCCGCTGCCAGTCGCTGGCCACCTGGGCGGGCAACCCGGCGCAGCTGGCCATGCGCAGCGCGCCATCCGGTTCGACGACGTAGATGAGCACGGCGTCCGCTTCGAGCGACGCGACCCCCTCGGAGAGCAGCCGGTCGGCGAGCTCCCGGACGGTCTGCGCGGACTGCACCGCGGTGGCCACGATCTGCAGCCGGACCCGGGCCTCGGCGGACAGGCTCGGCCCGCCCGCGGGCCCGGCGGCGGGGACGGCCTCCGCGTCGGATTCGCCGGTGGTGTTGACATAGACGGTGGGCTCGAAGGCTGCCGCGTCGCCGGCCGGTTCGGGCTCCGGCTCGTCGAGGCCGGCGGGCACGGCGGTACCCATGATCCGAGCGGCCACCTCGACCAGCCTGCGGTTCTCGTGCTGGGACAGCCGGGACAGGTGCTCGAACGCGGCGTCCGGCGTGCAGTCCAGGGTGCCGGCGAGCAGCCCCTTGGCCTGCTCGATCAGCGCCCGGCCACGCATCGCCCGGCGCAGCCCGGCCAGGTCGGCCTCGAGTCGCTGGACCCTCGCGGCCCAGCTCAGTGCGGCGGCGTCCCCCTCGGCGTCCGGCGCCTTCCCGGCAGTCGGGGGCGGCGCGGCGGCGCGGCGTTCGGGGCCTCGTCGGGTACCGGCGTGACCGGTCGACGCGCCCCCGGCACCGGCGGCACCGGTGTCCGCATTGTCGGTTTCGAGATCGGCTGCGCTGTCCACCGCACGACAATCGCACTTCGGTGTTTCCCGGCGCCAGTCACCCGGGTTGCGAAATGTCGGGGTCACATCGTGACCGTCGGCGTCTTGTCCCGTTTGCCGTCATCTGCGCCATGTGAATCAAGCCTCGACATTCGGCACCATCGATCCGGGAGAACCTACCATCCGGTATGCGAGCCCCATTCACGTCCTGCCGACCGCTGCTCCGCCCGACCGTTCCTCTGCCCGGCCTGTCTGAAGGGAACCGCAAGCCATGCTTCGTCCTCGTGCCGTGCGCGTTGCCGTGCGTCATCGCCTGCTGCACCATCGCCTGCTGCGCCACCGCCTGCTGCGCGCCGCCGTCGCCGGAATCGCCGCCGGCGCGGTGATCCTGGCCGTACCGGTCCTGTCCGCCAAGCCCGCCTCGGCGAGCGTCCTGGCCACCAACGACTACTGCCTGGATCAGTGCAACGACATCCTGCCGCCCGGCGAGAACGGCAACGCCACGCTCGCCGACATCCTCGCCCACCAGGCCCTGGGTACCCGGCCGGCGCACTCCGCCGACCAGCTCGACGCGTACGCCAACCTCCTGAACAGCTACACCGGCCTCACCGACGAGCAGATCGGCCAGTTCTACAACGACAGCGCGTTCGGTGTCCCGGCCGGACAGGTCGAGTCGACCGAGTCCCCCCGCTCGGACGTGACGATCGTGCGGGACAAGGCGACCGGGGTACCGCACGTCACCGGCAGCACCCGGGACGGCACCATGTACGGCGCCGGGTACGCCGGCGCCGAGGACCGGCTGTTCGTGATGGACCTGCTGCGCCACGTGGGCCGGGGCACGCTGACCTCGTTCGCCGGCGGGTCACCGGGCAACCAGGCGCTGGAGCAGAGCGTCTGGCGCAACTCCCCGTACACGGAGGCCGACCTCCAGGCCCAGGTGAACTCGCTGCGCGCCCAGGGCGGCCGGGGCGCCCAGCTGTACGCCGACATGGTCAGCTATCTCGCCGGGGTGAACGGGTACGTCACGCACTGCATGGCGGCCCGGCCGGTCAACTGCCCCGGCGAGTACGTGCTCACCGGGCACCTGGACGCGATCACCAACGCGGGTGGCCCGCAGCCGTTCACGCCGACCGACCTGATCGCGATCGCCGGCGTGGTCGGCGGCCTGTTCGGCGGCGGGGGTGGCGCCGAGATGCAGTCCGCGCTCGTGCGCGTGGAGGCCAGGGCGAAGTACGGGCCGACGCTCGGCGACCAGGTGTGGCAGGCGTTCCGGGAGCAGAACGACCCGGAGACGGTGCTGACGCTGCACAACGGGCAGAGCTTCCCGTACGGGCAGTCGCCGGCCGCCGCGACCGGTGTCGCACTGCCCGACCGCGGAACCGCGGCCCCGGTACCGGTGGTGACCAACCCGTCCGGCTCGGCCGCGACGGGCGCCGCGACGACCACCGCGCCGGGTACGGCCGGCGGAGTGCTCCCCGGCCTGAGCGTCGGCGACACCCACCAGGGCATGTCGAACGCGGTCGTCATCTCCGCCGCCGACTCCGCGACCGGGCATCCGATCGCCGTGTTCGGCCCGCAGACCGGGTACTTCTCCCCGCAACTGCTGATGCTCGAAGAGTTGCAGGGGCCGGGGATCAGCGCACGCGGGGCGGCCTTCGCCGGACTCAACCTGTACGTGCAGTTGGGCCGGGGCCAGGACTACGCGTGGAGCGCCACCTCGGCGGAGCAGGACATCACCGACACGTACGCGGTGCCGCTGTGCGACCCGTCCGGCGCCGCCCCCACGGTGAACTCGACCGCCTACCTCTATCACGGGCAGTGCCTGCCGATGGACCGGCTCGCGCAGTCCGACTCGTGGTCGCCGACCCTGGCCGACGAGACTCCGGCCGGCTCGTACACCCTGGTCACCTACCGCACCAAGTACGGCCTGGTGTCCTGGCGCGGCCTGTCCAACGGGGTACCGACGGCGTTCACCAGCCTGCGCTCGACGTACCGGCACGAGGCCGACTCGGCGATCGGCTTCCAGATGTTCGACGACCCGTCGGCGATGAGCGACGCCGCCGGCTTCCAGGCCGCCGCCGCCAACGTCGGGTACGCGTTCAACTGGTTCTACGTCAACTCGACCCAGAACGCGTACTTCGACTCGGGGCTCAACCCGGTCCGCGCCGCGAACAGCGACCCGAACCTGCCCATGGTGGCCGACGCGGCGCACGAGTGGTCGGGGTGGAACCCGGACACCAACACCGCCACCTACATCCCCAACTCGGCCCATCCCCAGTCCGTGAACCAGGACTACTACGTCAGCTGGAACAACAAGCAGGCCAAGGACTACAGCGCGGCCGACGGCAACTTCAGCTTCGGTCCGGTGCAGCGTGCCCAGTTGCTCGATGAAGGGGTGAAGGCGGCACTGGCAGGTGGCCACAAGCTGAGCCGGTCAGACGCGGTCAAGGTGATGGAGAACGCCGCCGACACCGACCTGCGGGCCAAGGAAGACCTCGGCCTGCTCCTGTCGGTACTCACCAGCCAGCCGACGAGCGACCCGTCGGTGGCCGCGCTCCAGCAGTGGTACGCGGCCGGGGCACACCGCGTCGAGACCTCGCCGGGCAGCCACACCTACCAGTACGCCGACGCGATCCGCATCTTCGACGCGTGGTGGCCGCTGCTGGTCGCCGGCGAGTTCGACCCGTCGCTCGGGAACCCGCTCTACGGCGCCCTGGTGAACGCCATGCAGATCAACGAGTCGCCCTCCGGTGGGCAGCAGGGCAGCGGGTCCGGCGTACCGGCCTCGGCCAACGAGTCCCAGCCGCACAAGGGTTCCTCGTTCCAGTACGGCTGGTGGGGCTACGTGAGCAAGGATCTGCGCTCGGTACTCGGCCAGCCGGTCTCCGGGCCGCTCGCCCAGACCTACTGCGGAGGCGGGAGCCTGGCCGCCTGCCGGAGCATGCTGCTGTCCACTGTGGACCAAGCTGCGGCGCAGCCGGCAAGCCAGGTGTACCCGGGCGACGACACCTGCGCCGCGGGCGACCAGTGGTGCGCGGACGCCATCGTCCAGTCGCCGCTGGGTGGGATCACCGACGTACCGATCGGCTGGCAGAACCGCCCGACGTACCAGCAGGTGGTGTCGTTCCCCGCGCACCGCGGTGACGCCATCGCGAACCTGGCGGCCGGGCGCACGGCCAGCGCGTCGAGCACCCAACTCCTGACCGGCTACACGCCGGCGAAGGCGACCGACGGCGACCCGACCAGCCGGTGGTCCAGCAACTGGAGCGACAACCAGTGGATCAGTGTCGACCTGGGCTCGGTGCAGTCGGTCAGCCGGGTGATCCTGCGCTGGGAGGACGCCTACGGCAGCGGGTACCGGATCGAGGTGTCCAGCGACGGCAGCACCTGGCGCACGGTCTGGTCCACGACCACCGGCAACGGCGGTACCGACAGCGACACCTTCGCGGCGACCACCGCGCGGTACGTCCGGATGACCGGCACCGGCCGGGGCACGTCCTACGGGTACTCGCTCTACGAGTTCGAGGTGTACCCGCGCTGAACGCGACCGCCCTCCGGCCCGGTGCGGATTCGCGCCGGGCCGGCGGGTGTCCGGGGGCTACTGCTGAGCGGTCTCGCGAGCGGTCTCGTCCCCGCGCTCGGCGGGGCCGATGCCCTTCTTGACCGATTCGAGGATCGCCAGGCCCTGGCCGACCAGGCCGGCCGCCATCTCACCGAGGCCGTCGGCACCGTTGAGGATGTTGACGTTCGCGCCGGCCAGGCCGCGCGCCGCCTCCTTGACGATCTGCGGAAGCTGGTCGATGAGCATGCGGTCCAGGGCGACCCGGTTGTTCGAGGCGGCCGCCTCAGCCTGGATCTTCATCTTCTCGGCGTCGGCCAGGGCCAGCACGCGGACGCGCTCGGCCTCGGCCTCGGCCGGCTTGATGACCTCGGCGACCAGTTGCTGCTGGCGCAGCCCGGCCTCACGCTGGGCCAGTTCGGTCTGCACGTCGATGACCTCGCGCTGCGCCTGAGCCTCGGCGAGCGGGCCGGCCTGGGCCGCGAGCGCCTGGGCCCGGTCGACCTCGGCCTTGTACTGCGCCTGCACGATCGACGTCTGGCGCACGTACTCGGCCTGCTTGCGCTTCGACTCCTGCTCCGCCTCGGCCGACATCTGGTTGGCCTGTGCCTGGGCGATCTGGGCCTGGCGCTGGATCGCCGCGTTGTGCGGGGCGGCCATGGCGGCGATGTAGCCGAGCTTCATGTCGTCGATCGACTGGATCTGCAGCGAGTCGACCGTCAGCCCGATCTTGGCCATCTCCTCCTTGGAGCCGTCGAGCACCTCGGTGGCCAGCTTCTGCCGCTCGGTGACGATCTCCTCGACCGTCATGGAGCCCACGATGGAACGCAGGTGCCCGGCGAAGATGCGACCGGCCAGCACCGACATCTGGTCCTGGTCGGACAGGAAGCGCTGCGCCGCGTTGACGATGCTCTCGTCGTCGTTGCCAACCTTGAACGCGATGACCGCCCGCACGTTCAGCGCGATGCCCTGCTTGGTGACACACGCCTCGGCGACCTCGGCCTCGCACATGGACAGTGTCATGAACCGCACCTTGCGGAAGACGGGCATGACGAACTTGCCATGGCCGGTGACGACCCGGAACGGGGTGTTGACGCGGCTGGACTTGCCGCCGGAGATGAGCATCGCCTGGTCGGGCGCCGGCACACGGTAACCGAACACGTTCGTTGTCTCCTATTCGAAAACGTCAGACTGGGGGGCGGCGGAGCCGGACCAGAGGACGACACCCAGTGACCGCGCGCCGTGAGATTCGACGACGAGAACCGACGCTCCCTTGGGGATCGGCGCCGGCGACCATGCCAGGAAGGTCTCCGATCCGCCCCGGACCTTGATCAGCACCTCGCCCGGGCCGGCCGGCCCGCGGGTGCCGACGGTCAGGACCCCGATCGAGCCAACGACCGACACATCGCCGTCCATCGGCCTGACCTCCCTCGTCGCACCGTCGCCGATCAAGGTACTCGCCGGTCGCAAGACCGGTTCCGGGCCGGCGGTCGAGGCGGTGGTGGCCGGTGCGGTGCCGGCCGGTACGGGGCTGGCCGCGCGAACCCCGGTGCGCTCCGGACGTCCCGGCGTACGGTGATCACATGGACCTGGCCGCGCTCTACCAACGCAGCATCGACGGCTTCGGGGCCAGGGTCGCCCAGGTCCGGCCGGACCAGTGGGCAGCGCCGACCCCGTGCCCCGGCTGGGACGTGCGGGCGTTGGTCAACCACGTCATCGGCGAGGAGCGCTGGGCGGTACCGCTGTTCGACGGGGCCACCATCGAAGAGGTCGGCGACCGGTTCGCCGGAGACCTGCTCGGCGACGACCCGCAGGCCCGCGCCGCGGACGCGGCCCGGCAGGCCCGGGCCGTGGTCGCGGAGCCCGGGGCGCTGCGGCGCACGGTGCACCTGTCGTTCGGTGCCACTCCGGCCGAGGAGTACCTGCACCAACTCCTCGCCGACCACGTGGTGCACTCCTGGGATCTCGCGGTGGCGACCGGCACGGACCGGCACCTGGATCCGGACGCGGTGCACGCGGTCGCCGAGTGGTTCACCGGTCGGGAGGACACCTACCGCCAGGGCGGCGTGATCGGCCCGCGGGCCGGGGTGCCCGACGGTGCGAGCGAGCAGGACCGCCTGATCGCCGCGTTCGGCCGCGACCCGCACCACCGCTGACGGGTTCGAGCGGCGCTGACGGGTTCGAGCGGCCCAGGCCGGATGACGTGTGTGCAGGCTCGGTCGTGGGTTGGCCGGCCGGCACGCCGGCCCGATCGCATCTCCCGCGAGCCGAGCCCGCGGTCCCCACGCGGCTTCCGTCCCTGGGCCGCGGCGGGACCGCGGGGGTCTTCGGCCGGCCCGTCCTACGGTAGCCGGAGCCTGAGCGGTCCGAGGAATCCTATCCGCCGAACGGAAGGACGCGGGGGCCCGTGCGCTGAGCCGCCCGGTTCGTCTATTGAACACGATCACTGTGCCGAAGTACACCCGGGGGGCTAGCCTACGGGCCGTTCTTGCGGCTATGCTTCCCATCGCTGGGCCGACGTCTTCCCCCGTGGACGCCGGCCCGCCCAATTTCCGGCACTGATTTCTGGCACCGATTTTCCTCTGGGCCAGCGCTCCCGGACTCTGCCTCACTCAGTCCCCGGCCGCCCCGGACCCTGTCGCTCCCGGACTCTGCCGCCCTCCGATCGGCGCCAATTCTGGTGCTCTGCCGCACCCGTGCCCTACCGCGCCCGTTGCCGGGCCGCCTCGTACAGGGCGATCGAGCCCGCGGTGGCCGCGTTGAGCGAGCTGGCCGCGCCCGACATCGGAATGCGCATCAGGTCGTCGCAGGCCTCACGCCACGCACCGCTCAGCCCGGTGGCCTCGTTCCCGATGACCAGTGCCGTCGGCCCGGTCAGATCCAACTCGGCGATCGGCGTCTCGCCCCGCTCGTCGGCACCTACCAGCCGCACCGCCGTGCCGTCGCCACGCAGCGCCTGGAGCCAGTCCAGCACCGGACGGTGGCTGGGCAGCCGCACGACCGGCAGCGCGAACAGCGACCCGGTGCTGGCCCGTACCGACTTCGGGTCGTACGGGTCGGCGGCGTGCCCGGTGACGATCACGGCGGACGCGCCGAACGCGTCGGCGGAACGGATCAGGCTGCCGATGTTGCCCGGGCTGCCCGGCCGGTCGAAGACCACCACGAGCAGGTCCGGACGCAGCGGTATCCGGGCCGGATCGTCGGGCGGCAGGCCGACGACCGCGATCAGTTCGGGCGGGCCCTCGCTCTTGTCACCCAACTCGGCGAGCAGGTCGGCGCGCACCGCGAACCGCCCCGCGTCGACTCCGTCGAGAAGCTCGGCTGCCCAGGTGGACAGGGTGGCGGTGTCGTCGTACAGCAGCGTGCGCACCGGCCAGCCGTGCCGCACCGCCAGGCTGATCGGCCGTACGCCCTGGACCAGGAACTCGCCGGCGCGCTGGCGCTTGGTGCGGTTCGCGAGCAGCGCCTGCCACTGCTGGAAGCGGGCGTTGCGGGTGCCGACCCGCACAACGGTCCCGACCATGACCGCCATGATGGCATGCCGCCCGCGACTCCTGATCCGCGCCGTCCACCGCGCGACACGCCACGGGGCTCCCCATGGGCCGCGACCGCCGGGAGTGACCGTATAGTGACGTCGGCCGATGTGATGCGGCCTGACCTGCAAGAAGCTGTTAGGCATGCTAACTAACAAAGTCGGACAATTGACTCATTTCCAGACTGATCATGGCTAAAGTCGACGCGCGGCCGGGCCCCGGCCGTCCGGCAGCCAAGACCGTCCCGCAGCCGGGACCGGGAGGAGACAGCCAAGGTGTCAGCATCCGTGTGGCGTCGGATGGGCGTCCTCGCCCTGGCGCCGTTCCTCGCGCTCGGCCTGTCCGGGGTCGGCGCGTCGCCGGCCGGCGCCACGGCCACCGTGGGCTACGTCCGGCTCGCGCACCTGTCCCCGGACACCCCGGACGTCGACGTGTACCTGAGCTCCGTGTCCGGCGGGTCGCCGCAGGTCTTTCCCGGCGTCGGATACGGCACCATGTCGACGTACCTGACCGTGCCCACCGGCACGTACTCGGTGGCCATGCGCGCCGCCGGATCGCCGGCCTCCGACCCGCCCGTACTGACCACCACCGTGACCGTGGCCGACGGCCGCGCGTACACGGTTGCCGGGGTCGGCACGCACGCCGCACTGGGCCTGAAGGTCATCGACGACGACCTGAGCCTGCCGCCGGCCGGCACGTCGAAGGTGCGCATCATCCAGGCCTCGCTACGCGCGCCCGTGCTCAACGTCTGGGTTGCCGGCGGCCCGAGCATCGCCGGCGACATCGCGTTCGCCACCACCACCGGCTATCTCGACGTGGCGCCGGGCGGCTGGACGATCGAGGCCAAGGGCACCAGCGGCGGCCCGGCCTGCGCGCTGCACGCCACCCTCGGCGCCGGCAACGTGTACACGCTGCTCGTGCTGGACGGCAAGGCCGGCGGACTGACCTCGCAACTGCGCGCCGACGCGCTACGCAGCGGCAGGGTACCCAGCGGCGGCGTGGCCACCGGCGGCGGCGGCACCCAGCGCCGCGATTCGCCGCTGCCGGCGATCGGCCTGAGCGCGGCAGCGATCGCCGCGGCGGGCGGCCTCGCCGTCGCGGCCCGCCGGCGCCTCGCGCGGCGTTGAGCGGGATGGACCGGCGTTGAGCGGGATGGACCGGCAGTCGGGGGGCCAGCATGCCACCCGGCTCCGGGACCGCCCGCTGACCGCGGGCCTCGTCACCGCGCTCGGCGTAGCGCTGCTGGTCGCCCTGCCGGCCGGTCCGCAGACCTCCGGAGCGGCACCCGCCAGCGTCACCGGGGCGCCGGCCGGTGCCGTGATCCCCGGGCCGGCGGACCAGCCGGGCGCGAGCCCGCCGCCGGACCGGACCCCGATCGCCGGCCCGGCGGGGGGCGCTACCTGGCCCGCGCCCCCGGCCGCCGGTGGCCGGCCGGCCGCCCTGCCGAGCGCGCTGCCGACCGCGGTACCGGCCGGCCTGCCGAATACCGCCGCGCCCCAGCGCGTCCGCATCCCGGACATCGGTGTGGACGCTCCGCTGGAGGCGCTGCACGTGCTCCCGGACGGGACGCTGGAGGCGCCCCGGGAGTGGGGCGACGCCGGCTGGTACGCCGACGGGACCCGGCCGGGCGACGTCGGACCGGCCGTGATCGCCGGCCACATCGACTCCACGCGGGGTCCGGCGGTGTTCTTCCGGCTGGATCGGCTGCGCGTCGGAGCCCTGGTAGAGGTCGAACGGGCAGGTCACTGGGTATCCTTCCGGGCAGTATCCGTCGCCGAATACCCGAAAAACGCCTTTCCGAGCGCCAAGGTGTACGGCCCGACCCCAGACCCCCAGTTACGGTTGATTACCTGCGGCGGGGGGTTTGATCGCAGGCGCGGGTCCTACTTGGACAACACTGTGGTGTTCGCTGTTGCGGCGTGACTGGCGTGGGTTGGGAAGCGATGGCATCTGCGCAGACCCTGGTGGCCGGTCGGTACCGCCTGCACCAGCAACTGGGCGGCGGCGGCATGGGCCTGGTCTGGCGGGCGCGCGACGAGATACTCGGGCGCGACGTGGCCATCAAGGAGGTCATCCCGCCGGCCGGACTGTCCGATCTGGACCGTGCCGAGCTGCGCTTCCGTACCCTGCGGGAGGCGCGTACGGCGGCCCGGCTCAACCACCCCAACGTCGTGAAGATCTACGACGTGGTGCACACCGAGGAGTGGCCGTGGATCGTCATGGAGTACGTCCCGTCCCGCTCGCTCCATGAGGTGATCACGGCCGACGGTCCGCTGGGCCCGGTACAGGCGGCCGAGATCGGGCTGTCCGTGCTCGCGGCACTGACCGCGGCGCACACCGCCGGCGTGCTGCACCGGGACGTGAAGCCGGGCAACGTACTGGTCGGCGACGACGGCCGGGTCGTGCTCACCGACTTCGGGCTGGCCACCTTCGACGGCACCGACAGCGCGGTGACGCTGCCCGGACTGGTGCTCGGCTCGGCGCAGTACGTGGCGCCGGAACGAGCCCGTGACGGCACCTCCACCCCCGAGTCCGATCTCTGGTCGCTGGGCGCCACGCTGTACGCCGCGGTCGAGGGCCGCTCGCCGTACGCCCGGTCTAGCACGATGGCCACGCTCACCGCGCTGGCCACCGCCCTGCCCGATCCGCCGCAGCGGGCCGGAGCGCTCAAGCCGGTGCTGATCGGGCTGCTGCGGCACAACCCGAGGTTCCGGATGACCCCGGCGGTGGCGCAGCGGGGGCTGCTGCGCGTGATCAACCAGAACGGTCCGGGCCGGCGGCGCATCCCCGGCCAGCGCAGGGGGCGGGAGGCTACGGGGGGCACACCGGCCCCGGCGCTCGGGCTGGAGGTCGACCAGACCGCGCAGATACCGGCGGGGCCCGCCCGGAGTTCCGTCGGCGCCGTCCTGCGCAGCGCGAGCGGCGCCTTCGGCCGGAGTCCGGCCGCCGCGTTCGTGCGCAGGCCGCCGTGGTGGGCATGGCGGCCCGCGCACCGCCGGGGCGAGTGGCTGGGCGTGTCCGCGCTGGTGGTAGCGCTGGTCGTCGCGCTGGGCGCGCTGCTGGTGTACCGGTACGGCGGCTCCCCGACCGCCGTACCGAAGCCCCCGGCCGCGGCCCGGCCCAGCGCCCCGCCGGCCGCTCCGGTGCTCGGCACCACCGCGTGCGGCTCGACGGCCCGACCGACACCGCTGCGCTCGATCCCGCCGCAGCCGGGCTGGGACGGGCTGCTGCCCGGGTTCGTCTGGTACCTGGATCCGAGCGGCTTCCGGATCTCCGTGCCGGCCGGCTGGTCCGAGACGCCGGGGTCCGGCGGCGTCTGCTTCCGGGAACCGGGCAACACCCGGGTGCTGGCCGTCCAGCCGTTCAGCCCCGATGGCGACCCGGTCGCGCACTGGCACCGGCAGGAGGCCGAGTTGCTGGCCACCGGCCGGCCGCGGGACTACCTGGATCTGGGCATCGCCCCGGTCCCGTACTACTTCGCCGGAGCGGCCCAGTGGGAGTACACCTATCTCGACGCCGCCGGGACGCCACAGCACGGACTGTCCCGGTGCTTCATCGTCTCCGCGTCGCTCGCCTACACCGTCGTCTGGCGGACCCGGCAGTTCGACTGGCAGCCCAACCAGGACCCGTACCGCGCGATCATCGCCAGCTTCGCGCCGGCGGCCTGACCCCGGCCGGCCTATCCCAAGATCCATTCGGTCCCGTGATCTGGATCTCTACCACCTGATGGTTAGAGACGCTAACCGTTAGAATTCCTAACATGACCTCACCTCCGCCGACGCCGACGCCGATACCGACGCCGATGCCGCCGACGCCGATGACGGCAACAACGCCGCCGACGGCAACGCGGCCGTTGCGGGCGGTCCGGGTGCTCGCCCGCCTCCAGCGGATGCTGGAGTTCACGGACGCCGGGCTGACCATCCCGCAGTACCGGATGCTCGTCGTGCTCAGCGAGGGCGGGGAGCGCTCGGCCCGGCTGGCCCAGCGGCTCGCCGTGCGCAAGCCGACGCTGACCGCGCTGGCCGACGGGCTGATCGCCGCCGGGTACGCCGAGCGGTCCAGCGAGCCCGGCGACCGGCGGATCGTGCGGCTCCAGCTCACCGGCGCCGGCCGTGCCGCGCTGGCGCGCGCCGACGAGGCATACCTGGCCGCGCTCGCGCCGCTGCTGGACCGGATGACCGACCCGGACCGGCTGGTCGACGGCCTGACGGACGCCGGCGACGCGCTCGACGCCTGGCTGCGCGCCCGGGGGCCCGCCCCCGCGCAGGCCGCTGTGCCAGCCCCCGCGCAGGCTGCGGAGCCCGCACCGGCGCAGCCGGTTCCCGCGCAGACAGAACCCACCCCCACAGAACCCATCCCCACCCAGGCGGAGCCCGCCGCGCAGGCTGCTCAATCCGCTCAATCCGCGCGGGCGGAGTCTGCCCGATGAACGGGGACGGCTGGCTGCGCCGGTTGCTGGGCTACTGCATGCGGTTCCGGCTGCGCGTGGTGCTCGCGTTCGGCTCGTCGGTGCTGGGCATGTCGTTGACCGCCCTGGTACCGCTGCTGCAGCGCTCGATCGTGGACAACGCGATCCTCTCCGAGCGCGACGCGCTGCTGCCCCTGGCCACGGCCCTGATCATCGCCGCCGTGGTGAACTACGGCGCGTCCTACGTCCGCCGGTACGAGGGCGGCCGGCTCTCCCTGGACGTACAGCACGACCTGCGCAACGACATGTTCGGCGCGCTGTCGCGGCTGGACGGCGCGCGCCAGGACGAGCTGCAGACCGGCCAGCTCATCGGGCGCGCGACCTCGGACATCACCATGGTGCAGAGCCTGCTCGGGATGCTGCCCATCCTGCTGGGCAACCTGCTGCTGTTCATCATCTCGCTGGTCGTCATGCTCGTCCTGTCCCCGGTGCTCACGCTGGTCGCCCTGGCTGTGGGCCCCGGGCTGTGGTGGGTCGCGGTGCTGTCGCGGCGCAAGCTGTTCCCGGCCACCTGGGAGGCCCAGCAGCAGGCCGCCGAGGTGGCCGGCGTGGTCGACGACGCGGTGACCGGGGTACGGGTGGTCAAGGGCTTCGGCCAGGAGGAGCAGGAACTCGGCAAGCTCGCCGGGGCTGCCCGGCGACTGTTCGGCCTGCGCATCCGGGCCAACCGGCTCAACAGCCACTACACCCCCGCGCTCCAGGCGATCCCGGCCCTGGGTCAGGTCGGCGTGTTGGCGCTGGGCGGCTACCTCGCGGTGCACGGCCAGATCACCCTCGGTACGTTCCTTGCCTTCTCCACCTACCTGGCGCAGCTCGTCGCGCCGGTACGGATGCTCTCCGGCCTGCTGACCATCGGGCAGCAGGCGCGGGCGAGCGTGATCCGGGTCTTCGAGATCATCGACTCCCGGCCGGTGGTCACCGAGGCGCCGGACGCGCTGGACCTGTCCCCCACCGAGGCGCCCGGCGTGGACTTCGACGACGTGACCTTCGGGTACGTCGCGTCGCAGCCGGTGCTGCGCGGGTTCACGCTGTCGGTACGCCCCGGCGAGACCGTCGCGCTCATCGGGACCGCAGGCTCCGGCAAGTCCACCGTCTCGCTGCTGCTCCAGCGCTTCTATGACGTACAGGACGGCACGGTGCGGGTCGGCGGGCACGACGTGCGGGGGCTGCGCCTGGACTCGCTGCGCTCGGCCGTGGGGCTGGTGATGGAGGACAGCTTCCTGTTCTCGGAGAGCGTGCGGGCCAACGTCGGGTACGGGCGGCCGGACGCCACCGACGAGCAGATCGTCGCGGCCGCCCGGGCGGCGGAGGCGGACGGGTTCATCTCGGCGCTGCCACACGGGTACGACACGGTCGTCGGTGAGCAGGGCCTGACCCTGTCCGGCGGTCAGCGGCAGCGGGTGTCGCTGGCCCGTGCCCTGATCACCGATCCGCGGATCCTGGTGCTCGACGACGCCACCTCGGCGGTGGACGCCAGGGTCGAGGCCGAGATCCACGCCACCCTGCACCGGGTGATGCGGGACCGCACCACGCTGCTCATCGCGCACCGCCGCTCCACGCTGGCGCTGGCCGACCGGATCGCGGTGCTCGACGCCGGCCGGGTGGTCGACGTCGGTACCCACGACGAGCTCCAGGGGCGCTGCCCCCTGTACCGGCTGCTGCTGTCCGGCCCGGGTACCGACGCCGAGGGCGTCGACGCCGGTGAGCTGCCGGCGGAGCCGGGTACGGCGGCCGAGGAGAAGGTGGACGGCATCACCCCGTCGCTGTGGGTCGGCGAGCGGGACGTCGACGGCCAGCCGGCGTACCGGATCACGGCGGGTCCCGCCGCGGCGGCCGGCCTGCCGCGCGGCGGCGGCATGGGCCGCGCCGGCATGGGTCGCGGCGGCGGCGCCGGTGGCCCGATGGTCGGGTTCATGGCCAGCCTCCCTCCGACGCCGGAACTGCTCGCCCAGGTTGCCGCGCTGCCGCCGGCCACCGATGAGCCGATCGTGGACGAGTCCTCGGTGCGGGCACCCGACCCGGGATTCGGCCTGGGCCGGCTGCTGCGCCCGGTGCTGCGGCCGCTGCTGGTCGCCCTGGTACTCGTCGCCCTGGACGCGGTGGCGAGCCTGGTGCTGCCGGTACTGACCCGGGACGGCGTGGACCGCGGCGTCGAACACGGCGTCTTCGGCGTGATCCTGACCGTGTCCGTGATCGGCCTGATCGTGGTGCTGGCCGATGTCGGGGTCAGCGTCGCCCAGATCCGGGTCGCCGGGCGCACCGGCGAACGGCTGCTGTACAGCCTGCGTGTCAAGACCTTCGCCCACCTGCAGCGGCTCGGCCTGGACTACTACGAGCGCGAGATGTCCGGCCGGATCATGACCAGGATGACCAGCGACATCGACGCGTTCTCCACGTTCCTGCAGACCGGGCTCGCCACCGCGGCGGTCAGCGTGCTGACCTTCGTCGGCATCCTGGTCGCGCTGCTGCTGATCAACCTCGAACTGGGCCTCGTCGTGCTGTCGACCCTGCCCATCATGCTGGTCGCGACGCTGCTGTTCCGGGCCAAGTCGGCGAAGGCGTACACCGACGCCCGGGAGAAGGTCAGCATCGTCAACGCCGACCTGCAGGAGAACGTGGCCGGCATGCGCACCACCCAGGCGTACCGCCGGGAGCAGCGCAACCAGCAGCGGTTCTCCGGGCGCAGCAACGACTACCGGGTCAGCCGCACCCGGGCCCAGCGCTACATCGCCATCTACTTCCCGTTCGTGCAGTTGCTGTCCAGCGTGGCCGGCGCGCTGGCCCTGATCGTGGGCGCGCACCTGGTGCACGCGGGGTCGCTGACGGCCGGGGCCCTGATCGCGTACCTGCTCTATATCGACATGTTCTTCTCGCCGGTACAGCAGTTGTCCCAGGTCTTCGACGGGTACCAGCAGGCGGCCGTCGGCCTGCGCCGGATCCGGGACCTGCTGCGCACGCCGACCTCGACGCCGCAGGCGGAGCGACCGATCCCGGCGCCGGCCCGGCTCCGCGGCCGGATCGATCTGCGCGACGTGCGGTTCCGGTACGGTCCCGACACGGCGGAGGCGCTGAGTGGCGTCACGCTGTCGATCACGCCCGGCGAGACCGTGGCACTGGTCGGCCAGACCGGCGCCGGCAAGTCCACGCTGGTCAAGCTGGTGTCCCGGTTCTACGACGTGACCGACGGGTCGGTCGAGGTGGACGGCGTGGACGTGCGCGCCTACGACCTCGCCGGGTACCGGCACCGGCTCGGCGTCGTGCCGCAGGAGTCGTACCTGTTCCCGGGCACCGTACGGGACACCATCGCGTACGGCCGCCCGGAGGCCACCGACGCCGAGATCGAGGCGGCCGCGGCCGCCGTCGGCGCGCACCACATGATCGCCCGGCTGTCGGGCGGGTACCTGCACCAGGTTTCGGAACGCGGCCGCAACCTGTCCGCCGGCCAGCGCCAACTGCTCGCACTGGCCCGGGCGGAACTGGTCGACCCGGACATCCTGCTGATGGACGAGGCGACCGCCGCGCTGGACCTCGCGAGCGAGGCGATCGTCACGCAGGCATCCGACCGGCTGGCCCACCGGCGCACCACGCTGGTGGTCGCGCACCGGCTGACCACGGCCGCCCGGGCGGACCGCATCGTGGTCCTCGACCAGGGCCGGGTGGTCGAGGACGGTACCCACGAGGAGTTGCTGGACGCCGACGGCCTGTACGCGGCGCAGTGGCGGGTCTTCACCGGGGCCGCCGAGCCGGCGGTCGGCTGACCGGGCCGCAAACGCCGCACCCGCCCCGTGCCGGAAGGCGGATTCCGGCACGGGGCGGGTGCGGGTGGCGGCGGTTTACGGGTACGGCAGCGACCGCGGGCCGAGCACCGACGCGCCCAGCGCCCCGACCCGGCTGCGCAGTTCCCGGTCCGCGGTGACCACCACGCACTTGCGGTCGGGCTGCCTGTCCTTGACCAGTTCGACGATCGCGTCGTCGCCCGAGCCGTCCGCCCGGACCACGTGCACCCCGGGCACCTCCGGCAGCCGCGCCGCCACCCCCTCGACCACCAGGACGACCTCGACCGGAGTGCTCACCTTGGCCAGCCCCCCGCTGGCCACCGGCACCAGAGCGTCACGCAATTTCGCCGCCGCGGCCGGCCGGTCGCGCCACCACCCATCCGGTACCGAGCCGACCACGTTCGCACCATCCACTACCAGTAACGATGGCTTCCGCACTGTTCGCTCCCCCCTCGCATGTGCTGTCGCTGGTCTAACGCAAGCGTGTGGAGGGCCGCGACGCATGACATCTTCAGATAATGCGATAAAAACGGACAAGCCACGAGGGCAAGAAGCCTGGAAGACCTGTTCGTCCGGTTTACCATGCCGCGCTACGGCGACGGCGCCGGTACCGGCTGGTCGCTGCGCCGATGCCGGCGCGCGTGCAATTGCAGCCCGCTGACGATCACCGGGAAGTGGCTGAACGCCTGAGGGGTGTTGCCCAGCTGCCGCTGGGCCTTGGGGTCCCACTCCTCGCTGAACAGGCCGACGTCGTTGCGCAGGGTCAGCAGCCGCTCGAACAGGTCCACCGCTTCCGCTTCCCGGCCGATGGCGTGCAGCGCGTCGACCAGCCAGAACGAGCAGGCCAGGAACACGCCCTCGGAGCCGGGCAGCCCGTCGTCGGAGGGCCCGGTCCGGTAGCGCAGCACGAAACCGTCCTCGGTCAGGTCGCGGCTGATCGCCTCGACGGTGCCGACCACCCGCGGGTCGCTGCCGGGCAGGAACCCGACCCGGGGGATGAGCAGCAGGCTCGCGTCCAGCTCGGTGCTGCCGTACGACTGGACGAACGTGTTGCGCTGGACGTCGAAGCCCTTCGCGCAGACCTCGGCGTGGATCTCGTTGCGCCGCGCCTCCCACAGGTCCACGTCGCCCGGCAGGCCGAACTCGCGGTGACTGCGGACCATCCGGTCGAACGCCACCCAGGCCATCACCTTCGAGTGGGTGAAGTGGCGGCGTGGACCCCGCATCTCCCACAGCCCGTTGTCCGGCTCACGCCACGCGCCTTCGAGGTAGTCCAGCAGCGCGACCTGGACGTCCCAGGCATTCTGGTCGGCGGACAGGCCGCCCTGGCGGGCCAGGTAGAGCCCGTCGAGCACCTCGCCCCACACGTCCAGTTGCAACTGTCCGGCGGCGGCGTTCCCGACCCGTACCGGTACGGAACCCTCGTACCCGGACAGCCAGGGCAGCTCGTACTCGGGCAGCCGGCGGGTGCCGTCGATGCTGTACATGATCTGGAGCTCGGCCGGGTCGCCGGCCACCGCCCGCAACAGCCAGTCCCGCCAGGCCTTCGCCTCGTCCACGTACCCGGCGGCCAGCAGTGCCTGCAGCGTGTACGTCGAGTCGCGCAGCCAGCAGTACCGGTAGTCCCAGTTGCGCGGGCCGCCGATCTGCTCCGGCAGCGAGGTGGTGGCCGCGGCGACGATGCCGCCGGTCGGCGCGAACGTCAGCGCCTTGAGAGTGATCAGCGAACGCTGGATGACCGAGCGCCAGCGGCCCGTGACGTGCGACCGGGACGACCAGCCCTCCCAGAACGCGATCGTCTCGGCCAGGCAGTTCTCGGCGTCCAGCCGCCCGGGCGCCCGCTTGAAACTGGGCGACCAGGTCATCACGAACGGAACCCGCTCGCCGGCGGACACGGTGAAGTCGGCGACCGTGGACCTGTCCCGGCCCTCCAGCGGAACCGGGGTGCGAAACCACACCGCGTCCGGCCCGGCGATCGCCTCGATCCCGTCCGGCACCCGGCGCACCCAGGGCACCACCCGGCCGTAGTCGAAGCGCAGCGTCAGCTCGGTGTGCATCCGCACCGTGCCGCTGATCCCCTCGACGATGCGCATGACGTCCGAGGCGACGCCGCGGGGCGGCATGTAGTCGATCACCCGGACGTGGCCCTCCGGGGTGTGCCACTCCGTCTCCAGTACCAGCGTGTCGCCCCGGTACCGGCGGTGCCGCGCGGTGCCACCCTGCGCCGGCGCGATCAGCCAGCGGCCGGCCCCGGGACCGTCGAGCAGGGCGGCGAAGCAGGCGGGCGAGTCGAAGTTGGGCAGGCACATCCAGTCGATCGAGCCGTCCCGGCCGACCAGCGCGGCGGTGTGCAGGTCGCCGATCAGCGCGTAGTCCTCGATCCGGCTCACTCGGCCGCTCCCCGCGGCGGCAGGTCGAGCACGACCTTCACGTCGTCGGGCCGGCGGTGGAAACCCTCCTGGAACCTCTCCAGCGGCAGTCGCCGGGTGATCAGGCGCCTCAGCCAGGAGCGGTCGGCGGCCGCCAGCGCGGCCACGCCGGCCTCGTAGTGCCGCCGGTTGGCGTTGACCGTGCCGAACACGACGTCGTTGCGCAGCACCGCGCTCCGGTTGAGGTTGCCGATGTCCAGCGGGATGGTGGTGCCGATCGAGGAGACGCCGGTGAGGCAGACGATGCTGTCGGTGGCGCTGTGGGTGAGCGCGTCGACGATGACCGAGGCGACCCCGGTGCACTCGACGATCACGTCGGCCTCGATCTTGCTCTCCGGCAGCGACTCGGCGTGGTACGTGGCACCCAGGTCGGCCACCAACTGCGGCTTCGGGCCGTCGGTCACCCGGTCGAACACGTGTACCTGCAGACCCCGCTGCACCCCCAGCAGCGCGGCCAGGAGCCCGACCGGCCCGGCACCGGTGACGACCGCGACCTGAGGGTCCCAGAACGCCCGCTTGCCGATCCGGTCCACCTGCTCCCACCCCTTGGCCAGGATGGTGGTCGGCTCCAGCAGCACGCCCACGTCGGCCAGGCCGGGATCGACCCGGACCAGCGCGTCCGGGTCGGCCCGCCACCGCTCCCGGGCGAAGCCGTGCAGGCCCTTGATGCCGTGCTCGACATACCCTCCGTTGCGGCACATGTCCCACTCGCCGGCCGCGCAGGCCGGGCACGGTACCGGGTCGGGCCGGCGGACGATCCCGACCACCAGGTCACCGGCGACCAGCCCGCAGCCCGAGGGGGCCTCCGCCACCCGGCCCAGGTTCTCGTGGCCGAGCACGAGCAGCTCGGACCCTGGCGGCGCCTCCCCGTACTCGGCGGCCACGATCTCGGCGTCGGTACCACACAGGCCCACGCACAGCCCGTCGACGAGGACCGTGCCCTCGGATGGCGGCGGCTCGGCGATCTCGCTGAGCGCCAGCGAATCGGCCACCCCCGGTCGTACGGTCAGTGCGCGCATGAATCCCCCTGAAGGTCGGCAGCGAAACCACCCTACCCAGCTCAGACAATGGCGGCGACGAACGGCCGAAGCCGGCCGCGGGCGGTACAACTTCCGGGTTCGGGACGGTCCTGACCGGCGCCCGGCGCGCCGATGCCGCAGAATCGAGCCGTGGGGATGATTAACGCGGTCGGACTCGTCCTGCACCCCGCCCGCGACTGCACGCCGGCGATGGAACTGATCGGCGCCTGGGCGGGCAGGCACGGCGCGACCGTGCTCGGCCTGCCCGGCGAGGGTGGCCGGGCCGGCCGCGAGATCCTGGAGGTCGAGCCCGAGGAGTTGGGCGGGCGCACCGACCTGATCGTCAGCCTCGGCGGTGACGGCACCATGCTGCGCGCCATGCGGCTGTCCAGTCCGGCACAGACCCCGGTGCTCGGCGTCAACCTCGGCAAGCTCGGATTCCTCGCCGAGGTCGACCCGCCCGACCTGGCGGACGCGCTGGGCGCGATCGACGCGCAGCGGTTCACCACCGAGCCGCGCTCGGGTCTGCGCGCCGGCGTGGGCGGGCGCGAGACGCTGGCGTTCAACGACGTCGCGATGATGCGGATACCGGGGCATCCGGTGTGTCTGGTGCAGGTACACGTCGAGGGGCACCCGTTCGTGCGGTACGGGGCGGATGCGGTCATCGTGGCCACACCCACGGGCTCCACCGCGTACAGCTTCTCGGCCGGCGGGCCGATCGTGTCGCCGAGCGCGTCGGGGCTGCTGGTGACGCCGGTCGCACCCCACTCGGCGTTCAACCGGGCGCTGTTCCTGTCGACCGGCGAGAAGTTGAGGCTGGAGATCCTGCCGGGCAGCGGCGAGATCGGCATGGAGGCCGACGGCCAGCTCATCGGGTACCTGCACCCGGGCGACTCGCTGGACATGACGGTGGTCGACGGCGCGGCCCGGGTGGTGCGGCTGGGCCGGACCACCTTCTACGAGCGCGCGCAGCGGCGGCTGCGGCTGACCGGCTCGGTCGAGGCCGACTGAGCCCGAGCCGGCCGGCTGGGCCGGCGGCCGGCACCCGGCCCAGTCGGCAGCGGCCGGCACCCGGCCCAGTCGGCAGCGGCCGGCATTCGGCCCAGCCGGCAGCGGCCGGCACCGGCCGAGCGGCGGCAGGGGCCGGGGCCCGGCGGTCGCGACCCACCGCACGCTGCGCAGGTGGCGCGATGCGGTTAGCCTTGCTCTGTCCCAGATCGGCACCGGGGAAGGGAGAGGGGTTTGGGCGTACCGACATCGGTCGACCGGCTCGGCCCCGGGGACCACGCCTGCCTGACCTTCTCCGACGAGGAGGAGCGGCTGGACATCGTGGCGGCATTCGTCCGCAACGGGCTGTCCGCCGGACACCGTGTGCTGTGTTACACCGACTCGTACGCTCCCGCCGCGCTGTCCGGCCGGCTCGCCGACCGGGGAGTCGAGGCGCAGCCGTATGCGGCAAAGGGCCAGCTGGCCCTCGAACCGGCGCGGGTGTGGCTGGCCGACGGCGGCTTCCGGCCGGCCCGGGTCCTCGACGAGTTGACCAACGAGATCGACCGGGCCCACCGCGACGGGTTCGCCGGCCTGCGGATCACCGCCGACATGGGTTGGGCCGCGCAGCCCGTGGCGGGCGCCGAGCACCTGGTGGCCTTCGAGGAGAAGGCGAGCCAGCTCTTCGCCGCCGCCCAGGTGACCGCGATCTGCCAGTACGACCGCCAGCAGTTCGACGCGGTGACCCTGGCCAGTACGACGGCGGCGCACTCGTGCGCGGTGGCCGCCACCGTCTACCACGAGGATCCGGTGCTGCGCATCTGCCGCCAGCACTCCCCCGCCGGGATCCGGGTCGCCGGAGAGATCGACTACACCTCCCTGACCGCCTTCCGGGAGGCCCTCGCCGAGACCGTCCGGCTGGACAGCCAGCCGCACGTCAACCTCGCGAAGCTGCGCTTCATCGACGCGGCGACCGCCGGCGTGCTGGTGCAGGCCGCCGCTGCCCTGACGCCCGGCCGCGGCATGACGGTGCTGTGCCGGGGCCTGGTGCGCACCGTGCTGCTCCACGTCGGCGCGAAGGACATCGAAGCGCTCCGTCTGCGGGTGGCGCCCGATGATTCCTGAGCACGACCGGTCCGCGCCCACCGCCCCGTCCGGCTTCGAGCCGGCGGCGGGGATCGTGCTGGACCAGGCATTCGACCGCACCACCCTGGTGTCGTTGCGCAACGCGGTGGCCGCCCACGGCAGCGACCTCGGGATGTCCCGCGAGGCCGTCGAGCACCTGGTGCTGGCCGCGTACGAGCTGGCCAGCAACGCGGTGCGCCACGGCGGCGGCGAGGGCCGGCTGCGGTTGTCCCTCGACGGCACCGTGCTGCGCTGTGTGGTCAGCGACGAGGGCCCCGGCTTCCCCGACACCGAGCATGCCGGCCGGATGCGGCCGGAACCGACCGCGTCCGGGGGACGCGGGCTGTGGCTGGTGCGCTGCGTCGCCGCCCACCTGGACATCCGCTCGGACGGCGTCGGGACGACCACCGTCGCGGAGTTCCCCCTCGGCTGACCACCCCAGCGTCAACTTCGGTTGACAGCACTGTCCGTGTCAACGTAGATTGACAGCATGACCAAGGCGACCGAACTCGCCGCGGCGGCCGGAAGCGCAGACCCCAGAATCGGCCTGCGCGCCGTGCTCGCGATGCGGCGACTACTGGAACGGCTGGAGATCGTCCAGGTGGACAACGCGCGGCGCCTGGGCTGGTCCTGGCAGGAGATCGCGGACGCGCTCGGGGTGAGCAGGCAGGCAGTACACAAGAAGCACGCCGGCCGGCCGGCCGTGCCCAGCGGGGAGGATGCGTGATGTTCGAACGGTTCACATCGTCGGCCCGGGAGGCGGTCGTCGCCGCGCAGGGGGAGGCCCGCGCGCTGGGGCACCGGCGCATCGACACCGAGGACCTCCTGCTGGGCCTGCTGCACGGGCGTGACGACATCGCGGCGCGGGTTCTGCGCGAGGCCGGCGTCGAGGCGGAGCAGGTCCGCGCCCAGATCGACCGGCTGGCCGGCATCCTCGGCCCGCTCGGCGCCAGCGACGCCGAGGCCCTGTCCTCCATCGGCATCGACCTCGACGCGGTACGCACGAGGATCGAGGAGACCTTCGGACCGGGTGCGCTGGAAGAGCCGCTGCCGGCCCGCCGCCGGCGCTGGCCACTGCGCGACAGGGAACCGGAATGGGATTCACGTCACATCCCGTTCAGTCCCCGCGCCAAGAAGGTGATGGAGCTGGCGCTGCGCGAGGCGGTGCGGTTGCGGCACCGGTACATCGGCAGCGAGCACCTGCTCCTGGGCCTG
>DASXOA010000011.1:0-2054 GCA_036494675.1 Rugosimonospora sp.
CGGTGGCGGTGCTGGCGGGAGCGCTGAACGGCCTGCTGGTCACCCGGATCAAGCTGCCGCCCTTCATTGTCACCCTCGGCACGCTGAGCATCTTCACCGCAGGCGCCCTGATCTATGCGCAGGGGCAGACTATCTCGCTGAACCCCAACACATTCATGACCTGGACCGGATCGACGATCTCGATCGGCAACTTCCACCTCACGGTGGGCGTACTCATGATGCTGCTGCTCTACGTGATCTTCGCCTACGTGCTGCGGCAGACCGCCTGGGGTCGGCACGTGTACGCAACCGGTGACGACCCGGAGGCCGCCCGGCTGGCCGGTATCCGCATCAACCGGGTACTACTCAGCGTGTATGTGGTGGCCGGTGCCGTGATCGGGATCGCGGCCTGGATCCTGGTCGGCCGGATCAACGGCGCCGACCCGAACGCGGGCATCAACGCCAATCTGGAGAGCATCACCGCGGTCGTGATCGGCGGCACCAGCCTGTTCGGCGGCCGGGGTGCGGTCGTCGGCTCGCTGATCGGCGCGCTGATCGTGCAGGTGTTCGAAAACGGCTTGGCACTGGCCGGGGTGGACCCGTACTACCAGGTGCTCGCGGTCGGTGTGCTCGTCATCGCCGCGGTCGCCGCGGACCAGTGGATCCGGAGCGTGAAGTCATGACCCGGCCGGTACTGGAAGCACGCGGGCTAGTCAAGACGTTCGGGCACGTCATCGGCTTGGCCGGGGTGAACCTGGATTTGCACGCAGGCGAGGTGCTGGCCATCATCGGCGACAACGGAGCCGGCAAGTCGACGATAATTAAGTGCCTGTCGGGGGCGATGACCCCGGACGCCGGCACCATGCTGGTAGACGGCCGGGAAACGACCTTCCGCAGTACCCAGGAAGCGCGTGAGGCGGGGATCGAGACCGTCTACCAGACGCTCGCTGTGGCGCCCGCGCTGGATGTCGCGAGCAACCTGTTCCTGGCCCGCGAGCAGCGCCGGTCGGGGCTGCTCGGCTCGGTCCTGCGGATGCTCGACACCGGCGGGATGAAGCGGCAGGCCAAGCAGTACATTGACGACCTGGGCATCAGCACGCTGCAGAACATCAACCAGGCGGTCGAGACGCTTTCCGGTGGCCAGCGGCAGGCGGTCGCCGTGGCTCGGGCGGCCGCCTTCGGCGGCAAGGTGGTGATCCTGGACGAGCCGACAGCCGCGCTCGGCGTCCGGGAGACCGGTCAGGTGCTCAGGCTGATCAGGGACCTGCGCGGGCGGGGCCTGGGCATCATCCTGATCAGCCACAACATGCCCAACGTGTTCGAGGTCGCGGACCGGATTCACATCCAGCGGCTAGGTCGCGCCGTCGGCGTCATCACGCCAGAGTCGCACACCCCGGCCGAGGCGGTCGCCATCATGACCGGCGCCGCGAGGCTGTAACCGAGGAGAGCGCACAGCCGACACCCGGAGGGGAACCCGCCACGCTGACGGGGTCGGACCGGGGGGCGTCCCGGCCCGGACGGTCGCCCGGCCATGATGGGGCCGTCAAGACGGCACGGCGTTCAGGGATCGGCCTTCGGAGGAAGACGTGGTTGAGCACGCCGACGCGGACGCGCGTCGCGACCGACCGACGATGCGGGACGTCGCGGCACTCGCCGGGGTCGGCGTCAAGACGGTGTCCCGCGTGGTCAACGACGTGCCGACGGTCGCGCCGGAACTGGTGCAGCGGGTGCGCGCGGCGGCCGAAGAGCTCGGCTACCGCCCGAACCTGACCGCAGCGAGCCTGCGCCGAACGGGCGGGCGGACCAACACCATCGGGTTGCTCCTCGAGGACGTGAGCAATCCATTCTCCTCCGCCGTGCACCGGGCCGTCGAGGACTACGCCCGGCACCGGGACGTGCTGGTCCTAGCCGGCAGCCTGGACGAGGACCCGCGCCGGGAGCGGGAACTCGCGCGCACCCTGATCGACCGGCGGGTGGACGGCCTGATCATCATGACGGCCAGCCAGGACCATCGCTACGTGGTGCCCGAGCAGCAGACCGGGACCAGCTTCGTCTTCATCGACCGGCTGCCTTCC
>DASXOA010000012.1:0-2310 GCA_036494675.1 Rugosimonospora sp.
TAGGCCGTACGCATGATCTCACCGGCCTCCACCATCCAGCCCGGATCGCGGTAGCGCTGCGCGTCACCCCGCGGCCCACCGTAGCTGTTCGGCGCGTAGACCGGCTGGTTCCCGTGGTGCCCGAACCGCATCGGGCCGTCCTTGTTGTAGTTGTGCACCTCGTTGATCGGGCGGTTGACCGGTATCTCAAGGTAGTTCGTGCCGTTGCGGTAGCGCGCCGAGTCGCCGTAGGCGAACATTCGGCCCAGCACCATCTTGTCCGGGCTAGGCCCGATGCCCGGAACCATGTTCGATACCTCGAAGGCGACCTGCGTGACCTGGGCGAAGAAGTTCTCGGGGTTACGGTCGAGGACCATCCGGCCGACCGTCATCGGCGGATAGTCGCTGTGCGGCCAGACCTTGGTCAGATCGAACGGATTGAAGCGATAGTCCGCCGCGTCCTCGAAGGGCATGATCTGCACTTCCAGGCGCCAGGACGGGTAGTCCTGCCGGGCGATCGCCTCCCACAGGTCACGCCGGTGGTAGTCGAGATCCTCGACGAACATGGCCTTGGCCTCGTCGAGGGTCATGTTCTGGATCCCCTGCTCCGTCTTGAGGTGGTATTTGACCCAGAACTTTTCGCCCGCGGCGTTCTCCCACAGGTAGGTGCTGCTGCCGTATCCGTTCATGTTGCGCCACGTGCGCGGCGTGCCGCGGTCACTCATCAGGATCGTCACCTGGTGGGCCGACTCCGGCGAGAGCGACCAGAAGTCCCACTGCATGTCGTTGTCGCGCGTGCCGTTGTCGGGTCGGCGCAGTTGTGAGTGGATGAAGTCGGGGAACTTCATCGGGTCGCGGATGAAGAAGACCGGTGTGTTGTTGCCGACGAGGTCGTAGTTACCCTCCTCGGTGTAGAACTTCACGGCGAAGCCGCGCACGTCGCGGTCCGTGTCCGGATAGCCCTCGTCGGCGGCGACTATGGAGATGCGCGCGAAGACCGGTGTGCGCTTGCCGACCTGACTCAGGAAGGCGGCCTTGGTCCACTGGGTGACATCCGCCGTCACCTCGAAGTAGCCGAAGGCACCGCCGCCTTTGACGTGGTACACGCGATCCGGGATCCGCTCGCGCACAAAGTGAGCCAGCTTCTCATTGAGGTACACGTCGTGCAGGACAACCGGGCCGGTGGGGCCGGCCGTGAGCGAGTACTGGTCGCTGGCCACGGGGATACCGGCGTCCGTGGTCGTATTGGGCACCTGTTCACTCATTTTCTTCTCCAAGCCCGTCCGGTTGTCCAAGTGGGCACGCCCGTGAGACCGATCAAGGGCGCTGCGGAACAGGAGTGGCGGCCGCCGGCGACGACCCGGCATCGGAGAGGATGCGGCGGCGCCTCCTCGACCGGGCCAACGTCGACTCGTCTAGTATCCGGGACGCTTTCGCACTCTGGCGGGAATCGGGCAAATCCGGCGGGAACGCATCGGTCTCGGGGACACCAATGACGTCCCGGCGTCCGCTCGTTGGGCCGCTCGCCGGTGCTCGCCCGCGAACTGATCGAGGTGATCGCCACCCATACCCGCGGCCGCACCGTGCACGTGGTCGCCGATGGCGCCTACTTGTGCACCGAACTATGCCGACTCCCGTCCCACGTGACGCTGACCGGGCCACTGCGCAGCAACGCCAGCCTCTGGCACACCCACCCCGACTTCGACCACCGAGACGACTCCGCGGCCGCGGCCGGCCACGGACCTGCGCCGCACGCATCGGATCGTGACCCTGTTCGCCGAGGTTCGCGACATCAGCGAACGCCGCCAGCCGGTTCACCAACACGTGCTCGGCCTCGGCGAGTGCCCTCGGTCGTGGCACCTCGACGTTTACGTTGACTATCGGGAGCCGGCAGCGTTGAGCGCTGCGGAGATGGGTTCGAGGTCGGCGATGAGTTGGTCGCGTTCGCTCGGCCGCAGACCGGAGTACGCCGCTGCGGCGAGGTCGTCGGTGATCGTCTCGACGCGCTCCTTGGTCTTGCGGCCGGCGTCACTGAGCACGCCGGAGCTGTCGATGAGGCCACGCGCGCGCATCCCGTCCACCACCGCGGCGAGCCGGTCCGCGGGCAGGTGGTGGACCCTGCCGAACTTCTCCGGGGGGATGCCCTCAGACAGAGCGTGAAGCACATGAGCCTCCGTCCCGCCGATGCCGGCGGCGACCAGGGCGGCGATATGACCGTCCCCGCGGTGCTCGCGCAGCAGGGTGGCCGCGTGCCAGAGCCGGGCCACGGGCTCCTCGGGCACGGGCAGCGCTCGCAGCGCGGCGTACATGACCCGTCCCTCCGTCGGGGCG
>DASXOA010000013.1:0-4603 GCA_036494675.1 Rugosimonospora sp.
GCATCCGCCCGCCGTACCTGTGCAGCAGTCCGCTCCCGCGGCCGTACGGCAGGCGCTCCAGCCGTCGAGCGAACCCACCGCGGTTGCCGCCGGCCCCGCCACTGTCGAGCAGCCGTTCGTCGACCCGCCGACCGTTGAGCAGCGGTTCGTCGACCCGCCACGATCTCAGGGCGGCGTAAGCCGAGCGTAGGTGGGCAGCTTCTCCTTCAGCGTGATCTCAACCGCGACCGGGCGGACGTTCTGCGGCAGGAGGAAGTACTCCACCCGCTGGAACGTCGCCGACTTGAGGTCAGTATCGTCCGGCGTGCAGTATTCGAACTGGGCATCCAGGTCACCGAGTTCCTCGGGACTCGCACTGAAGGTCTTACCATCGCCCGTCTCCAGATAGACACGGCACAGGGACAGCGCCTTCGTGTCCGGCTCGTCGAAGTCGATCGTCGCCTGCCAGGCCTGCGTCCCGTCCGGAATGTCGACCGGCTCGTCGAACGAATCCTTGAGCCCCTTGGCGACGGACAGCTGCTCCAACCGTAGACGGGCACCCGCGAAGGTGACCGATCCTCCGGGCGCGCCGGAGATGGGCTTGCGGGGTTCGGCGTTCCGGTACTGGGCGTACGCGTCCTTGGCGGGCAGGTAAAGGGCCAGAACCAGGGCGGGTACCAGCAGCAACAGTCCCCACCAGTTGAGCCGCCACCATCCGGTCTTCATCTGACCACCGTGGGTACCGCCGGCGTCACCGGCTTCGTCGTTGCCTTCCATTGCCGTACGGCGCCGGCGTCGATCCGGAGCGAGATGTCCGCCATGGCATCCATCCGGAGGTCGTGGACCTGGGCAGGGGCGGCGAGCCGGATCGACAGTTGGGACGCGACGGCGACCGGTACCTCGAAGGCGACCTCACCGGCGACGGGCACTCCCGGCTGCAGCGTGTACTCGCCGTCCACCAGCCGCTGATCGAACCGTTCACTGGCCAGGTACGTGCGCCCCTCCGCGTCATGTACGGCGGCATAGCTGACCGACATCGGCTTGTCCACCGCGACCAGGCGGATCCGGACCAGTACCCAGACGCCGCTGGTGTTGTGCGTCGAGTCGGAGTCGAAGGCCGAGTCGGAATCGCCGATAACGGCGGCCCCGCGTACCGACAGCACGCTCACGTCGAACGTGCGTACGTCGACGAGCTTGCCAACGCTGCCGGTCCGGAGGTACGGCTCGTGTTGGGTGTCGACATCGGGGACGTGATCGATGACCAGGCTGCCGACCGCGAGGGCGGCGATGACCGCGATGGTGGCTCCGATCCGCCGACGGAGGGCACTGCCGTACACCCGCTGGCGATGACTGCGCACCGGTCGCTGCTCGTAGATCGGACCACCGGGTGCGGGAGCGGCGCCGGCCGCCGCCGGCTGCCCCGGCGCCTGGCCTTGTGGTGCCTGGCCCTGTGGCGCCTGGCCTTGTGGTGCCTGGCCTTGTGGTGCCATGCCAGGCGGTGTCTGACCATACGGCGCCATGTCAGACGGTGTCGTCATGGCCGGCGAACCCGGCATGAACGGCGGCAGCGGCGGCGGTGCCATGGGCTGTGGTGCCATGGGCTGTGGTGCCATGGACTGTGGTGCCATGGACTGTGGCGGCAGCGCCGCGGGGGCCGGTGGCGCCGGTGCGGTCGGCGGCGCGAGAGCCGATGGCGGCGCGAGAGCCGATGGCGGCGCGGGCGGGGCAGCCCAGGCATTCCAGGGCTGCCAGGATCCGGGTGCGACGGGCTGGCCGGGCGGGACTGCCTGGCCGGGCGAGACGGGCTGGCCGGGGACCGGCTGACCGGCCGGCCAGGGGTTCGGCGGAGGCCCCGGGGGCGGCCAGGTACCCGGTGGGGGGCTTTCGGGTGGCTGGCTCATGTCCGACGGTCCTCCACCGGAGTCAGTACTTCGGCATGTATCGCCGGATCGAGCCACTCCTTGTCGCCGGTCAGCGTGGAGTCGCGCAGCGTCCTGCCGTAGACCTGCACCAGGGCCTGGGTCGGTACCGGCACCGAACTGGACTGCTCCCAGACGAAGCCCACCCGTTCCGTCATCCCCGGGTTCAGTTGCTCGACTTCGGTGGCGTCGCGGGCGAGCACGACGTGATCCGGTGCGTCGTCGGTCAGGCCGGGAACGTTCGGTACCCGGATGATTTCGTCGACGCCGGCCTGGCTGTCGTCGGCCGTCACCGTCACGTTGGCCAGCACGATGAACCAGCGGTCGCCGTCCTTGTCCGGTTTGAGAGGGGAGAGGTCGTTGACCACCCGGCAGGTGACCACGCTCACGTCGAAGGCCCCGTCCTTCGTGGCCACGTTCGGCTTGACCTGCGTGACCGAGGGGACGGAGTCCAGCCCATGGAACAGACCCGAGATCGCCAGCGCGAGAACGCCGGCACCGACACCCAGCCGGCGCAGCGGCAGTGCGGCGAGGCGAGCCGTTACAGGTCGCGCCAATGCCTCCCCCGTTCCTAGCACCCCGAAGCGGGAGTATAGGCGTTTGGGTTCCTATCTCGGGCACGACGATTGTGCCGGTGCCGATCGGGTACGGGTCCCGTTGAGGTGATCGCCGATGAATCGTAACGATTCCGAGTTTGTCGAGGTGTGGGAGAACTTCCACACCCTGGTCAACATGGCCTCCCCGGAACTGCGCGACTGGCTGTTGAACACGCCGGACGGGGCGGACACGTACGCGCCTGAACCGGACATCGACATTCACGCGCTCGGTATGCGGGTGCTCCAGATCAAGGAGAAGCGGCGTACCGACCTCACCGGTACCGATCTGGACACCATGCGTGAGGTCACTGACCTGATCCGCGGGAGGCTGGAGAACGCCCCGGAGGCGGACATCAACGACGATCCGTGGCGGAGCACGCTGCTCACGCTGGGCCACGACCCGACCCGGGCCGACTCGCCGAGAGGGCCGGACGCCGAGGCCTGAGATCCGGCAGATCAGGCAGGGCCGGCAGGGCCGGCAGATCAGGCAGGGCCGGCAGATCCAGCGGAGCCGGCAGGTCCAGCGGAGCCGGCAGATCCCGGTAGGGCCGGCGGGCCGAGCGGCGCGAGGCCGGTCGGACTCAGCGGGTCCGGGTGGCCTGCCGCAGCGACTGCCAGGACCCGTCGCCGTACCAGCCGCCGTCCACCGACAGCGCGGTGCCGTTGATGAAGCCGCTGCGTGCCGGGTCGGCGAGGAACAGTACCGCCTGGGCAATGTCGTCCGGGCTGGCGAACCGGCCGAGCGGGACGTGCCCGGTGATGTCCTCGTCGCCGTACGCGCCTTCACCCTGGGACTCGACGTCCATCGGCGTCTTGACCCAGCCCGGGCACACCGCGTTCACCCGGACCCCGCGTCCGCCCCACTCCGCGGCGAGCGTCCGGGTCAGCCCGACCAGCCCGTGCTTGCTGGCGTTGTACGCCGACCGGTCGGCCACCCCCCGAAGCCCGGCCACCGACGCGATGTTCACGATCGAGCCCGAGCGCTGGGCCAGCATCATCCGCCCGAACGCCTGGCTGATCAGGAACGGGCCGGTCAGGTTGACGTCCAGCACCTGCCGCCAGGTGGCCACGTCCATGTCCTCGGCGGGCCCGATATTGGCGATTCCCGCGTTGTTGACCACCACGTCGATGCGGCCGTAGCGCTCGGCGATCGCCGCCGCACAGGCCGCCACGTCGGTCTCGCTGGTCACGTCGCCGACGTGGACGAGACCGTCAGGGAAGTCGTCGATCGCCTGCCGATCGAAGAGCACGACGTCGTACCCGTCGCCGAGCAGTACCTCCGCGCTCCGTCGCCCGATTCCCTGCGCCGCACCCGTTACCACAGCCACCCTGGTCATGCTCGCCACTCTAGGTGCTTAGGCTGCGAGGGTGGACGTAACCCGGTCAGTGGAGATCGCGGTCATAGGCGGCGGGATCGCCGGGTTGGCCGCGGCGATGAGGCTGCGCGAGCGGCTCGGGCCAAATGCCCGGATTACGGTGTTCGAGCAGGGTGCCCGGCTGGGCGGCAAGCTGCGCACCGACACCTTCGCGGACGGCTATCTGGAGGCCGGCGCGGAGACGTTCCTCATGCGGGACCCGGACGGCTCGCCGAGCCCGGCGGCGCGGTTGGCCCGCCGGGTCGGGCTCGGTGACGCGATCCGGCACCCGGCGACCAGCCAGGCGGCGCTGGCCATCGACAATGCGCTGCGGCCGATCCCGCGCGGCACGCTGATGGGGGTACCGGCCGATCCGTCCACATTGGACGGAGTGGCCCGGCTGGCCGTCGAGCGGGACCGGGACCTCGGTGAACCGCTGCTGGGGCCGGACGAAGACATCGCGGTCGGCGCCCTGGTCCGGGCGCGGCTGGGGGACGAGGTGGTCGACCGGCTCGTCGATCCGCTGCTCGGCGGGGTGTACGCCGGCCGGGCCGACGACCTGTCGCTGGCCACCACGGTGCCGGCCCTGGCCCGCGCCGCGCGGACCGAACCGACCCTGCGTGCGGCCGTGCGGGCCGCGCTGGCGGCTGCCGCCCCTGGCGCCACGTCCGGCGGTGGCGCCACGTCCGGCGGTGGTGGTGGTCCGGCCGGTGGTGGCAGTGCTACCGGCGGCCCGGCGGCGGCCCGCGCCGGC
>DASXOA010000014.1:0-1690 GCA_036494675.1 Rugosimonospora sp.
CGGCTGGGCGTGGCCCAGTCCGAGATCGGGTTCCCTTTCCTGTTCCACGAGGCGCCCTACGTGCGCGCCTGCGTCGCGCTCGGCGAGGCAGGGGCATTCGGTGACCTGCGCCTGTCAGGCTGGTGCCGGGCTGTGCCGGGCGATGTCGAGAGTGCTCTTTCCGTCGTGCCGGAGGCGCGCCAGGGAGCACAGGGTCTGCGGCACTACAATCTGTCCATCTCCACCTCGGACCAGATGATCGCGCACAAGTTCCGCGGCAAACTCGACCGTTCGGCGATCATCGACGAGATGACCGCGTCGGTCGCGGTGGCACGGGCAGGCGGCGCGGAAACCGTTGGGGTCAACGCCGAGGATGGGTCCCGGACCGACGACGGGTACCTGCTGGAGTTCGCGCTCGCGGCCAAGGAGGCTGGCGCGTCGCGGGTCCGGTACTGCGACACCATCGGCGGCGACTCGCCCGGGCGGATCAGGGAGCGGTTCGCCAAGCTCGCCTCGGACATCGGTATCCCGGTGGAGACGCACTGCCACAACGACCTGGGCATGGCCGTGGCCAACTCGGTGTCCGGCGCGCTCGGCGACCTGGACGCCGGGCAAGACGCCTGGATCAACACGTGCGTGAACGGGATCGGCGAGCGGGCCGGCAACGCCGACCTGCTGTCCTGCATCCTGGCGTTCCGGTACGGGTTCGGGATCAGCGACTCGGCGGCGATCGGCGACCCGGTCGACCTGTCCTGGGCCCGCAGGTTCGGGCTGTGGGCGGCGTACGCGTTCGGGCAGCCGCTGCCGCCGGCCTGGCCCGGGGTGGGCCGCAACGCGTTCGCGCACGAGTCGGGCATCCACGCCGACGGGGCGCTGAAGGACCGGGGGAACTACGAGCTCTACGACGACGCGGCGCTCGGGCCGTTCCCGGCCGACTGGTTCACCCGCCAGGGCCGGGTGGTGCTCACCGGCGAGTACGGCGGCAAGGCCGGGTTCAGGCACGTGCTCGACGGGCTCGGCCTCGAGGTCTCCGACGGGGACGAAGACCTGGTGTTCTCCCTGGTCCAGCTGTGCGCGTCCGCCACCGGCAAGCCGCTCACCGACGACGAACTGCGGCTGATCACGGGGTACCCGCGGCAACTGGCGCTGCTCTTCCCCGGGCAGCTCACCCACGCCAGCTGATCCTGGTACGCTCCCTGTCCGTGCGAAGGGGCGATCGTGTGCGCGGCCGGACCGGAGTACTGGCCACCGTCGGCCCGGTCGCCGTAGGTGTCATGCTCGCGTTCGGCTGGAACCTGGCCGCCTCCCACCCGCGGCATGCGGCCGAGGACCAGTCGCGGGTGACCCGGCAGGTCGGGCAGAGCGCGCAGCAAGCAGCCGGGCAGGCGCGGGCCCGGGCGGGTCATGCCCCGGAGGGCGACGCGGACGGGCGCCCGGGCACGCGCCAGGCCCGTTCGGGATGAAGGTCTTCATCTCCTTCGATATGGAGGGCGTGGCCGGGATCGTCGACTGGTCCCAGTGCATCCCGCCCGGCCGGCCCTACGAGGAGGGCCGGCGGCTGCTGCTCGGCGAGGTCAACGCGGCGATCGACGGGGCGCTGGCGGCCGGCGCCACCGAGATCGTCTGCAACGACTCGCACGGCGCGATGAACAACCTGGATCCGGAGCTCCTGCACGGCCAGGCGACCTACGTGTCCGGGCGGCACAAGCCG